>JBKICP010000170.1:0-3710 GCA_046567085.1 Acidobacteriota bacterium
GCAGTCGGAGGCTGCGGCAATCGCTCCGGTTCCCGCAGCCGCCAGTTCTCATCCGGCCAGCGCCTCCACGCCCGGACACGGTTACGTGATCGGCGATGACGATCTGCTGGCCATCAACGTGTGGAATGAAAAGGATCTGACGCAGTCGATACCGGTTCGCTCCGACGGAAAAATCTCGATGCCTCTGATCGGCGAAGTGCAGGCGGCGGGACGCACGCCGGTGCAGCTCGAAGACAATATCGCCGAGAGGCTGAAGGCCTATCTGACGAATCCGCGGGTCACGGTGATCGTCCAGAAGATGAACAGCCGGACGTTCAACATCCTCGGACGTGTGATGAAGCCAGGCTCGTATCCTCTGACGGCAACAACAACGGTCCTTGATGCCATCGCCGTGGCTGGAGGCTTCCAGAGCTTTGCCAAAGAAAAGGACATCTATATCGTGCGGCCCACGCACGGCGGCGGACAGAAGAGGATCAAATTCAACTACAAAAATGTCATCCGTGGGGTTGATCCGGAACAGAACATTCGGCTCGAACCGCACGATACCGTCATCGTTCCCTGAGTGATATCGCCATGAAGCATCACGCCTGCCTGGCTTTGGCATTGCTGTTGACTGCGTCTGCATGGTCCCAGGAGACTTCTGCGCCCGAGGAACTGTCGGGAGCGCAGGACGCCCAGATGATCACCCCGGCGCCGGTCAGCATCGCCCCCGAAACTGTTCAGCTGGGCGCCGAGCAGCTGAAGAACGTTCTTCGGGGCGATATCGCGGTCAGCGGCTCCTATATAGATAATCTCTTTGCGGGATCCGATTACGGCACGCAAGCCGAGACGACCATTTCCGTGCTGCCCAGGCTTAGCTACAACTGGTCGACGCCGACTCAGAACCGCACCTTCAGCTACTCTCCGGGGTTCAGCTTTTATCAGCCAAGCAGTTCCCTGAACCAGATCGATCAGGTGGCCACCGCGGCATACAGCTTCCATCCTGCGGAGCACGTAGCCATTACTTTCAACGATCAGTTCAGCGATACGACCAACAACAGCGGACAAGCCTATACCAGCAATATCGCCGCGTCTTACACTCCGGCGCTGGCGCCCGCCTTCGCCCAGTTCATGCAGAATCAGGCGCGCGGCGAAGTCACCGTGCAGACTGGCGTCAATACGCTGTTGGGCGGGTCGGGAATCGTCAGCATGCTGCACTACCCGGATCCGTCGCAGACCGTGGGCCTCTACAATTCCGGATCGAGGGGAGCCTCGGCGTTCTTCAGTCAGCGCGTAGCCCGGCCTCAGTACTTCGGGGCGCAATGGAGTTACATGGAGTACCTCGCCTACCCAAAGCCATCGACGCAAACGGTGCAGACGCACACGCTGCTCGCATACTATTCGCTGTCTTCCGAGCGTGGCGCACTGCTGTCGGTCGCGGCGGGTCCGGAGTCCTACCGAATCACCGACTCGGCGGCTTCCTCGGTGAAGGTGTCGTGGAGCCCTTACGTGTCGGCTTCCATGGGCTGGCATGCACCTCGTGCCAGCGCCATCCTCACCTATAGCCACATGATCACCGGCGGCGGCGGCATGCTGGGTGTATTCGCCAACGATAACGCCGCGCTCGCGACACGCTGGCAAATGCTGCGGACATGGACTGCCGGCATCAGCGGAGCCTACGCCATGGGTCACAATCCGGAACCCTCTGTGAGAAACAGCATTCGGGGCGGCCATTCAATATTTGGAAGCGCCGTGCTGGACCATGCGATCAACCCCCACCTGTCCGTCCTGCTTGAATACGACCGCTCGCACCAGGCCTATGAAGGCATTCCCTCCATCGCCGCCAATCCGGACAGCAACCGCGGAATGGCATCGCTCGTCTGGCACTTCACTCGCTCCCTGGGATACTAGCTATGTCTGAAGAATTTGCCGAAGAAAAGGCAACGCAATTCGATCCTGGACGCTGGATCGATCTCGCCAAGCGCCGTCATTTGCAGTTCCTCATCCCCCTGCTCGTCGGATGGCTGGCGGTCTGGGGTCTTTCCTGGTTTCTCCCGGTGCGCTACAAGTCGACCACGCTCATTCTGGTGCAGGGACCCACGATGCCGAAGAATTACGTGGTCCCGAACATCACCGATGATCTGCAGGAGCAGCTCCAGACCATCCAGCAGCAGATTCTGAGCAGGACTCGTCTCCTTACCATCATCCGCAAGTTCGACCTCTATCGCGACCCGCAGCATCCGATGACGCAGGATCAGCAGATCAAACGCATGCGCAGCGATATCGGCAAGATCGAACTGGTTCGCTCGCCCAACAATCAGATCACGGCCTTCAGGGTTTCCTATTCCGCGCCGACGCCCAAGGTGGCGCAGGAAATCACCGGTGAGCTGACAAATCTCTTCATTACCGCAAACCTGATCGAGCGGCAGAAGCAATCGGAGCAGACCACCACGTTCATCGAAAAACAGCTGGATCAGGCGCGAAAAAGCCTCGCGCAGCAGGACCTGACCGTGCGTGAGTTCGAATCCGCGCATCAGAGCGAATTGCCCACCCAGCAGGCCAGCAATCTGCAGATCCTCAGCGGATTGCAGGCGCAGTTGCAGAGTGAACAGGATTCGCTCAATGCCGCAAAGCAGCAGCGCGCCTATTATGAGTCGCTCATTGCCCAGTATCGCTCCAGCCATCCGGAAGAAGAGGCGTCGGCGCAGGGATCCAACAGCTTAGAGGCCATGGACAAGCAGATCGCGGTGCTTCGCGTTCAGTTGGCCGATTTGAGCGCGCGGTATACGAGCAGCTATCCGGCGGTAGAAACCGTCAAGGCACAACTGGCGGCGGCGGAACAACAGCGGAAGGGCATCGTTGCCCGGCAGGAGGCAGCCGCCGCATCGCAGAAATCGGACAACCTCAGCAATGCGGCGTCCGGCGATTCCGCGGCGCTGCTGCAGCTGAAGGGGCAGCTCAAGTCGAGTCAGATCGACATCGCCGGCCGCGAAAGATCCATTGAGAGCCTCTCCGCGCGAATCGGCACGTACCAGGCTCGCCTGAACGCCGCGCCCGCGGTCCAGCAGCAGCTTGCTGATCTGACCCGCGGATACCAGCAGTCGCAGGCCAACTATAACGACCTGCTCAAGAAAGAAACGGACTCGAAAATGGCTACGAGAATGGAGCAGTTGCAGCAGGGGCAGCGCTTCACGCTGCTCGACCCTCCCAGCCTTCCTTCGCGGCCGGACTCACCCAACCGCCTGAAGTTCTGCGGATTTGGAATCGCGGCTGGCCTGTTGCTCGGAATGATGGTGGTCGGCATCCTCGAATTTGCGGACGACCGCCTGCGCAGCAACAAGGAGATTGAAGACATGATTCTTCCGGCCAACATTATGACGGAGGTGCCGGAAGTGATGAGCGCAAGCGACGCAGAGCAGAAGAGGCGCACGACCTTTGTAGGGTGGTCGGTTGCCACCGCTGTTTTTCTCATCATCTTTGCCGGCTCGGTAGTCAGCTACCTTCACGCCTGAAGCAGACCTGGACCATGTATAAGAGCTTTTTCCATCTCGCCCGCAATCCCTTTGACCTGACCCCGAATCCGGAAAGCTTTGTTGCGACCCGCCGTCACAACGAAGCGCTGGCTGCCCTCTATTACGCCATCCGGCAGCACCGGGGATTCGTGGTGGTCACCGGAGAAGTTGGCACGGGAAAGACGATGTTGCTTCGCTGCCTTTTGAACCTGCTCAAAG
>JBKICP010000171.1:0-4460 GCA_046567085.1 Acidobacteriota bacterium
AATCGAGAAGGCGCGCCGCCAGTCCCTCGCCAGCACCGGCCGCCTCGTCGACGGCATGTTCCTCGACATCACCGAGATGACCGGCGACGATGGCACCACCCGCACGCTGCTCATCTTCAGCTACCGCATCAGCGGCGTCGATTACCAGTGCTCGCAGGACGTCACCACGCTCCGCGACGCCCTCGACCCCGCCGAAGTGCGCGCCGGCTTCCCCTGCACCGTCCGCTACCAGCCCGGCAACCCCCACAACAGCATCCTCGTCGCCGAAGAGTGGTCCGGCCTGCGCAGTACCCTCCCCGATTTGCCGCAGGGACGCACGCCCACCGAGCCGCGCCGCCGCTGGCCCCGCGTCCGCTAGCCATTCCCAGGCACATTCCGCACGCTTTTCCCCCATCAAAACGCCGATGGCACGCCACGTCGGCCCCATTTACACTGCCCTTATGCACGTCCATGCCGCGCCTGCGGGCCCCGCCGCCAGCAAGGCACAATCCGTTCTGCGCATCTCCCTGGTGCTGACCCTCGCCTATGTCGTGGTCACCTTCATTGCCGGGCTGCGCGCTCATTCGCTGGCGCTGCTCTCTGAGGCCGGCCACAACGTCTCAGACTTCCTCGCCCTGCTGCTCAGCTTTGCCGCCGTTTACTTCCAGACGCGCCCGGCTGACAACTCCCGCACCTTCGGCTATCAGCGAGCCGGCGTCCTGGCCGCTTTCGTCAACGCCGCCTCGCTCATCGTCATTGCACTCTGGATCGCCGCCGAAGCCATCCACCGCCTCAGCGCACCCGTCGCCGTCCATCCCCGCATCATGATGATCACCGCCGCAGCCGGCGTCCTGATGAATGGCTTGATCGCCGCGCTGCTCTGGGGCGTCGCGCGCGACGTCAACATCCGCTCGGCCTTCCTCCACATGGCTGGCGACACCCTTTCCACCGCCGCCGTCATCGCCGGCGGCGCAGGCATCCTCTACACCGGCCAGAACTGGATTGACCCCGTCCTCTCGCTCGGCATCGCTGGCTTCATCCTCTGGTCCAGCATCGGCATCGTCCGCGAAACCCTCAACATCCTCCTCGAAGGCACCCCGCGCGGTGTCTCCCTGCCCCACATCCGCTCCGCCATGGAAGCCGTCGAAGGCGTCATCAACGTCCACGACCTCCACATCTGGAGCCTCGGCTCGCAGTCCCGCGCTCTCGCCTGCCACGTCACCATCGCCGACATTCCCCCGTCGGAAAGCGCCTGTATCCTCGTCAAGCTCAACCACGTCCTCCACGACCACTTCCACATCAGCCACACCACCATCCAGTTCGAACACATCGGCTGCGTGGCCCTCGAGGGCTGCGTCGTCCCCATCGAAGAAATGGCCGGCAGCGTCCCGCACACGCACCACGGCCACTCGCATTAGTTTCCTTTTCAGGAGGTCCACGCCTTGCACCGTCCTCGTGTTGCGCTTGCCACCCTCTGCCTCGTCCTGCCCATCACGCTTCCCGCCCAGAACGCCCCCGCCGCGCAGGCCGCTCCCGCACAGGTCGGCCCCATCCAGTTGAGCCCGGCGCAGCTCCAGGCGCTCAGCGGCGAGTACACCAACGCAGCCGAGCCCGACACGCCCATCAGCTTCTACGTGCAGGATGGCAAGCTCACCGTCGAGTCCGAACGCAACATCCCCACCACGCTCACGCCGTCCTCGGCCCTCCAGTTCGCCGTCCCCGAATCCAAGAACACCTTCACCTTCACTCTCGACGCCAACGGCCGCGGCGCCCAGGTCGTGCACTCCAGCGAGCCAGACAACGTCTACCGCCGCACCGGCGAGCCCGTCCATCACGTCTTCCACGACTACCAGCGCGCCGAGGTCATGATCCCCATGCGCGATGGCGTCAAGCTCCACGCCGTCATCCTCAAGCCCGCCGACATCACCACGCCCCTGCCCATCCTCATGCAGCGCACGCCCTATGGCTGCGACGAAACCACCCGCGGTTCCTTCTCCGCCAGCCGCCCCGAGCTCGCCCGCGACGGCTACCTCTACGTCTGCGAAGACATCCGCGGCCGCTTCAAGAGCGAAGGCGAATTCGTCATGATGCGCCCGCTCGCCGATCATCACGACGCGAAGGCCATCGACGAAAGCACCGACGCCTCCGACACCGTCGCCTGGCTCGTCAAAAACGTCCCCGGCAACAACGGCCGCGCCGGCGTCGTCGGCACCAGCTACCCCGGCTTCCTCGCCATGATGGCCGGCATTGACCCGCACCCCGCCGTCAAAGCCGTCTCGCCCCAGGCCCCCATGATCGACGTCTGGAAGGGCGACGACTTCTTCCACAACGGCGCCTTCCGCCAGTCCTACGGCTACGACTACGTCTACATGATGGAGTCCAGCAAGGAAAACTCCGAGGTCAGCTACGGCAAGGACAAAGACGGCAAGCCCCTCGACGGCTACGACTTCTTCCTCCAGCGCGGCTCCTTCGCCGAAGACGTCAAGCGATCCGGTTCCAAAATGCTGCCCACCTGGAAGCTCTTCCTCGAGCATCCCGCCTATGACTCCACCTGGTCCTCACGCGGCGTCGAAAACCACCTCAACACCGTCGCCGTCCCCACGCTTACCGTTGGTGGCTATTACGACCAGGAAGACATGTACGGCCCGCAGGAGGAGTACGCCAAGCTCGAGCCGCATAACGGCCACCGCGACAACTTCCTCGTCCTCGGCCCCTGGCGTCATGGCTACTGGGCTGCCTCGTCCCGCGGCCTCGGCGATCTCAACTTCGGCCAGCCCATCGGCAAGGAGTTCCGCGCCAACATCGAAGCGAAGTTCTTCGGCCACTATCTGAAAGACCAGCCCGGCTTCGACCTCCAGAACACCGCCAGCTTCCAGACCGGCTCCAACACCTGGCAGCGCTACTCCGAGTTCCCGCCCCTCAAAGCCGAAACCAACAGCCTCTACCTGCTCCCCGGCGGCCAGCTCAGTTGGAACGGCCCCACCACCCAGGGCAAAACCACCTACACCAGCGACCCCGCCAACCCCGTGCCCTATCGCCACCGCCCCATCCAGCCCACGTACTCCGAGGACTCGCACTGGTTCAACTGGCTCACCGAAGATCAGCGCTTCGTCACCGGCCGCCCCGACGTCGCCGTCTTCAAGCTCCCCGTGCTCAAGAAAGACCTCATCGTCACCGGCGAAGTCGTCGCCGACATCTACGCCTCCACCACCGGCTCCGACAACGACATGATCGTCAAGCTCATCGACCAGTACCCCGACGACGACCCCGACCCCAAGATGCGCGGCTACCAGCTCATGACCAACGCCGAAATCTTCCGCGGACGCTATCTCTCCGGCTTCGACAACCCCACGCCCCTGCGCGCCAACTCCGTCCACGAGTACCGCTACAGTCTCCACGACGTCGATCACGTCTTCAAGGCCGGCCACACCGTCCTGGTCGAAATCCAGTCCACCTGGTTCCCGCTCTACGACCGCAACCCCCAGACCTTCGTGCCCAACATCATGACCGCCAAGCCCGAGGACTACAAACCGGCCACCATCACCATCGACTCCGACCCCGACCACCAGTCCAGCCTGCAACTCCCGCTCATGAACCCCTGCGACCACATCGAGTGCTTCTAAGCTCGCTCAGCATCGGTGCGATGATCTCTGAAACTAGGCGAGCAGCCATTCTACCCATGGCTGCTCCGCCTCACACAAGTCCAATCGCTAGCCGCAGTGCAGTTTCCGGATAGCCAGCCATCCGGTCACGTTTCCAATCCCCCGCTTTCGAACGCATAATATCGTGATCGCCGCGAAGTAGCGCAACGGGAACCCAAATCGAAAATGAACCTTTGCAAACTTGCGATTATTGGGCTATTACTTCTGCCTTGCGCATCGATGGCGCAGACGCATTCGGTAGCCATAACGGTCGATGATCTTCCGTTCGCGTCTGGCTATTCGAGACCGCTCAACTCGGGCGACGCGAGGCTTGCAATTCGCGTCAACAAGAAAATACTCGGTGCCCTCTCCCGCAATCGCATTCCGGCGGCTGGATTTGTAATCGAACAGCAAGCGGAACAGATCGGCATAGGAGCAAGCACGAGAATCCTCAAGCAGTGGACACGACCGGGCTTTGATCTTGGCAATCATCTGTATTCGCATGCAGATGTGGATACGCATTCGGTCGAGCAGATCGAGCAGGAGGTTCTACGTGGCCAGAGGATGATTGTGCCCCTGCTGCAAGCGGTTTCGCGCAAGCCGAGATTCTTGCGATTTCCGTATAACCATACCGGGGACACAACGCAGAAGCACGATGCCATCGCAGCGTTTCTGGCTGCGTACGGCTATCGATTGGCCCCTTGCACCATTGACGGTTCGGATTATGAGTTCAACTCAGCCTACGTGATCGCTTTGGCGCATCACGATAAGAGTTCAGCAGCCAAGCTGCGTACCGACTACATCGCCTATACGGCAAAGGAAATTGACTGGTATAACAAG
>JBKICP010000172.1:0-14097 GCA_046567085.1 Acidobacteriota bacterium
GTTATTCTGGCCGCAATACTGGCCACTACTCACAATTGGAGCGCTCAGCATGATGGTGGCTACGACCCTGTTTCGAAGGCGCCTCGCATGATGTGATTTGGAACTGGCGGCCAGGGGACTCCAGGTGATTTTCGCCCCGCAGCCCAACCCGCCGCACCTGCCTTACGCCTTTAGCTGCGGGGTGCCCGGTTTCCCCAACTACTTCATCGGACGTCCCTTCGAAACGAACCGCGCCCACACAAAGGGTGTAGGATTCACTGCGAGATGGGATACCGCTTTTCTGCGATGCTGCACATTCCGGGTGATGTCCGCGAGGCAATTGCGTTCTATCAGCGGGCATTTGGCGCTACCACAGGCTGGAGTACGCCTCCGGCCGAGGACATGGTGGCGCAGCTTTTGATCCATGGCGCGGAGTTCTGGGTGCATCCGGCTGGCGACGAGATCGGCAATCCATCGCCACAAGGCGGCGTGACGGCGGTGCGGCTGATGCTCATCGTAGACGACCCGGATGCTGTGTTGGATCAGGCCGTTGCTGCCGGCGCGGTCGTTCGGTCCCCCATGCAGGATCACGACTATGGATGGCGTGATGGCTCCGTCGTGGACCCGCTGGGGCATCGCTGGGAAATTGGCAAGCCGGTTTAGCGCAGACCGCTGCGCCGCCCCTGGAACATGCATGGCTGACGTCATAAGAGAAACAACAGAATCCGGTCGAGGTCCCGACTTTCGACACAAATTCTGTGCAGCTATCGCTGCCGCACCGCGCTACTGCTGATTCCCTGTCCTTCGACGATGGTATAGATCCTGTCGACGGCCGGGAGCCGGAGAGTCTCTCTCGCTCCTGAGGGCCAGTGAATCTCCGCCGTGCCGGCCTCGGTTGAACTCCCCAAACCGAAGTGGACACGCGGATCGCTGGATGACAGATAGCTGCCTCCGCTGAGAACATCGCCGCGCTGGCGAATTCCTGCAGCATTCAGGTAGACCGTCGCCCCGACCGCATCGCGAGGACTTTTGGCGCCCCCGATCAGTTTCAATTCGATCCAGTGATGGTGATCCGGGTTTACGTTGCGCAACAGCACCGGGACGCCATCCATGTTGTTAATGACAACGCTGATCCTGCCATCGTTGAAGATATCGCCGAAGGCCGCGCCACGGCCAACCATCAATCTGGCCAGCCCGGAACCTTCCACTGCCGGAACCAGAGCGAAGGTTCCGTTTCCGCGGTTGCGGTACAGAAGCGGCCGCTGAGCATAACTTTGTCCCCACTCCGGGTGCTGGTCTACCTGGGGGTAGACATGGCCGTTGACGATCAGGAGGTCTTTCCACCCATCGTTATCGTAGTCGAGGAAGCCGTCGCCGAATCCGACGAAGGGGATGGACGACTCGGCGATCCCGGCGCGATAACTGACGTCCATGAACGAACCGGTGCCGTCGTTTTGAAAGAGAACGTTGTAATCGTTGGCAAAATCGGTGTTAACGATGGAGAGGTGGCCGTTGTTTTCGTAATCGCCGGCAGCGATGCCCATATTGGCTACCTCGCGTCCATCGCCGTTAAACGCGTAGCCGCTCACCTCGCTTTGATTGTCGAATTTTCCGTCGCCTTTATTGATGTAAAGGTAATTCGGCGTGGAGTCGTTTGCGACCAGCAAATCCGGTTTGCCGTCATGATTCACATCCGCAAACAGGGCGCCGAGACCGTAATAGCCGTGGGGGTCGTCCACCCCCAGTTTTGTGGCGACGTCGGTGAAGGTTCCGTCGCCGTTGTTGTGGAAGAGGTGGTCGTGCTCGCCCTTCAGGCCGCGGGGGCCGCACATGACAGGCGCGCTGTAGTATTCGCAGAGAGCGTTGTCGATGCCTTTCTTTCCGTAGACCGGCGGGTCAGAGAGATCGATCTGCGCGTAACCGGCGACGAAGAGGTCGAGGAGCCCATCGCCGTCGTAATCGCCGAAGGTCGCACCCGTCGACCAGGTTCCCAGAGTGACCCCGGCTTTCTCCGCGACATCCGTGAAGGTGCCGTCGTGATTGTTGCGATACAGGCGATTCTTTCCGAAGTTCGTGACATAGAGGTCGGGCCACCCGTCGTTGTCATAATCGCCCACCGCACAGCCAAAGCCCCACCGGTCGTTCTGCACGCCAGCCGTTTTCGCTACCTCCGTAAATGTGCCGTCGTGGTTGTTGTGGAAGAGTGCGGCGTGTGGCGAAGCGGTTTTGCCCGCCAGTGCGGAGTAAGTCGATCCGTTGACGAAATAGATGTCGAGCCATCCGTCATTGTCGTAATCGAGCAGACATACGCCTGGCCCTTTTTCTTCGAGGATGAGACGTTTTTGGGGAGTGCCTGCCTGGTGGCGCCATCGGGTAAGTCCCGCGGCTGCGGCAACATCTCTGAATACGACCGGACCGCTCTTCACGAAACCGCCTGCGGTGATCGGGCGATGTTGGCTGTCGAACTGAGCCCGATGCGGTCCGCTGCTGGCCATGCCGCCCTGCGACTGACGGATCGAACCGCCGCCGGCCGGTGCGCCGGACTGTGGGAGGGCGGATGGACTCTGCGCAGCCAGGAACAGAGCCGCCATCGTGGCCATGGCCGCCCGCAGAGCCTGCCGGGCGCATCCCGATCCCATTTGCCGCAAAACCGTTCGGATCGCGGTTCTGTCATGGGGCGTACGTTTCACTCGCCGGACACCCTTTCGTTGCGCGAATGCGTGCGCATGGAATTCCATCGCATGAGTCTGCGGTGCGGAGGTTGGGACTCGCAGGAAATCTTTGTCATTTCCCTCCAGTCGCCACGAGACTCGCAATCCTGCGGATTCCTTCCCCTTCATGAATCTCATAGGTGGCGTCCGCGGGGACATTCTCGAATGTCTGGTGAAGACCGCTCGGCCAGCTTACTTCAATCGTGGACATGAAGTGTGCCTGGCCCAGGCCGAAGTGCAGGCGGGAATCGTTGCATGAATTGTAGCCGCCACCAGCGCGGATCTCATCGGTTTGCCGCATTCCCTCTGCGGAGACGGTGACCCGGGCGCCGATCGCCATACGATTACTGCGGCTTCCCACAAGACGGAAGAGGACATGGTGGTTGCCGGTCCGGCTTTCGTTCAGAAACAGAGAGGGCGGGGCATTGACGTTGAAGGCGACGAAATCGAGTTTGCCGTCGTTATTGATATCTCCAAAGGCAAGCCCTCGCCGCGACCGGAGAGAGCCGGCATTCAAACCGGCATCCTTGGCGATGTCACGAAAAGACTGTCCGTCGATATTGCGAAAGAGCTGAAGCGGCTCGCGAAACTTCACCTCCGATGGCAGGCGGTCGGTCAGGGAAGAGAAATTTCCGTTGGCAATCAAAATTTCGGGCCAGCCATCGTCGTCGAAGTCGCCGAAGCCGATTCCCCATTTCACCGGAGCAACCGTATCGGTGGCCAGACCGGCCGCCGCGGCGACGTCGGTAAAGACCACCCCATCGTTCCGATAAAGGCTGATCGGCTGCTGGCGATAGCGCGTGGTGACCAGGTCCAGCCGGCCGTCACGGTTGAAGTCCCCAAAATCGCCTCCCATGTTTCCATAGATTTCGCCGTTCGGGCCGAGTGCTGTTCCGGAGTCCAGGCCATCCTCTGCGAAGGTGCCGTTGCCGAGGTTGTGGAAGAGGTAGTTGGGGCCGCCGTCGTTGGCAACAAACAGATCGGGCCAGCCATCGTTGTCGTA
The DNA here is from genome assembly GCA_046567085.1 of Acidobacteriota bacterium. Classification (GTDB taxonomy): domain Bacteria; phylum Acidobacteriota; class Terriglobia; order Terriglobales; family Acidobacteriaceae; genus Palsa-343. Next base: position 3,694 of record JBKICP010000172.1, read on the forward strand.
GTCTCCCCAAACCACGCCCATGCCATGTAGCTTTGCCGGGTTCGAGACTTTGGCTTTTACTGAAACGTCTTCAAATGTCCCATCGCCGCGGTTCCGCAGAAGAACGTCCGATTCGCCCTCCCTCGCGTCCGGCACTTCGAGCATGTCGCTTCCGTTTGCCTGCGACAGGGGTGCAAGAAGAGGTAAGTGATGGAGATCTTCTCTCACATAGCGAGCCACAAAGAGATCGATGGAGCCATCGCGATCGTAGTCGGACCAGGAAGCGCCGGTGCTGAAGCCGCCCACCTTTACGCCAGCGCGCTCCGTCACGTCTTTGAAGCGGCACCCGCCCTCGTTGTGGTAGAGAACGTTGTGTCCGTACCCGGTCACATACAGATCAGGCAGGCCATCGTTGTCGTAATCGCCGACGGCGATGGCCATTCCCCACCCGCGGGTGTTCAGTCCGGCAGCCTGCGTGATGTCGGTGAAGTGAATCCTGCCGCCGGATCCGTCCTGGTGATAAAGAGTGACCATCGGATCGCCCCCTGCCAGGTAACGATCGATGCTGCTGTCATTGACGACCGCGATGTCGAGTTTCCCGTCATTGTCGCAGTCAAAGAGCGCGATCCCTCCACCGGCCATGGTTTCGACGATGTATCGTCGCGCCGTCGATGAATGGGGAACGGTGGTGAGCCCGGTCTGTTGCCCGATATCGCGGAAGAAGACGCCTGGTGTCGCTCTCGCCGTTCGAGTGAGCGCCTTTACGCTCGCGCCTGGAGTCTGTCGTTGGGAATCAGAACTCTCCGATTTCGTAGCTGGTTGTGCCAACAGGCACACAAAAGAGGCCATCGCCAAACCGACCGCCACGACAGCGTTGTTGCTCCTGAACCCGTCGCCTGTCCGGCCTCGGCATATCACAGCGGGATTTCATCCGGCATTTGTCCCGAGTAAGGACAGGTTGAGGCGTGATCCGTCATTCCGGTTTTCCCCTGGTGACCCGCTGATCCGGCTCTGCGCGGACCTGCTGAAATATCTGGCCCAGCTTTGCTTTCAGGTCCCGGTAGTGATTGAACTCGTTCATCTCGTGTTGCGCATCGGCCAGGCGTCCGGCACGGCGATAGAGCACGCTCAATCGGTAATGGGCCACCGTATCCGTCGGGTCCTCTCTGACCGCTGCTTCCAGCAACGGCAGGGCCTCGGCGTTCCGATTCTGTGTGATCAGGGCGATGCCCAGCCCGGTGAGTGCATCAGAGTCCTTTGGTTGCAGGGCGAGCGCTTTTTTATAGTCGTCCTCGGCCGCTTTGAAATCACTCCTTCCGGCGGCAGAGTCCCCCAGCCGACACCAGGACTTTACGTCATACGGATTCTCCTGCACGGCGGATCTATATTCAGCCTCGGCCTGGGCGTTCAGTGCCGGATCGGCGGAAGCCCTCAGTTGTTCGGCAAGCTCAAAATGCACGCCCGGCAACTTTGGGTTCTGCTGAATGGCCCTCCTGTATTGCGCGATGGCGCCCGCGTGATCTCCCTGTCGGCCCAGCTGACCGCCGATGATCATGTGCATCTCTCCTGAATTCGGCGCAACCATCAGCATGTTCAGCAGGGTCTGGTCTGACATTTGCGAGGATATTTCCCACGCGGCAAAAAGAATCTGCGGGTCCTGCGGCAGCAGCTCTTCCAGAATTTCCGTTACGGCCGCAGCTTTGGCAAGTTGTCCGAAAGAGGAATCCAGCTCCACCAGTTCCAGCCCGGCCTGTTTGCGGATTTTCGCGTCGTTCAGGTGGGGGAATGCCTGCTCCAGGTCGGCCTGTCCTGCGAGCGGGTTCCCTGTACGCTTTTCTGCAATGCCGGCCAGCGCCAGGATTCTCCAGAGATCCGGCTGCAGTTGCAGTGCCGTGCGCAGTGGGGGAAGGGCATCTGCATATTGGTTCTGGAAGAAGAGCAGCACGCCGAGGTTGGCATTGGCATCGAGGTTCTTCGGATCCAGCGCCACGATTTTTCGCAGCAGCGGAATGGCCAATTGCGGCTCCTGCTGCTGCAGCGCTTTCTGTACCTGCTGTTCCAGATCCTGGATCTGCTGTTCCCGCCCGGTGCCGGTCTGCGCCATGTCTTCCAGGGGAAGGGAAAACACCAGAACCGCGCAGAGAAATCCTGAGAAAAGCCTTCCCATGCACATTACTCTTATCACATCGACTTCCATGCAGAAGCAGGTGGTGGAGGCGCGACCCGGTCTGCCGGTGCGCCCTCCGTGCTGTGTCACCTCCCGTGGCGGGTGTCCCTGGACCGGGATTCAGCTCAACAGAATTTTGCGCGCCTCTCCTTCAGGATCGTTCTCCATGCGACATGCATTGTCCCAGATCATAGTCGGATTGGTATCCGGATTCGTGGGTGTCCAGGCTATACCCGGCTGGCTGGGGTTTCCGGTCCGGGCGAAGTTCGCCCAGGCGGTTGCCATTTTTTTCGCCAGTGCCTGAGCTTCCGGAGTATTTCCGGTGCCTTGTTCGCAGCGCTTCGTATTGTCAAAGCAGAACTGGAGATCGGCCGTATGCCACGCTCCGGGCAGCCCGTCGAGAATCGGCGTTTGCCATTTGAAGTAATAGGTATAAGCCGGCGCTGACTTCAGCGCGTATTTCAAGCCCGCCATTTTCACGACGTTGTTCCTCATGGAGAGGCCATTGAGGCCGAACGTCCCGCTGCACATGTAGGAGAGCGTCTGGATCTTTTTCTCCGGATACGCTTTCCTGAGGGTGGCCACGATCGCAGTTGCCTTGTCCTCGCCATAGACCCTGGCGAGATTGGCGTGCCATTCTTCCTCCGTGGGACGGGAGAGCATATGGTTGCCCTCCTCAGTGACCGAGCCGATCAGGATCGGGACATTCCTGGAGATTGCAGGAGCAGCATCATAAAAGGAACGCAGGTTGATGATCTTGTCGTCGACACAGGGCGCCCAGCCCGCGCGTGGCGGCCCGGGCGCGAAGGGGCCCAGGCCTCGCCCCGGAGGATTGATCTTCGCTATGGCTGCATCCCCGGCAGCGACGAGCTGTTGCCATTCCATCTTCTGCAGGGAAGTGATGTCGTTCGGTTGTAGCCCGAGATTCTTCATCACCATGCGAGCGACTTCTCTTTGCTGCTCTTTGCCTGGAATGTTCCCGCCGCCGCCCGACTGCGCCGCGGCGCGGTGAAAGAGATCTGCCGCCGAGGGCATGCCCATCAGGGTCGTGACCTTCGAACCGCCCCCGGACTGGCCGTAAATCATCACATTGTCGGGATTCCCGCCGAAGTTTGCTATGTTCTCGTGAACCCAGCGCAACGCGGCGACCAGGTCAGTCATGCCAACATTGACTGAGTCTTCGTAAGCAGAGCCGCCGATCTCTGACACATCGAAAAAGCCGAGTATGTTCAAACGGTGATTCACCGACACCTGTACCACGTCATGATGCCGTGCCATCTGTGCGCCTTCGTGGGATGGCAGCTCATAGGAGGATCCGAAGCTGTATCCGCCGCCGTGGATATAGAACATGACGGGCCTGTTTCCCGTGAGAGCGGGCGTCCAGATGTTCAACTTGAGCATGTCTTCGCTCTGGTAGCCATCGTCCCAGTCCTGGATGAAGCATTGCTCGATTCCGGTCCAGTCATGCAGCCGCTGAGGGCAGTTTCCGCCGTAGATCAGCGCAGGATACTCATCGGTCCAGGCCACCGGCGGCCTGGCAGGAAGCCAGCGATTTTCTCCGGCCGTGGTCTGGCCGTACGGAACGCCTTTAAAGGTGAATACGCCTCCATCGAGAAATCCACGCACCTTTCCGTACTGCGTCTTCGCAACAGCGGTGCGCGGCGTCGAGCAGTTGCCCGGTTCCTGGTGAGCGCCGGTCTTCGTACTGTCTGAAGCCAGTGCGGGTCTCGCAAGGGCAGCTCCCATACCTGCAGTCGCCGACAGCAGCAGCGCCTCACGACGATTCAGGAGTAATCCACTTCCGGAATTTGGCCTCTTCATTTCATCTCCTGTATTCCTTCATCTGATTCTGGCAAGTGCGCGGCGTGCACGATCGATCACGCGCATTCTGATGGAATGCCGTCCATCGTCCCATGGGGACCCGGCGTTTTCCGCCTGGGCCCACAGGAGGCTGGACTTCCTGAGTCAGCCGTGCAGCTACAGCTTATGGTCGGCTGCACGGCTGCTGATGAGTTACGTTATACGCTCAGAAGACGAGCTTCCCGACGAGCATGAAGGCCCTGCCCCCGACCGTCGTTCCCCGGATCTGCCCAGTATGGCCCGGCCCGATGTTGAGGTCGGGCTGGCCGAAGGATGGGTGGTTGAGGACATTGACTGCGTTCGCCGCCAGATCGAACGAGATGCGCTCGCCGAGCGGGAATGCCTTGTGAACGGCAGCGCTCATCTCGTGTACACCGGGTCCGTAGACACTGTTGCGATGCATATTGCCCAGCGTTCCCGGAGTTGGAGAGGCGTAAGCGCTCGGATCGAACCATCCGTTGATGCTGTGGAAGTTACCCGCCTTTGGATCGCCGACCTGGTTGGGGAACCATTGAAAGCCTCCCCCTGAGCTCAGAGTGAAACTATTAGTCGAATCGAACATATAAGGAGTAAACGGGTTGCCACCCTGCCCCAGCCAGGTAAGGGAAAGCGTCCATCCGCCTACCGCCTCATCTGCGAACTTGTTGTTACTGAGATACCTCCGGCCATGACCAAAGGGAAGGTCGTACGATCCGTAGGCCTTGAACATGTTGCGGACATCGAAATTCGAAGCACCGTAGTTAGCGCCCGGATCGTGCGCATTTTGCCATACCGTGGTTCCTTGCTTGGAACCCCAGCCGGAGGAATCCTGGTTGTCGAGCATGTGGGACCAGGTGTAGTTGAAGTTGAACATCAGACCGTTGCTCATGCGGTGTATGTACTGCGCCTGGAGAGCGTCATAGTTGGACAGGCCCTGTGTGGTAAACCCGTTGATGGTCTGGTATTGCGGATACGGACGGTTGATGGAATCTCCGGGGCCAAGCCTGGATACCGGTATCTGATTGAGGTCGGTATTGAACAGAAGGTTGGTTCCCCTGCTGCCCACGTAGGCTGTCTCGACCATGGTATTCCCCGTCAGCTGCCGCTCGACCGTCAGGTTCCAGTTTTCGAGGAGTGGCAGCGGTTCGTCATAGGGGATATAGGAAACTCCCTGTCCGTTATAACCGTTGGGAGTCGTGGGAGCCACGACATAGAGAGCATTGATGCTGGATCCTTTGGCTCCCTGGTAGTTGGTATTTCCGTCAGACGAGAGAAGTACAACAGGATCGATGTTGCCCGTTGAGTCCTTTTCGCTGCCGCTCTGGCTTCTGGCGTTTCCCAGGCCGGAGCTGGCATAGCTGTCTACGTTCCACGGGAACGTGTACAAGCCGAACCCACCGCGCAGCGTCGTCTTTTGATTGATCTCCCAGGCGAATCCCGCTCGCGGCAGCCAGTTATTGAACTTCGATTGCTGCAGCGCGGTCCTCCCGTTGACGTGAGTGAGTGCATACCACATCGCGCCCGGCGTGTTGGTAGCCGGATTTGTGATGCTTGGGTCGAACGTGCGCTCATTCTTGGTGCTGTCGGACCATCCGGTTCTTCCTTCCCACCGCAGGCCAAGATTCAGCGTTAGTTTCGGAGTCAGCTTCCAGTCATCCTGAACAAAGAGCGCAGGATTTTTGAGTCGGCCCCCATATTCCGGTGAGAATCCGGCGGACCAGGAATTCGTGTAACCGAGAAGAAAGTCCGCGTACGGGGAGCCCCCGGTTGCGGTTCCTGTTCCATTTCCTTGCTGCGTATACACGCCGGTATATCCCAGGGTCGCTGCATTGATGTTGCCCCAGGCTGTCGAATCTGCGCGGTAGGCGATCATCTCGCCGCCGAAATGAAGGGAGTGGCCACCGCGAATCATGGTTACCACATCCGATTCGTCAAAGACATTTTCCTTATAGTTGGCATGGGTGCCCGGGGCCAGTTGGTAAAAACCGCCGCTGATGGTGATGGTGGGGAAAATGTCTTCTTTGGCGAACTTCATGCCCAGCTTCTGAGGCCAACCCTTCCCCAGGGTCTGCGGATTGAGCAGGTCGTACTCTCCCATCCATCCCACACGCGCTTCGTTGATCGTGCGGCCGCTGAAGGTGTGAACGTCGGAGACCTGTCCGCTCATGTTTTCTACGTCGATGTCGAAGCATCCCACCGGGCATACCGGACTTAGTCCAGTGTTGAGCGTGTAATTGTAGGCGGAGGATCCGGAGAGACGATTATTTCTTGTGATGTCCGCATCAAATCGTCCGAAGTACTTTTGCAGAGTCGACTGAGCAGGAGCTATGTATTGAAAATTGTTGACGATTCCTGGCAGGGTCGGCGAGGGAAAAATCGCTTCGATATTTTTCGCAACCGGGTCGATCATCCCGGCGGGAATGATGTTGCCGCTTCCGTATTCGCTTGCAAAGGACTGGCGGGTAACGGTTGTGCCGGAAACCACCTGCGTGGTCGGATCGTAGATCGTGGGCAAGCCTGAAAAATCGCCCTTCTTCATGGCGTCGGTCGGTACGGTAATGGTGGATACATTCGCGCCGCCATGGTTGATGGTGTGATCCCAGTCAAAGAGCAGGAAGAACCGGTTCCGAATTACGGGGCCACTCACCTGAAACCCAAAGTCGTTCCAGTTGATCGGAGGAACCTTGCCGAAGCCAAAACCATATGCGGCGGCATTCAGCGCGGTGTTCTGGAGATAGTCATAGGCCAGACCGTGGAACTGATTCGTTCCACCTTTACTGATCTGGTTGTAGATGATGCCTCCCGTGCCATATTGCGCCGAGAAGTTCGCGTCGCTCATCTTCACTTCGCCGATGGTGTCGAGGATAGGCGTGTTCAGCACATTGTCACTCATGGGCGAGCTGATCGTAGAGCCATCGAGCATCGCCGTAGAGAAGGGCATGCTCCCGTTCGCGGCCGCTCCACCGGCGCCTGGGTTGGAAGCGCTGTTACCACCCTCCGGCGCGCCGGATACACCTGGCTGAAGCACCAGGAACGACTGCCAGTCCGGCGTGCCTGTCTGCGGCAGTGTGGTGAGGGTTTGTTCAGGGAGCGTCTGCGACATTTCCGAAGAGGTTGTCTGGAGTAACGGCGCGGATTCGTCGACGACGATCTGCTGGGTGGTCTGACCCACGTTCAGCTGCACATTCAACCCTGTCCGGCCGACGCCGAGCAGCATCGGTCCCCGCTGCAGGCTGGAGAAACCCTCTTTTTTTAATACGACCGTGTAATGGTCTTCCGGAACGATCGGGCCCGTATCGTAGAGGCCGGAAGCGTTCGTGGTGTAAACGTGCTGGATGTTTTTGTCGATATCGGTCACCGTGACCGTCACGCCGGGAATCACCGCGCCCGTTGCATCGGTAACCGTGCCTGTAATATCGGCTGAGCTTGTGGCCTGTGCGAATGCCATGCTGGTGCACAAAGCAAGCAGCAAACACAGGGATTGCGTCCTGAGGAACATGTCGCCTCCAATAGTTCTTTCGTCTTGCAGCCGTGTACGGCTGCGGTCGTTGTTCTGGTATTTGCGTTCGGGGTCCGGGAAACAGGGGAAACGTTTACCTAGTCGTGCCTTCTTCAAGGGGCCGCGTGCTCGTCCCGAAAAACAAGCGGCATGCTAGTCCAGGAAAATTTCCGCTGGCAAGTTGTATTTTTCGAACGGGTCTTTCGAAAATTTCGATGATGGCTTAGGATTCACAAATCCCCGTGCGCGAAGATCAGGTTGATCGGAGTCTTCTGATGAACACGACAATAGACCAGTGGGAGGTATTCCAAACCGTGGTCCAGCTCGGCAGTTTTGCTGCTGCCGCAAAGAAAACGAACCGATCTCAATCGACCATCAGCTATGCCATCTCGCGCCTGCAGGACCAGTTCAAGGTTCCTCTTTTTGAGATGAAGGGGCGGAAGGCACAGCTCACCGAAGCGGGTAAGAACCTGTTGGCGGATGCAGAGCCGATACTGAATGGGTTCCGGGCGCTGGAGGCAAAAGCTGCTGCTCTTGCGTCCGGAGCGGAAAGAGAAATCAGCCTCTCCGTTGACAGCCTTTATCCTGATGACCGTCTCTTCAAAGCGCTGGCGCAGCTAAATCAGTCGTATCCCCTGGTGCGGTCGAAAGTGGAGAAGAAATCTTTCCTTTCTTCGGCCCACGAACTCGAGACAGCCGGAGCGGATCTCTGTATCACCGGACTTCCGGCGCGAGACCACTTCGCAAAAGCTGTGCTCGATATCCGTATGATGGCTGTCGCACGGGCCGATCACCCGTTACATCGTCTGGACGGCGAGCTCACGCGCCCGGACCTCACGCAGCATTTGGCCGTCATCATTGAAGGCGCAAACGGGCCGGAGACAAAGCGCCAGCCTCACGCCAAAACACAGCGCCTGTTTATTGTGCGTTCCGTCGAGTCTGCCATCGAGGCGGTTCGCAGCGGCATGTGCTTTGGATGGTTGCCGGTGTACCGAATTTCGCCCTGGCTGAATGCAGGAGAATTGTGCGGCTTACGATTGCCGCTCTATGGCGAACGAGTGGTCCGAATGTTCCTGGTCCTAAAAGATAATGCGGCCATCCTTCCTGAGAAGCTTCTGCTGGCGGATCTGCTGGGAGCGAACAGCGAGACCGAATTGCTTTGAAGATGGGGATTATCGAAGTCTTCATGCGTCCGCAACCGTCCCGGCATTTGAAATCCCAGGAAACCTCCAGGTTTGCGGGCCTCCGCAACTCCACGTGTCCCCAAAGGTATCCGAGGCTCTCATGAACAGATCTGTGAAGTGCTGAGCCGCCGCTTATCGTCTGTCGCAATCATCGAATCTATCGATTCAATTTATTCGAAATTTGCGGCTTTTCATTGAGCCGTGACTCTCTGTAGGATACCGGTGCTTCGCGAAGCGTCAGAGGTAATCGTTTTCACGTGCAGGCTCGCTCACAGAGGCACGTCTTTTTAGACCAGGGGTGGTATCAACCCTTCCGTTCCTGATTGCACTCCAGGAGCAGGCCCGAAGGCGTTGGCCCCTATCAGGTTTGGTCCGCTCCCCGCTCGTTCGAGAGAGCTGCGGATCACAGGAAGCAGCTCGACAGGGGTCGACTTGGGACCGCTGCAATCGCAAGCACTCAAGAGGAGAGTTCGAATGAACACGAGAATTGTTCTGTTTGCCGGTGTGGCATTGTCGACTCTGGGCACGCTCAACGCTTCATGTCAGGAATCTGCTCCGACCCCTCCGGCACAGATCAAAGCCACCATCGATACGCAGAAGACGGCGGAGCCGGTATCGAAATACGAATTCGGGATGTTCATCGAACATATCGGACCTCTCATCTATCGCAGCTTGTGGTCGGAGATGCTGGACGACCGGAAGTTCTATTTCCCGATTACCTCCAATGAACCTGCTCCGCCCGCCGGACAGGACGCCGCCCGGGCGCGCAGGAATGCACTGCGCCGGTGGGTCCCCGTCGGTCCGGATGATGCGGTCATGATGGACAAAGAGCAGCCGTTTGTCGGAGATCAGAGCCCGCGCGTGACGCTCGATGCATCGACACCGCATGGCATTCAGCAGACCGGAGTCGCATTGATCGGGGGCAGGAAGTACGTGGGGCGGATCTGTCTTCGCGGAACTCCGGGCGCCCGGGTCAGGGTGAGCCTGATCTGGGGCCAGAACCCGGGCGATCGGCAAACCGTCACCCTTTCCTCGTTGACCGATCGCTACAGGAAGGTTCCCCTCAACTTCACGGCTGGCGCCGATACGGCCCAGGGCACGATCGAGATTGCAGGCACCGGCAGCGGGAACTTCCATGTGGGTACCGTTTCGCTGATGCCGGCCGACAACGTCGAGGGCTTTCGGCCAGACACGATCGCTCTTCTTCGCCAACTGCACTCGGGAATGTGGCGCTTGCCGGGCGGTAATTTTCTCTCCGACTGGACCTGGTACAACGGCGTCGGCGACATAGACAAGCGTCCACCGACTTTTGACCATGCCTGGAATGCAATGCAGTCCAACGACGTGGGCCTCGACGAATTCATGACGCTGTGCAGGCTCATTGGCGTGGAGCCCTATATCACGGTGAATGCCGGCTTCGGTGATTCACACTCGGCAGCCCAGGAAGTTGAGTACATCAATGGTTCCGTCAACACGCCTATGGGTGCGTGGCGCGCAAAGAATGGCCATTCCGAGCCATACCACGTGAAGTTCTGGAACATCGGGAATGAGCCATGGGGAACATTCCAGCTCGGCTACACCGACCTGAAGTATTACGTCCTCAAGCACAACGAATTTGCGAAGGCCATGCGCGAAGTCGACCCTTCCATCACCCTCATTGCCTCGGCAAAAATGCTGGAGCCCATGGCGCTTCAGGGCACCAACCGGTCCAAATACGTCGATGATATGCAGCCCGT
>JBKICP010000173.1:0-9502 GCA_046567085.1 Acidobacteriota bacterium
CGACTCTGCGTCGAACGGTTGAAGCCATGGGCGGAGAGCTGACCATCTTTGCCACCTTTCCCAAGGGAGCGCCCGTGAAGCTGGTCGGCTTCGGGGATTTCTGAATTTGCGGCTTTACCGGATGGTACGAGGCTGCCCCAAATCGGGCGGCCTTTTTTCTTGCCGACATTCCGCTCTCCTCAGCATCGCGAGCGGAACACTTCGCTGCGTCGTTGGCCCAGGTTGGTGGCGGCGCGTGGGAATATTTTTTGAGGGGGTAAGCCCTCGGTAAGTTACAGATTCGACGCGTGACGCTCAGTCCCTGAGCCCTGGGGGGTTGTCCTGCGAGTTAATGGGAGAGGATAGCCCGAGGCGGCCCACTGCTCGGGGGTCGCGGGCGTGAAGAGGGGGCGGCGCGCGGCGGTGAACGGGTTGGGCTTCTCGTCGCGAGTGGGGAAACGCAACTCCATCATTTCCTGTTCGGTCTCGCTGAGGCCGCGGTCCCACTCTTTTCTGACGTCGGGAAAAGGGGTGACGGGTTGCTGGATACGGGTTGGGGGGCGCGGGGAGCTTTGGCGTGGAGTTCGGCGGGCTCAAGGATGGGCTCGGCTTCGGGTTCGAGGGAGGGCTCGCGCTCGAAGAGCTGGCCTTCAGCTTCGACGATCTGGTCTTCGGTGAGGTTGAGGCGGACGAGTTTGGCGTGGAATCTGGCCTTGGCGAGGCGGTGGTTGAGCAGGCCCTGCATGATGCGGCAGCCGGCGAGAATGGCGCGGCCATTGGCGGCGGGGATGGTGCCCCAGGCGAGGGCGCGGAGGGTTTGGGAGAGGAGGGAGGCGAGGGAGTCCTCGTCCTCGAGGAGGGGGACGTCGACGGGGTTCTCGGGGCGGGAGTGGAGGTACTGGTGGTGGCGGAAGCAGTGCGTGTGGCCGCGGAGAGCCCAGTCGCGGCACTGGAAGCCGTCGGATTTGGTGAACTGGCACTGGCGGTCGGCGGGCGCGGCGCCGCCGTTGGGGGAGTCGATGGCTTGCATAGGGCCTCCTTGATGACAGGGTGCAGGGTGCAAAGAAAAGCCCCGCCGGAGGGCGAGGCTTTTTCGTTTTCCACTTATAAGATCAGAATATCATACCGCGGGAATTAACCTGCCAAATATGTTGGGGTGTTGTGGCGTGTAAGTGGTGAGTTATCAAGGGTCGTTACTTTGGAGTTTGGGCTTACCTCTTGACAGTTTTGTGGAAAAGCGGCGCGAAGCGTGGACTTCGAGTCTGTGGCCGGTAGCCTGTGGCCGCCTGCCCTGGACGAACAACAGATGGCCGAATTCCTCCAGAAGGCGAGGTCGATCGCGCCGAAGTACCACACCGAACTGCTGGAGAGCGCGTAGGCAGTTGGGAAGGGGCTACGCGGATGAATGCAGCCTGGCATCGCGCCAGGTGCGCGGATATCCACACCTGGACTCGCGTGAACAAAGGCTGTCCAGGACCGCCGATTTGCTGTGATCCAGATCCGGAAGACCGGCTCGCGTCTTCGGTCGCTTTGGCTTTGGAGATTTCTTGTTGCCATTTCTGCTTCTACCAACCGCCGCCATCGCGGTTGGTCATGAGCCTAATCCCAAGGTTGACCGGTCGGCCGTTGCTAATCAAGTTTTGAGGAGCACGTTGGTGACGGGCGCCCCGAATGAGATCCGTACGTCTTGACCAGGCCGATCGTCGCTTGCCGCGGCCGCAATCCGCATCGCGTTCCCAGCGGTTCCTCATCGAGCCGAGGTGTTGCCGGCTGGCTGCAGCCTGGGGGCGAGGACCACGAAGACCGCGGCGACGCCCGTCACCAGCGCTTTATTGCGCCGCGCAAACTTTTTCAGCTGATAGACCGTTGAGGGCGGCCGCGCCACGATGGGCTCATCGCGCAGGTAGCGGCGAATGTCGTCGGCGAGCGACGCAGCGGAGGAGTAGCGCCGTTCCTTGTCCTTCTCCAGGGCCTTGCTGACGATGGTTTCAATATCGCCGCGGCAGGCGCGATCGACGGAGCTGAGCTTCTGCGGCTCGGACAACCGTATGGTCTGCACCGCCTCGTGCAGCAGGTTCGAGAGCACGTAGGGCATTTTGTGCGCCAGCAGCTCGTAGAGGATGACGCCGAGTGCGTAGACGTCGCTGCGCGTGTCCAGCGCCAGGGGATTGGCGAGCACCTGCTCCGGGCCCATTCAACTCTGGTTCATCGGCCGCACTGTCGATTGCCTGCTGAAGGCATCTCCATGAAGGTGATGGACAGCGGCGGGAACGTAGTTGTTCCCGGCCTGGATGCTTCTCCGCGGATGGGCGGAATGGTTCCATCGGATTCCACTTTCAATTCCGTGCCATTGAGCAGCACGGACTGGCTGAAGAGATCTGGTGACGAAAGACTGTAGCGTTCTCCGGCGACTGGCAGCTTCAGCGATGTTTCGGAGGTCTTGTCCATGTTGAGAACCATCAGGGTAACGCCACCGCTGGTATCCTTCATGCACTGCGCGTAGATGCGAACATTCTTTGCCGGTGCTACTCCGGGGTCCAGCGACCGAGTTCCCATGGTGCGCTTCCACAGAAGAGCAGCCCAGTAATTAGGGCGCGGTTCCAGCGTTTCCTCGTTGAGCATGCCATAGTCGCTGCTTGCCAGTGTGTTGTACATGATGCTCTTCACGTTTTTTTGCGCGAGGCTGCCGAACTGGTCGAGTAAACGGAAGCTGTCGGCGAATTGCGCAGCCCAGGTATCTCCGCCACACGATCCCTCTCCTGTCTCGGTGAGCCAGAGATTCTTGCCGGGAAGGTATGTGTCACGCTCTTTCGCGTAGAAGTTGTAGACCGTAAGATCGCGATCCAGCCACTCAGAAGTGAGCAACTGTTTGGGATCGGCGCCGCTCTCTCCCAGGCAGCGGTGCGATGGCGTGGAATAGAAGTGATACGAGAAGGCATCGAAGATCGGGCCCGTCGCCTTCATTAACTCATCGGTAGAAACAATCTCGAAGCGCCGTCCGCCCGGCATGGAGGGAAGTGGAAGCCCTTCTGCTGCGCTACCCGGTCCCAGATAGATTGTGGCCGGAGACTCGCGTCGCAGAAAAGTTTCGAAGATATTTGCGTCTCTCCCATAGCTGGCGGCACCATAGCCTTTCGGCGCGCCGCCAAAGCTGAGCAGTGTGGGTTCATTCATGAACTCGATCGCCGCGATGTGACCGCCGATTTGCTTCGTGTAGTCGAACCATGGTTTGGCTTGTATGGGCGTCCAGACGCCGTTTGCATCGCGAGTCCCAGCACTGGTGGCGACGGACGCAACAATCTCGGCATCCACGGCCTTCGCAAAATCGACAACACCCTTCCACTCCGAACGTGTCAGCACGCCATTGAATCCTTCCGGTGCGCTCTTCAGGGGCGGATCGTCGTTGTTCTGGAAGTAGGTGGCATTCCGCCACGTACCACTGACGCGAACGTAGGCTGGACCGAGCGCGGCGGCAAGCTTGCGGAGCTTCGGGTTCGAAAGGTCGATGGGCGAACGGTACTGGAAGAGACTGCTATCGAGACCTGCAGGCTGATTGCCGGAATGCGTGCCGGCGGCTGGAGCAGCAGCTTTTTGTCCCGCGGACTTGTATGGCGCCCAGAAACGCCCGCCGGTTACCTCAACAGCTTCCACATTGTAGGAAACGAAGCGGGGGTCGACCTCACCCAGCACTTTCATGCTTTGCGGCGAAACGGCTGTTTGGGCTGTCGCAGACTGAATGCAACTGATGGTGAGCGCACCACCTGCTATCACGGACAGGCGAAATAGAGTTAAGGAGAATTTCATAGAAACATCCTCGATTTAAAACGACATCGAAAGAAATGTACCACTCGCCGATAGAATCACCGCCGATTCATACATCGAACATGGAAGAAACGGAAAATCCTTTGTATCAGATTGCCTCAAACTCTCTCCAACTTTGTCTGGGCTGTTTTTGCAAAGGATTGGGCACCGGATAGAGCGATAGGTGCCCTGAACCCGGGCCCCTTGCCCAACTGCCGCAGACTGACTCGAATGTCCTGGAGAAAACCCGCAAGCAGGCGCGACATGCAGGACCTCCTGAGCTGTTCCAGCCCGGTTCCCGTGCCGCCCCAATTGTAGCGAGCCACTGCCCACCGCGACCGGAACCCCGCGGCCGGCTGGACACTTCGACGCATCCGATCGCTTCGCCGCTCTGGCGGTTCGTTCTCATCGACACCCGTTGGGAGTCGTACTCCGAGGTTATCCAGATCGCCGCTTCGCTCACAGGGATTACTACCCGGGAAGTCGGTCAGTGTTCCGCGTTCCGAATGTCAACTGGCCGGCTAACAGGGCCAACCCGCTCATTGAGCCGTTTCAGGTAGCAAACACGCTGTTCTGAGACTGCGGTCGGCATCTGGGTTTTTTAGCAAAAAATGTCCGATTCAGGCCATTGCGGGTGATATGCCAACTTCGCGTTGTTTGCGGATTAAGTCGAAATCACGAGCTGTGTTGGACTCCCATATCTCGGCGCAAAGGCAGCACCGAGAGGTCCGCACACAGAGATCGGACGCATTTTCCTACTGGATTCCTTTGCGATGGACCTGCCACCGGAAGTCGCGGCAGAGTTCGCAATGAGCGCCAACGAAGGTTTGGGCGGCAATCGGGTCATGGTTCAACTGCCAGTTGAGCCAGTCGAGTTCGATCTTTGTGCCTTCGGCGTTCGGGACTGATATCAGACCGCCGTGGCCCGCGCCGGGCTGATCGCCAACGAAGATCGGCACTCTACGGATATGCTCGAAGTCATCAAGGCCATTCGGTTCGGCGATGTCTTCAGGACCGCCGAGCAGGTAAAGGACGGGCGTATGTAGCTTGTCCAGATCTTCCTTTTTCAGGGCAGTCATCTGCGGTAATCCGGCAAATCCGCCAGGCGGAGGATTTTGGAGGATCCCGCTGCTTTCGATGAGGACGGCCGAGACTCGCGGATCGAAGCCGGCCTTGAGAGCAATGAGTCCGCCGCAGCTGAACCCAGCAACAGCAATCCGTGCGGAGTCGATGGCGCCGTAATACGGGCTGCCCTGACGCTGATTTTCGGCGAGGATCCAATCAATGCCGGCGACCATCTTCTCCGCGGTGGCGCGGCCGGCAGTGTCTTGCCTGGAGGCCCCCCCGTCAGCCGTTTCCGGGCGCGACGGTGCTTTCGGACCGCTGAGAATCTTGCCGGGAACGATTACGACGTAGCCATGGCTCGCAATCTCTGTAAGGTGGAACCGCGAGCCTGCCGCATCGGGAGAACAACCCCCGCTGCCCCAAACGTAGACGCCCAGCTTGCCCCTGGCCTCCGCTCCAGCGAGATCTTCAGGCTGATAGAGCACGTAGTCTGAACCATTCGGTGCAGCGGCATAACTGGCAGGAAATGGGCCTGAGCCTTCGAGATCGGGAACCTTGTCCCACTTAGGAGTGAGGGATCCCATCAAGGCTGCCTTCTGGCCCAAAGCAGTATTCGGCAGGGGAGGAAAAGTGATGGCAGGGCGACTGCCCGCGGGCTGCTGAGTCGGGGCAGGTGCTGCCGGTGTTCCCTGCGCGGCGGCGATGGCGGCAGAAACCAGGAGGGCTGCCGATAACTGAGTTCCGATCTTCCGATGTCGTTCTGGCATACTTTCCACTTTTGTCAAAGATTCGTGCCCCAGGCGCATCCCGGATGTCTAATCAACTTGCGCCTGCGTTGAATGGGCGCTGCGATCGTTCCTTACAAGCATACGATCTGAGGGCAGTTGGGCGCCTTTCGCCGCGCCTTGACTCGCGTGAGCGAAGGTTATCCAGGACTGCCGATTTGCTGTGGTCCCAATGAGGGAGACAAGTTTCGCTTCAGGCCGCATCGTCTTCGCGAGATCCTTCGGGCGTATCTGCTCATTCCAGCCGCCTCCAATGCGGCGGCGATGAGCCTACTCCTCCACTCGGACCCGTCGGCCGATTCCCCTCCACCTGGCCAGACGTGTCTGTCTACACTCGGATTACAAAAGACAAACAGGTCTGTCTGTTCTGCATCGCATCACCCGGCCTGCGGCTCAGCCGAAAGGAATACGCCGATGTACAACTTCACCATTCCGGCAGTCCTGAAATCGTGGATCGATTTACTGCGAACGGTGAACAAGCAAAGGGCCACCTGCCGCTCAGGAGAGTGCGGTATAAGGAATATCAAGTTTGGCATTGAGCCCGAGTCACTCATCCGGATCCGTTGCTTCACCGAGAAGTGGATGGGCGGTGGACTCCGACGGCGGTGCGGCCATTCACCTGGATATATGATCGCCATGCTGCCGAAATGATCGCGACGGCAGACGCTTCAAGAGCATGCATCGGCCGTTCTGCGGCAGCCTGATGACGGATCGCTGAAGCCTGGCCCACTTTCCGTTCTGTATGCGGCCTCGATGAGCGGCTATGCGCTCATTGCCAGGCCACGGCGGAATGCGGTTCCGGTGCGCGCTGGAGGAGAGTCCTCTGAATGTGAACCTAAACACGAACACTGATTCGTTGATCGTGCATCCGTTCGAACGTGAGGCACGATCCTTTTAGGTTACGGCCACTGCACGGTAGAATTCGCCTGTGAGTGTCCTCCGTTAACAATCGTGCCTCGTTCGGCGCAAATCCTATGCCAATGCCCGCCATATTCTTCGGACATGGGAACCCGATGAACGCGTTACTCCGGAACGCGTTTACAGAGCAGTGGGAACAGATCGGGATTCAGCTGCCACGACCCAAGGCGATTCTCTGCATATCGGCCCATTGGTACATCCCTGACGCGGCGGTGACGGTCAGCACGGCTCCGAAGACGATTCACGACTTCGGCGGCTTTCCGCGCGACCTTTACCGGGTGCAATATCCTGCGCCCGGCGATCCCGACCTGGCCGCACGTGTCCAATCTCTCCTCGCTCCGCTGCCAGTAAGGTTTGATGATCAGTGGGGTCTGGACCATGGCTCCTGGTCAGTCCTCCGCCACGTCTATCCTCACGCGGATATTCCAGTTGTCCAGCTCAGCATCGATGAAACCCAGCCTGCCGCCTTCCACTTTGACGTTGGCAGGCGTCTGGCGATTTTGCGCGATGAGGGCGTTCTTATCGTGGGCAGCGGCAACGTCGTGCATAACCTGCATGCCTATGCCTGGGGCCGCCATGCCCAGGAGCCTTATGACTGGACAATCTCTTTTGAGAGCAGGGTTCGGGAACTTCTGCTGGCGGAACAGTACAAGCCGCTCATCAACTACGAGAGCCAACTTGGCAGCGAGGCCGATCTGGCCGTGCCCACACCTGATCACTATCTGCCGCTGCTTTACGTGGCAGGTACCCGTACAGCGTCAGAGTCGCTAACCTTTCCTGTCGAGGGAGTGGACGGGGGATCGGTTTCGATGCTGACGGTACGGGTGGGCTGAAGTTTCCAGGGAATGAACTCCGGTTTCCTGAAGGAGAACGCGGAATGTTCAAAAGGATCGCTGTCGGATTTGATGAATCGGCCGAAGCAGGACGCGCCTTCCGCGCCGCGCTCGATTTGGCTAAACAGCTTGGGTCCGAGCTTTACCTGATAACGGTCATCGAAGATCTGCCGCCCTACGTGGGCTACATCTCGACAGTGGCACCCGAGGTGCCGGGAATGCTGAGAGCCGACCGGCAGGCGTTCTACACGGATTTGCACAACAAGGCGAAAAGTTCGGCGGAACAAGCCGGTGTCCCCCTTCATTCTGAGTTTCTGGAAGGAGACGAGATCAAGGGTCTTCTTCATCTCGCGGAGCGAATACGGCCCGATCTGCTGGTTGTCGGTCTTCGATTCGAGCCCGGCGGTCTTAGCCAATATCTCGGCGGAACCGCGCATAAACTGGCCCTGCATGCAAGCTGCAACATCCTCGGGATTCGTTAGACACATCGCCATCCTTCCTTACCTGGTGGCAAACGCGACTCGGGAAGCAGGAAACATGGACAATGAACTGCACCGCCGCCCGGGGTTCGATTCGGGAGGCGGAAGTCATGAACATAGAGACCCAGGGGTCACCGGCGGGAATTCTCTCAAATCTAAAGAGCCGTGACGGTCCCACCATCATGCTCCGGGCCGACATGGATGCGCTGCCGGTCCGCGAGGCGACTGGCCTGCCCTGTGCGAGCAGCGCAACTGCCACCGACAGAGAAGGGAAGACTGGAGCGGCTGCTGCTATGGGATTGGGGGGGGCGCTGGCAGCGAGCCGCGGAGGCGGCCGGGGTGGGGCGCCGGATGCGGGGTTCACGGAATCGATGCCTTCCCAAGTCCTCCCGCTTCTTCGCTCTGCTTGACACCCTGGGAATTTCGTCGATAGACTGGGCCGTTTTTCGGCGGGACAATGTCGGTCCCGGGTGGCTGTGTCAGGCCGTTCCCCACAATCGTTTCACCGAGCCGGTTACGAAGTCTCTGAAAGAGAGGAAAACACCTTGTTCCAGGTCCGGAGTGTTCTGCTGTCTTCCTGTCTGTTGGTCGCTGTGCCGGGGGCCTTTGCGGCGTCGGTTTCATCGGGTCAGCTTGCAAGCGCGCTGAGCTGGCGCAGCGTGGGGCCCTACACGGGCGGGCGTGTGACGGCCGTGGCCGGCATCGCCGCCGAACCCAACGTGTTTTACATGGGCACGGCGAGCGGCGGCGTATGGGAAACCGAGGACTACGGCCACACCTGGAAGAACCTCTCCGATAAGGATTTCAGGAGTAACAATATTGGGGCGATGGCGATAGCGCCGTCGAATTCGAAGATTCTTTATGTGGGCACCGGCGACTCGGCACCGCGCAACACTGTGATGACCGGCGAGGGGATGTACAAGTCCACGGACGGGGGAAAGACGTGGACGGCGATCGGGCTGAACGAGACTCATATCATCAGCCGGATCCTGATCGATCCGAAGAATCCAGACGTGGTGTATGTGGCGGCGCTGGGTCACCTGTTCGCGCCGAATCCGGACCGCGGGGTTTTCAAGACGACCGACGGGGGAAAGAGCTGGAAGAAGGTCCTGTTCGTCAACGAGGACACCGGGGCGATCAGCCTGGCGATGGATCCGTCGAACGCGGATGTGGTGTACGCATCGATGTGGCAGATGTCGCGGACGCACTGGACGTTTTCCAGCGGCGGACCGGGGAGCGGCATCTACAAGACGACTAACGGCGGGGCGAACTGGACGAATATCTCGCACGGTCCAGGGCTGCCGGCGGGGATCTTCGGACGTACCGGCGTGGCTGTAGCGCCCAGCAATCCCAACGTGGTGTACGCGCTGATTCAGGCGGATTACAAGGGGCAGGCGGGGGGGCTGTTCCGCTCCGACGATGCCGGGGAAAACTGGAAGCTCGTGAACAACAGCATGGACATCACGCAGCGAGCTTTCTATTACTCGGAAGTCTATGTGGACCCGAAAGATGCCAACACGATCTATCTGCCCAACGTGGGGCTGTATGTATCCCATGACGCGGGGGCGAAGCTGACGGCTCTGCATCCGCCCCATGGAGACAATCACGAGCTGTGGATCAACCCGGATAACACGCAGATTTT
>JBKICP010000174.1:0-2809 GCA_046567085.1 Acidobacteriota bacterium
GCAGCTGCAAGCGGAGCCGTGGGAGGCCGCGGCGGAGAAGTACAAGGCCGGCGAGCGGGTGACTGGCGTCGTTCGCAGGCTGATGGATTTTGGAGCATTCGTCGAGGTTGAGCCGGGCATTGAAGGGCTCATCCACGTTTCAGAGATGTCGTGGGTGAAGAAGGTGCGCAAGCCGAGCGACATTCTGAAGATCGGCGACACGGTGGACGCGGTGGTGTTGTCAGTGAATCCGGCGGAGAAGCGCATGTCGCTGGGGCTGAAGCAGGCGCTGGGCGATCCGTGGAAGGAAGCGGTGCAGCGCTTCCCGGTTGGGTCGGTCGTCGAGGGCCCGGTGACGCGGCTGGCGAAGTTTGGCGCGTTTGTGCAGATGACGGAAGGCGTGCAAGGCCTGGTGCACATCAGCGAGATCACGGCCGAGCGGCATCTGCATCATCCGCAGGACGTGCTGAAGGTGGGACAGACAGTGCGGGCGCAGGTCCTAGGCCTGGATGCGGAAAAGCGGCAGGCGAAGCTGAGCATGAAGCAGCTGGTCCCGACCAGCGTGGACGAATTCTTCTCCGAGCAGAAAGCCGGCGACGTGGTTTCGGGGCGTGTGCTGGAAGTGACAGGCGAGACCGCCGCGGTGGAACTGGGCGAAGGCATCCGCGCGGCGTACCGTGCGAGCGCAAAGTCCGCCCCGGCGGCGGGCGAAGCGAAGAGCGAAGGCAAGGCGGACCTTTCGTCGCTGACCTCGATGTTGCAGGCCCGCTGGAAGGGTGGAGCAGCCGCACCGGCGGCGGGGCCGGAGCCGCTGCACGCGGGCCAGGTTCGCAGCTTCCGCATCGCGAAGCTCGATCCTGAATCGAGGAGCATCGAAGTGGAGCTGGCCTGACGGGGTGGGGAGCGAGCGGTTCTTTGAGTAGAATGCTGGGTTGACAGCTCCGGCTCTCCATGGAGGTCTCCCGATGAAGAAGTTCGCCCTGCTTTTTGCGATTTGTGCGCTTGCATCCTTCCCTGCTGCCGGACTGGGCCAGTCCGCGAAACAATGCCCCCGGGAGAGGACCATTTCCGTCAGCGCGACGGGCACGGCATCGGCGGACGCGGACCTGGCCGTGGTTCACGTGGGCTATCACGTCTATGGAGCGGATGCGGCGGCGGCTTATGCCTCGGCCTCCCGTACGTCGAACGCCATTATGAAGGCGCTGACGGGGTTTGGCGTGGCTTCCGACGCGATTGAGAGCAGCAACCAGTCTTTGCAGCAGACGCAGATCTACGAGCTGAATCAGTATCCACAGGGCAGCAGCGAGAGGCGCGATCACGCGTTCCAGGCGGTGCAGAGCTGGACGGTGCGCGTCGCTCCGTCCAAAGCCGCCGGAGCGTTGAACGCCGCGGTGAACGCAGGGGCGAACGACAGCGGTTCCATTGACTGGGAGATGAAGGACGAAAGCGCCCTGGAGGCGAAGGCCGCGGCCCAGGCTGCCGCGAATGCTCGCGCCATCGCGCAGCAGATCGCCGCCAGGATGGATGTCCGCATCACGCAGCTGGAGAGCCTCCAGGAGAACCAGCCCGGCCGGCCTGTTCCGCTGCGCCTGAATGCGATGATGGCTGGAATGGCGCGCCCGGAAGCCCAGACGCCGCCGCTGGCGATCAACGCGCGGAAGATTCGCGCGACGGTGACGGTGAGCGCGGTTTTCGCGATCCAATAGGCGTGAAGTGCGGTTGAGGATTCATACGGGTTCGGGAATCCGCGGCATCCTCCTGGAGCAAACGGCTCTCTGAATACAGCAGAGCCATGGAACACGCCTTTGACATCGTTGTGATCGGAACCGGAGTGGGCGGGAGTTCGGTCGCCTACAAGTGTCAGTCAGCCGGATGGAAAGTCGCCATTGTCGATTCGCGCCCCTTTGGAGGGACGTGCGTGCTGCGCGGATGCGATCCCAAGAAGGTGCTGGTGGGCGCGGCCGACGCGCACGACTGGAATCTGCGGATGCGCGATCGCGGGATCTTCCCGGCGGTCCCGGAAATCGACTGGGGCGCGCTGATGCGCTTCAAGCGGCAATTCACCGAGTCAGTTCCGCAAAAGCGCGAGGAGGGCTTCGCCAGGGCAGGGATTCAGGCGTTCCATGGGCGGGCGCGATTCACAAATCGCAATTCACTGGAGATCGGGCACGACCTTTTGACTGCGCGCCACTTTGTGATTGCATCGGGCGCCATGCCCGTTCCGCTGGGTATTCCTGGCGAAGAACACCTGACGACGAGCGAGCAGTTCCTGAACCTGGAACAGCTTCCGCCCCGCGTCGTATTTGTCGGCGGCGGTTACATCTCCTTTGAGTTCGCTCATGTCGCGGCGCAGGCCGGCGCGCAGGTGACGATCCTCGACCGCGGCAAAAGGCCGCTGACCCGATTTGAGCCGCATCTGGTGGACATGCTGATGGCGACCTGCCGGGATCGGGGCATGGATATCCGGACAGAAACCGCCGTTGAAAACGTGGAGAAGACTGAGGACGGCTTTGTGGTCACGGCTGGGCAACAGGGCGTGGAGCAGAGATTTGAGGCGGACCTGGTCGTCCATGGCGCCGGACGCGTGCCGGAGATTGGGGACCTGGGCCTCGACCGAGCGGGAATTGCGCATGACCGGAACGGAGTCACGGTGAACGACTATCTCCAGAGTACGACGAATCCATCCGTCTACGCCGCTGGCGATGCCGCCGGCACACCGGGCATGCCGCTTACGCCAGTTGGGAGGATGGAGGCGGAAGTGGCCGCCGAGAATCTGCTTCACGGCAACCGCAGGAAGCCGATCTACGAGGGCGTTCCTACTGTGGTCTTC
>JBKICP010000175.1:0-5022 GCA_046567085.1 Acidobacteriota bacterium
CTGGTCTGTCACCATCCGGAAAGCGCTCTCCTGGGAACACCTTCCGAATCGTCTCAACTCACTTCAGATAGGGAGAAATAATTGTCGTCCGCCGGGAATTTCAATTGTCGCTGATCAGCGGGCACTTTTGTGTCCGCCGCGGTCAGAATCAGCCTATATTCGCCATAAGCAAAACCCTCAGATTTCTCCTGCCGGGCAAACGGGATTGGGCACAAACACCAGCGTGGATTGCAGTACTGTGCCCGGCCCCAAGGCCCTCATCACCGTCTTGACTAGTTCCGTGACCGCGTGAAGCGGTTCCTTGTGTAGCCGAACTTCCGGCGGGCCTTTGCGCGTGTGAAGCGCCAGTCGATCAGGACCCGATGACGGTTCATGTTTTCATTCCATGCGTCGGCTTCGCGCTCGAGATGGTTCAGGGTGGGGATTCTGCGGTGCCCCAGACACTGGCGGCTGAACAGGCCGATCTCGATCTCGGCCTGATTCAGCCAACTGCCGTGCCTGGGGGTGTAGTGCGGAGTGAACCGCTCCCATATCCAGCCGCCGACCTGCTCTCCGAACGAGTCGGTGAGTGCTTTACGGCTGTGCGAACTCAGGTTGTCCAGAACCAGATGGATGGTCTTTGCCCGGGGATAGTGAGAAGCGATCTCCACTAGGTAGTCGGCGAATCGCGGCGAGCAGCGGTTGGGAGTAGCCCGGGTAAAGTGCCGGCCCGCTTTCGGCTCCACGCCGCAGAAGACATTGGCGGTGCCTTCCCGTTTGTATTCCGAGTCGCGCCGGGCGATCCGTCCCGGTCGCATGGGCCGCGGCGGACGAACATCGGCATGCAGCACCACCGGCTTCTCGTCCACGCAAACTACCGGTTCCTCTTCGGAAAACGGCTGCTCATACACGGCCAGCACATCTTCCATGAGGGCTATGTACTCGTCATCGAGTTCCGCGATGCACCACATTTTTCCCGCCAGGGCTTCAGATCGTGGCTTTCCAGCAGGATGCGGATCGTCTCCCGCCCCACGGCGGGCGTCAGTTTTCGCTTCACCGCCTCCTCGGCGATCAGCCGCACCGTCCATCGTGCCCGGCCTTCCGGCGGCGGCCCGCACACCATGGCGATGATCCGCTGGCTCTGCCTGGCATCCAGTGCCGGCTGCTTGCCCGGCCGAGGCTTCTCCCGCAGCGCCGATTCCAGGCCCTCTCCTTCATAACGGCGGGCGATGGCTCGCACCGTCTTCGGCGCCATGCCCACGTTCAGCGCCACCCGCGCCGCCCTTTGCCCCTGGTCCAGTTGCCGCAGGATCAGCGCACGCCGAAGCACCCGTGCCGACTCCCGGCCCCGGCTCAGCATCCCCGCGACCTGCTGCCGGTCCTGCTTCCCCAGACTCACATGCACACGATGGTATTTCTGCTTGACCCCAGGTTCTGCCCGTTTCCAGTCCCTGCCAAGTACCTATACAGGCACACCATCATGCGGTCATGGTACTAGCACTACTGCCAGCCAGGGATTGACCGCTTGTGCTCCGCAGGGCGCGGTTGCGAAGGAATCCCCACACCACAGGTCACAGGAGCAGTTCCCAATAACCGACATCGATCCATCGGTTGAATTTGAAGCCTACTTGATTGAAGTGCGCTACCTTGGCGAATCCAAACTTCTCATGTAGCGCGATGCTCGCTTCGTTGGGAAGTGCGATCCCACCCATGGCCGCGTGTACGCGAGAATCCCGAAGGGTGGCGAGCAGTTCAGCGTAAAGAGCGGAGCCGATACCTCGTCTGTCGTGATGAGGCGCAACGTAGACGGTGACTTCGGTTGAGAATCTGTAAGCTGGCCGAACCCTCCACTTCGTGGCATAGGCGTATCCGACCGGGCGGCCAGAGATTTCTGCGACAAGCCATGGCAACGACGCGGTGTGAACTTGCTGAATTCGGTGGGCGATTTCCGATGCTGTGACTGGATCTTCCTCAAAAGTTACGACTGTCTGCGTGATGTAGTAGTTGTAGATTTCGGCTAGGGTGCCCGCATCTTGAGTTCGCACTACACGAACGAGAGGATTGTCCGCCTGTTGCATAATCACGCAGCCGGTTCCCCTTCCCGATTAAAAATATTCCAGTACGGCATTGATCTGTTTGATCGTTACGATACATCGACAGGCTAACGTGGTGCGAGGAAATAAACGGTAAGAAGTTGTCGAGGCCTCACAGATGGGCGATGAAGCCGGAATGACGGTAACAGATAGTATCAGCAGGCCGGTCTCCGGCGGGATGCGTTATGCTCACAGGTTATCGACGCGCTCAAGGACGCACGAGACAAAGGAGACCGGCAGTGAAGAAGATTTCCACCGCAACGGGACGTCGGACAGGCAAGGTGCAGGATTTACCAGCGGCGATACAACTTCGTCGAAGTACCGCTGGAGCGGCTTCGTTCAAAGAAAATCGAAGCCTATGAGAGATAAAGGGTCCGAGAGCGGAACTCGCCGCGATAGAAACATTCTTTACTGGCAATGTTCCAATGTTCTGAATACTTTCCTGATGAATCGGGGCACGCCGTTGCCCATGGCCCACGGAACCTTTTTTGCTTCCCAAACTCTCCCAAATTGCGGAGTCAGAGTGGAGGCTCCGCTGGCAGATGCTTCCTGATTTCCTGCGAAAACCAGACGTCATCCAGGTGTTCGACAGCTCAAGCTGGACAAGCCGGTTCATTTTCAGCCATGGACAGAGGGACCTGGAGTCATACCGCTCTGTATTCCGGGGTGATCAGCGACAATTGAAATTCCCGACCGGAATGAATAGTTTACGCCGAACACCGGGGACGGAACCGTTGTTGAGGCGATCACTTCCGGCGTCCCCGAACGATCACTTGAAGTGTATCGGAGGTCAAGCGTTCGCGTGGGAATGTACAGGATGGAAGAGCTTCTTCCTGAGAAATCTGATCAGGCGATGCTTTGGTGCCGACAAAAGATCGGCAATGGCTACGGCTGGGCCCAATTGGCAAGGAAAGCATTTCAACTGATGACTCATTCGCTTCTTCGCTTCCGGGGCCGGAGCACTTCATTGCGAGCCCGAACGACCTGATTGTTCGAACCGAGGGGATGGAACTGGTTATCTTGGTCTGAATGGGGCGAATAGCTAAAGAGACGCCGCTATGGGATATCGACGGATCCCATTGTCATGAGGTGCTGGGACCCGCTACACCGCTTCGCGCTGTGGGGGCATGACGACCACAGCGCATCGGAAACCCTCGGTCGCTTCCTGGGACAGACTGGCGGCCATCTCTTTTGTGCACTGTAACGCCACCTGCCGGAAAATCTTCATGGCGATCGTATTGTTTGTTCGCATCGAGGTCAGGCCTAGATGCATGTGCGGCAACTCCTCCTCAATCGGCAGCGGGACGATATTGGGGAACGCACAGTTCGCCACCGAGCGGGGGGCCAGCAGTACCCCTTCTCCAGCTGCTGCATAGGCCAACTGCACGCTGCAGGACTGCGGCGCTTCCACAATACGCGGTTCAATTCCAAATGGAGCAAACAGTGACCGGATGAAGGGCTGATGAAACCTGCAGTCACGCAGCCGCGAAGCGATGATCCCGGACTCCTCCAGATCCCGCATGGAGACGGATCGATTCTGCGCGAGCGGGTTTTGCCGCGAAACGATCGCAACCAGGGGCTCTGACCAGATGGGCTCGAAACGCGCTCCCGGAATCGGAAGTTCCGGAATCATCAACAGCGCATCCACACGCGTCTCCGGCAATTCCGTGATCTGCTGTTCGGTTGTCATCTCCTGGATCTCCATCTGGAAATCCGGATAAATTCGCGCCAACGAACGGATCAGCGTCGGCAGCACAACATAAGTACCCACCGGGCCGCAACATACACGGAGCGAAAGTCGGCAGGCCAGACCGTCGAGATGTTCACGCGCCGCGTGTGCTGTTGCCAGGATGTTAGCCGCATAATCGCGGAAGGCAAAGCCCGCGTCGGTCAGAGATACCCGTTGCCGGTTTCGATCAAAGAGCTTCGCGCCCACAGCGACTTCCAGAGACTTGATCTGAAAGGTCAGTGTCGGCTGAGTCAAATACAATGCCCGTGCTGCCTTGCCGTAGTTCAGGGTATCCGACAGCACCATAAAGCACTGCAGTTGCCTGAGTCTAAAATCCACAGAATCACTGCTCCCTCGATACAGAGGATGGTGACATCGGGACGAACACGCGCAACAAATCGCTGGTGCACTGCGCGATTGTGCCTGCCGGCACATACGTGCAGCTACGAAAGTCTTTCGATAATCGCGTGGTTTCCCCCTTCTGTCAACTACGACTGACCCCGCATGGATCCGCTCGCGCCTCTGCTGATCGCCGAATCTCTCAATCACCAGAGAAGAAATTTTCAATTAGACACGCCGCCACGTCTTCGTTAAGCTACGACAAACCTGACCGCTGATTCAGAGCCCCGAAGAACTCTCCGCTCTGAGTTGTAGGTTGTCACCCGGTTCCCGGCCGCCCTCGTCGCTGCGCCTGTACAGGCTCTCTTCCCCAGCTCCAAAGTGAGAATCTGCCAACGATCTATGGCGGGCCAGACAACGTGTATCGCGCGTTCGCCTCCTGCAATGAGACCTATGGCGGATCTCCAACCGCTCTTTCCTGGAGGCGTCTGCGCAATGAAGTCTTCCGTGATGCTTGTCCCTTTCGTTGCATTTCTCTTCTGCAGCCTGGCAGTCCGGGGGCAGACGACGGGTATTACCGGAGTCGTCAGCGACCCGCAGGGCGCAGTCATCTCGGGCGCAAAAATCCTGGTGCAGCAGACAGGCGGAGCCTCCTACAGCGCAACCACGAACAGCGATGGTCTTTATGTAATTCCCAATCTTGTTGCGGCCGAATATACGATCACTGTCAGCGCTTCGGGCTTCTCCACGGCACAAAAGCATCTGCTGCTCCTTGTCGGTCAGCTCGCACAGATCAATATCACCCTGAGCATCGCGAGCGCCGCTACCAGCGTGGTCGTAGAAGCTGAGAATGCCATTGCCATCGACACTACCTCATCCCAG
>JBKICP010000175.1:5032-29415 GCA_046567085.1 Acidobacteriota bacterium
CGCCGCAGGAGGTACAGAATCTCCCGGTAAACGGCCGGAGCTATGTGGAACTGTCTTCTCTCGTGGCTGGTATTAAAGGCAACGCTTTTGGCAACGCCCCGGTGAGTGGACCCGGCGGCGCATCGGAAGGCGATGAAGAAACCGGGAAGTTCCAGATCACCCTCGACGGACTGCAGCTTTCTCAGGATTCCGTCGGCTCCGCCTTCGGACAGCCCAGAATCTCACAGGACGCAATTTCCCAGTTTCAGATCATCACCGACCGTTTCGATGCTACGGCCGGGCGCTCCGCCGGTGTCTATGTCAACGTTCAGACCAGAACCGGCACGAACCAGTTTCACGGCGCGGCCTTCGGCTACTTTCGCAACTCGTTCTTCAACGGCCGCGATCCTATCACGGGCACGGTGCTGCCCTTCGCCGACGAACAGTACGGTGGCACGCTCGGCGGCAGGATCATCCGTGACAAACTCTGGTATTTCGGATCGTACGAAGGGGAGCACCAGCCGAGCACTGTCACCGAGACACCGCTGATCACCACAACCGCCGGTCCGCTCTACACGCACTCGTCAATCTTCAAAGTAAATGAGTATCTGGGACGTGCAGACTACCAGCGTGGCAGCAACAGCCACTATTTCCTGCGCGGCGATGGATTTACCCAGAACACCAGTTTCGTAGGGCAGAGCAATGAGCCAAGCCAGTCTTATGATTCATCGGTCAGCTCAGCCGGATATGTCCTTGGATGGGATGACGACATTCATTCCAACCTGGTCAATGACATCCACGCCGGATTTCATTACTTTCAGTTCAGCAACCTCCCGTTTTATGCTGATAACTCCATCGTGCTCACACTGCCCGCCGTCACGGTTGGTGAGCCATACAACGAGCCCGAGGTGTTCAGTCAATATACGCAGCAGTACCGCGACGACTGGTTTTGGCTGAAAGGCAACCACAGCGTCAAGTTCGGCGGGGAGTATCTCTATACGCTCCACGGAGGTTCTTTCCCGCAGTATCTGCGAGGAGGCCTGACCACCTGCACCGCGACCTCGGCCGCAAGCTCAACTCTCTACAACACGTTTTTTCCTAAAGGCACACTTGATCCATCCACTTGGAACTACACTGCCATCAATAACTATTGCAGCGGCGGGGAGTCCTATACTCAGGCCTTTGGCAACTACAACATTGACATCGTCCGTAATATCGTTGGCCTCTGGATGGAGGACGACTGGAAAGTGATTCCGCGCCTGACCCTGAATCTGGGTCTGCGGTATGACAACGACATCGGTGCCTATAACACGTCCTACGTCCCGTCGCCAGGCCTCCTCACTCCGAACTCCAATCCAAACCTGAACTTCGGTCCGAGAGTAGGCTTCGCATGGGATGTATTCGGCGATGGCAAAACCTCGGTTCGTGGCGGGGGCGGTATCTATTACGCAGACCAGGTGGCCAATGCCGTGATCGACGAAGAGCTCTACAGCAGCACGAAACGAGCCCTGCAGGCAACGCTGAGCGGTACTGACCTGAATCTGCCCTCACCCTATTCCGGACAGAATCCAGCTGCATCGCCACAGAACTACATCAGCTCGCCACAGCCGATTCAACGCGGCGCTAAAACCCCGTATGCGTTCCAGGCGTCGTTTGGCGCTGAACGCGAACTTCCCGGCCAAACGACCATCAGCGTGGACGCATTCCACATGCGTGTCTATGATGACTGGATCGCTCTTAGCGGCAATCTGCTGCAGAGTCCCACGAACGCCGAGCAGAACCTCAACCCAACCGTGCCTATGACTTCAGCAGTCTATGGCAATCGCGTATGCGGAAACGGCGGAATCGATCTCGACACTCTCAACACTGCTGCTCTCTCAACCGATGCTCCCGGCGGTACGGCAGCGAAGCAGGTGTGCAACCAGTCTTTTGGTGCCGCGGTAAGAAACTTCGCAGTCTATCCCGGGGCCGGCGATATATCCGATAATCTCGCCGTCTCCATTCGACATGCCATGACCAACGGTTTCACCGGAGCCATCGCCTATACGTGGGGTCGAACCAAGAACTCTACAACCGGCGCTTTCGGCTCTCCCAACAAGCCTTTCAAGCCCGGCATTCAGCAGGAGTGGGCGAATGGTACCGACGACCAGCGCCATACCCTCACACTGACAGGGCAATATGCGTGGAGGTATGGCCTTTCGTTGTCCAGCCTCTATCACTTTGGCTCCGGCCTCGCGTATTCCACCAGTTCCGGATCTACCGTCAATGGCTACGCCTCCAGCACCCGCACCTTCGGCGGTCCAACCGTGGGCGGCATTACCGCCGCTTCGCAGCCTATCGCTCTCGGCCAGTTATGTCCCGTGGCGCACTGCACCACCATCTACGCTCCGCTCAGGAAGGTCTACTACGACACCTCCTATGGCTACTGGATCATCCAGCGCGATGGCTTCCGCGGAACTCCGTATCACCGCGTCGATGCCCGCCTGCAGAAATCCACCCACATCACGGAGCGTGCCAGTGCGATCGTCGGGATCGAGGCCTTCAATCTGTTCAACCACAGCAACTACGGCAATTTCGCTACCACGGCGACTGTGGGCAGCGGCAAGAACGCTTACGGAAGTCCCATTGCGGTGAGCAGTGAGGGGGCTTCCCTCGAGTACTTTGCCCGGAATCTCCAGTTCTTCGCCCGATTCTCCTTCTGATTCCAACCTTCCAACCCCGCGGCGGCGGCCCCCCGCCCCTCCCGCCGGATACCACGAGCCAGCTGATTGCCCTGAATTCGCGCAATTCGTCGATCGTTCCGCTGGGCACAGGGGACGACCGGACAGGAAGGCACCCCTAACTCAAAGGAGTCGTGATGAGTGTAACGAGACGTGAATTTCTGTATCGGGTTGGCCAGGCCGGCGGCTATCGCGCGGCTTTTGCCACGATGCAGGCGCTGGGGCTCCTGCCCGCCGTTGCGGCCAGCGCATCGACAGTGGATCTGGCGCCTCGCTCCGGGAAAGGCATCAGAGTTGCGATCCTTGGCGGTGGCATCGCGGGCGTGGTCGCGGCGTACGAGATGGGGCAGGCCGGCTATGAGTGTACGGTTCTCGAAGCTCGCGAGCGCCCCGGCGGACGCAACTGGACGGTTCGGCGTGGCACGCAGGTTCAGTTTCTTGACGGAACGGTTCAGGACTGCGCGTTTGACGAAGGACATTACTTCAACGCGGGTCCAGCGCGCCTTCCCTCAATCCACCACACCATCCTCGGCTACTGCCGCAAGCTGGGAATCCCCCTGGAAGTCGAGGTAAACACTTCGCGCAGTTCCCTGCTGCAGAACCAGAAGGCGTTTGATGGGCGCCCTGTCGAGCAGCGTGAGGCCATCAACGACACGCGCGGCCACGTCTCGGAGTTGCTCGCTAAGACGGTCAACCAGCATTTACTGGACGGTCAGCTTGCGGCGGACGATACAGAGAAGATGATCGAGTTTCTCCGTATCTACGGCCCGCTCGATGCCGATCTTCTCTACAAGGGATCCGATCGCGCCGGTGTCCGCCAGTTACCTGGTGCCGGACCGCAGGAGGAGATTCTCCGCGCGCCACTCTCCATGGACTCTCTGCTCGATGCCAGTTTCTGGCAGGGAATGATGTTCGAGGAGATGCTGGATATGCAGGCCACCATGTTTGAGCCTGTCGGCGGCATGGACCGCATTCCTTATGCTTTCGCAAAAACGCTGGGCGAAGTGATCCACTACAACTCCCCCGTCACGGAAATTCGGCGTACGGAGCGTGGCGTGCGCATCCACTACACCACAGCCGGCGCCTCGCACATCCTCGAGGCTGACTACTGCATCTGTGCGTTGCCGCTGACTCAGGTCAGGAAGATACCGAACGACTTCTCCCCACAGGTGAAGTCGGCGATCGCGGAAACGCATTATGACTCCGCCTACAAAGTTGCCTGGGAAAGCCCGCGCTTCTGGGAAACCGAGCGCAACATCTACGGCGGGCTGTCCTTCCTGGTCAATGATCCGATCTCGGTCGTCTGGTATCCCAGCCGGGGCCTCTTCACGGATCGCGGCGTTGTTGTTTCCGGTTACTCGATCGAAAACGGCACCGACTTTGGGAAACTACCCTCCAGACAGGCCAAACTCGAAGCCTCGCGCAATGCGATGGAGAAGCTGCATCCCGGCTTTTCGCGCCTGATGGAGAAGCCGATTTACATGTCCTGGGGCCAGATCCCCTGGAACGAAGGCTCCTGGATCAGCCGTGGGCGCCGCGGCGGATTTGATGAGACGAGTGCGGAGTTTTACAACGGTCCCTACAAAGTGATTACCGAACCCGATGGCCCATTTATCTTCGCCGGAGATCACACCGCGCGTGTAGGGGCATGGCAGGAGGGTGCAGCGCTCTCTGCACACCGCGCAGCGCAGTTGATTGCCGGAATGGTGAAGGCTCGCCAAGCTTAGCCGCGGAGGCCGCTTCGCGAAGCTTCTGGCGAGTTTCTCATGCAAGCAGGAGCTATCCGGAAATCCCCACCGTGTCTGGAACAGTGTGCAGAAGGAGGTCGTTCATGATGTTGGCTAATGAGGTACGAATTCGGCACCGGTCCGGTTCGGCAGCGTGGCGCCTCCCTGTTTTTCTGTTCTTTGCTGTGGCGATCAGTCTGGCTGCCTGGGCAGTTCCAGACGGACCCCTCCAGGCTCAGACCCAGGCTAGCGTAGCGCGGTCCGGGCTGATTACGGTGCACGAAGGGACCGATATGGGACTTACATCTTCTCCGGATCACAAGACCCTTCTCATCGACTTACAAGGCATGATCTACTCGCTGCCCGCATCCGGAGGGACCGCGAAACAGATCACCTCAGTCATGTTTGAAGCCTCGCATCCAAGTTGGTCGCCGAAAGACGATCAGGTTGCGGTCCAGTCCTACTTCGGCGGGACTTTTCACATTTGGACTATGAAACCGGACGGCTCGCATCTTCGTCAGATCACCTTTGGCCACGGCGACGATCGAGAGCCCGTCTTCTCCCCAGATGGCACCGAAATCGCATTTTCGTCTGACCGGGCATTTCAAGGCAGCTACGACATCTGGACCGTCGATCTCGCCACCGGTTCGCTGAAGCAGTGGACGTCTTCACCTGCCGATGAATACGAGCCCACCTGGTCTCCCGATGGCAAAGAGATCGCTTTCGTGAACGGCGCAGGGATTCAGGGGAAGTCGATCGAGGCCGTCGACGGCGAAGGACACCAGCGCACCGTAGCTCTCTCAACGGCGCGTGGCCGTGTTGAAGCTCCTTCCTGGTCTCCCAACGGCAAATCTCTCTCCTGGACTCAGTTCATCGGAGAGGGATTCTTTATGAACGCCGCTCACCTCGTGGTTTCCGGCTCGCAGGTCGGCTCGGAAGACGATGTCTTTCCGTTTCCGGCCGCCTGGATTTCACCCACAGAATTTTTCTATACCGGCAATGGTCACATTTTTCGCGTCGATCTCACCACGAAGCACGAGGTCGAGATTCCTTTCACGGCTCAGATTCGCTGGATGCGACCTGCTTACAGGTGGAAGCGCTACAACTTCGACTCGACTGCACCGCAGCCGGTACTCGGGATTCTCGCTCCCGCTCTCTCGCCCGACGGCCGTTCTATCGTCTTCGGCGCACTGAATCAGCTGTGGCTCATGAACATCGGGGAGAAGCCTCAGGCCCTCACGCACGACAACTGGTTTGAAGAGGGTCCGCAGTGGTCGCCCAATGGATCTTCCATCGCCTATTCTTCCGACAACAGCGGCGTCCTTAACCTCTATATCCGCAACATGAAGACCGGCGAAGTCAGGCAGGTGAGCCCGTCGCAAAAATCGGCACAGTTGCTGCCCGCCTGGTCGCCCGACGGCAAATGGCTTGCATTTCAGGATGAGACCGGCGTCACCTCCATCGTCGACATTGCCTCCGGCCAGGTTCGCGCGCTGACATCGCCGTTGTTTGATCCCGGCCGCCCCTCATGGTCCGCCAACGGCCGTACCATCGCCATTGTCGCCGTGAAACCGTACACGCGTCGTTTCCGCGAGGGGACCAATCAGATCGCCACTATCGACGTGGCTTCCGGAAAACTCTCCTGGTTTGCACCTGCGCCCTATGAGTCGATCTCTGCTCGCGGCGAGGATGGCCCTGTCTATTCCCCCGACGGAAAAGAGATGGCCTTCATCATGGACGATCTCCTTTATGTCATGCCGGTCGATGCCAACGGCCATCCCGACGGTCCTGCGCGGAAGCTCAGCGGCGAGACTGCCGACGCCCCCACCTGGAGCGGTGACTCGCGGCATATCCTCTTTGAAAACGACGGCAGGCTCCGCATGATCGCCCGCAACGGCGGAGCATCCGCGCCAGTCCCTCTCGATCTGACATGGCATAACGATGTTCCTCACCAGAAGCTTCTGATCCATGCAGGCCGCTTCTGGAAGGGGCTGGGGCCGAATGAGCAGAAGGACGTCGACCTCCTGATTGTGGATAACCGTATTGAGAGCGTGGTCCCACACGATCCGACAAAACACTATCCCGGCTACCGGGTAATTGACGCCTCGCAGTACACAGTGATGCCTGGCCTGTGGGAGAACCATGCCCATCCCTCCTGCCTGCAGTCCATCTACTACGGCGACCGCATGGGTCGCCTGTGGCTCTCGTACGGTATTACCGAGCTGAAGGACCTTGCCGATCCCGCCTATCGCGCCGAAGAGCAGCGCGAGTCCTTCGATTCGGGCGGGCGCATCGGTCCGCGCCTCTTCCCAACCGGTGAAGCGATTGACGGTGAGCGCGTGTACTACAGCATGATGATTCCCACGACCAGCGAGGCCCAGTTTCATCGCGAGCTCGAGCGGCTTAAATCGTTCAATTTCGACCTCGTCAAACTCTACGTCCGCCTGCCCTACTCCTGGCAGGCACAGGGCAGCGAGTTTGCACACACGCAGATGGGTGTCGAGACTGCCTCCCATTACCTGCTGCCGGCCGTAGCTCTCGGCAATGACACGATGAGCCACATCAGCGCCACGGCGCGCACCGGCTACGCCTACTCCCGCTCCTACACCGGCGTCTCTTACGGCGACGTGGACAAACTGATTTCGCAAACAGGCATGGCTACCACGACGACCACCTTCAACCAGGCTCTCTACGCTGAGGATCCGGGCCTCGCCCGCAATTCCCGATTCGCGCTCTACCCGCCGTGGGAACAGGACCGTCTCGCCACC
Organism: Acidobacteriota bacterium; assembly: GCA_046567085.1. Taxonomy (GTDB): domain Bacteria; phylum Acidobacteriota; class Terriglobia; order Terriglobales; family Acidobacteriaceae; genus Palsa-343. The sequence continues at coordinate 12,227 of JBKICP010000175.1, forward strand.
GCCGTGAAGAATGCCCAGACCCAGGACCAGCAGTACAACCTGCTGCGGTTGCAGCGCGAAGAGGCGACCGTTGCCGCAGATTTCCGCAGCGGTGGCCTCATCCTCGCCGGGACCGATTCTCCTCTCGACATTCCCGCGACCTCGCTGCACCTCAACCTGCGTTCTCAGGTGAAGTTTGGCCTCGCTCCCTGGCAGGCGCTGGAAACAGCGACCAGCACGGCCGCCCGCGCCTGGCACCTGAGCAATGACCTCGGCACTCTGGAGAAAGGTAAGCTCGCCGACCTCATCATCGTCTCCGGCGATCCGCTGCAGAACATCAGCGACGCCGCCAATGTGCAATACGTGATGAAGAACGGTATTCTCCTGTCGGTGTCCGACCTGCTCGCACCGTTCGCTGCCTCACGATAATCACCTTCCATCCCTGGAGAACTCATATGTCCCGTTTACGACGCTCGCCGATTGCCTCTGTCCTGCTGGCCGCAGCTTCTCTTCCTGCTGCTGTCGCCCACGCACAGCTGGAGGTGAAGCATCTACAGGAAGCCAGCCGACCCATCGCGACTGCGGTCTGGGCCGGCGATACCCTTTATGTCAGTGGACAGATGGCTTCGCCAGTGGTGCCGGGAGACCCTGCCAAAAACATCCAGCCCGCCTACGGCGACACTGAGCAGCAGTCCGCCTCTGCCTTGAACAAAATCCAGACCATTCTCAAGGACGAGGGGCTCACGATGGGCGATGTCGTCATGATGCACGTCTACATGGCGGGCGATCCGGCCAACGGAGGCAAGCTCGATTTCGCAGGAATGATGAAGTCCTATAACAAATTCTTCGGGACCCCGGACCAGCCCAACAAACCCGCCCGCAGCGCCATGCAGGTGGCTGCGCTCGCCGCTCCGTGGGGTCTGGTGGAAATTGAAGTCATCGCTGTCCGTCCCCGACGGTAACCGATAGCGCCGAGGTTTCAACGGTCATACCGCCAACAGTTACTCGTACACCTGGCTGGATTCTGTGCCTGCGGGGATGAGACATCCTGTTGTGGGAGGAGTATAGACCCGCAAACCCGGGAAGCACACACCCGAGTAGATTGTTAATATTCCGCGGCAGCTCGAAGTTGGGATATCGAACGGAAGCACGGCACCGTCAGCGAGTCGGGAATCCGGATATTTCTGTCTGGCCGGGTTGAACGGCGGCGGTCTACTGCACCAGCTTCACGCTGATCCTCAAAGCAGTATCGCTCGGGGCCCCGCACGGATACGGAGTCCTCCTCAGGACTCAGCAGATCTCGGGCGAGCAGCTCGAGATCTTGCAGGGCTCGTTCTACACCGCGGTGTACCGACTGGAATGCCGTGATAGAAATGTCCTTCCAGCGGAATGCGCCAGAGCAGGGTTAACACCGGAGCGCACAGCAGGACTTTCCGTAGCTCCCGCACGCTGCAGCGAAGGCTCGAATCGGTGGTAAACAAGACTGAATAGGTGAAAGGTGCGCTCCCGAACAGAATCCGCACGCTGTCTAGAGAGGGGAATCTCCAGATCGGGATAAGTTCCGCAGCAACAGCCCCAACTCACGGAAGTATGCCTTGCGTACCTCCGAGTAGTCCATATCCAAGTCGCGCCCGATCTCTCGCAAGGAATAACCGAGGAGTCGGTGCCAGTTTCGGTCTGTGAGGCTTCGTCGTCGCGGAGAGATTTTCTTAAACATTCGGGGCAGGCAGGACAGCTCTTTTGCACACCGGAAACGTGACACGTACCTGCAGATTCCGGCGGCCTTGGGGACACTCGAAAGCTTGGCCGCACAAAGGAGGCCTGCAATGCCGAGATTCCTTGTTCGGAATCGCAAAGAAGCGCAAACTGACCAGTCTGCCTTGCGGCGCGCAGCGCAGTATCTCCGCATGAGCACAGACCACCACCAGCAGTATTCCATTGCGAATCAATCAGCCGTGATTGCCCTGTACGCTGCCGCTCACAATCTTGGAATTGTGTGCTCCTTCGTCGACGCTGGGAAGACCGGGACCACCATCAAGTGTCGGCCCGGGCTGCAGGAGTTACTTCGAATGGTTGAAGCCGGAATCGCGGATTTCTCCGAGGTGCTTGTATATGAGGTGAGTCGTTGGCGGCGATTTCTGGATTCAGATGAGGCAGCGCACTGCGAATTTCGGTTCAGCAGCCATTCGGTGCCAGAGAGACGAGCCGATCCGCCCTGCTGTCGACCGAAATCCAGACCCGTCTATGCGGGCTGCCTTTCAGGCCTTCGGCGCGGTCAACAAATACGAGCGCGCCGCGGCGGCGCTCACCGGAATCTTTCCGGAACTGCTGTGGAAGCTGCCGCCGAACCGGGAGAAATGGCAGAGCGATGCACGCGCGATGCTCGTGGCCTGCCAGCAAGTCGCGGTGAAGAGCAAAAGCGGGCCGACTAAGATGATGGGGTAATCCCACGAGCGGTTTCCTCAACGGGGAGGTGGGCCATGGAATTCAACGACAGGGTGCTTCGGTGCGTCCGTTGCGGCGAGGAGTTCATCTTCACTGCCGAAGAGCAGAGCTTCTTTTGCGACAAACAGTTCAGGAACGATCCGAAGCGATGCAAGCGGTGCAGAGCAAAAGGTCCGAACGGCCTGCTGCCCGCGAATGCGGAGACCCGCGCAACTTGCGCCGTGTGCGGAAGGGACACCACAGTCCCCTTCCGTCCTACCCAGGGGCGGCCGGTGCTGTGTCGTACGTGCTTCGAGGAGCGGAAGGCGGCAACCACGGTGCCGACAGCGCGTCTGGTTTCAGGCGAGAATTTCTGATGACGAAAGATTTCGCCCCCGGATGGCGAATCGCGGGCCTGGAGCCAAAGGCGGTCGTGCAGTGGTATTGGAACAACAACAGGGTGGAGGCGCCACGCCTGAAGCGGGCCGTGTGATCGCCATCACCGCCAGGGAATGCCGTCGAGCCGTAGCGTGGTTCGGCAGAGCAGCCGCTGCGCCGGACCGCTTCGTGCGACGCTGCCCTTCGCGCGGTTCAGGGCGTACGGCTGCTCCGTTCCCAGACGGTCCCGAAGCGGCCTCGATGCCAGAACCATATTCACTCAGGATTGTCATCCCGCGGACCCAATACGCGGAGAAAATGGGTTTTCGGATCGCTCTGTACCGTGCCATGGGCAGCCTCGGATACGCTCGCTTTTCTTCTGCGGAGGAACTGGTGAACGCGGTCCGGGAGGCCCTTCCGGGCGCCGCCGGATGGATGATTGCCTCCGATGTCGCGAGAATCAGCTCCCTTGTTTTCAATGGGAACGTCGAACCCGACGATGATCCGGTGCGGATCCTCGGGCGCGAATCTCATGGATAATGGTATTTCGCGGGGCGAACCGTGATCGAGCATGATCGCATCATCGGACTGACGACACTGATCGCACGGGCCATTGTCGATGTGCCCGATGCCGTGTTCGTGGAAACGCGGGAGCGGGAAGCGGCGACGGTCCTCCGCCTCACGGTGGCGCCGAGCGATGTGGCCAAGGTGATCGGAAAAGAAGGTCGCATGGCGGCGGCGATGCGGGTGATTCTCGCCGCATTCAGCAAGCGGGAGGAGCATCGTTATACCCTCACGATTGTTGAGTACGACAAATCGAAGTGATCCGGCAGCGGGACGGCTCGACAGAGATCGCCGCGTGACGCAGGCGCGCGTGCACGGTTCGCGCTTCTGCTCCCCCGGCTCAACTTGCGGCAAAGCCTGCGTTCGTCCCGCTGCCCCGGTCAGATCGGGGTCAGTGAAATATTCCGTCTACGATGAGCAGGTCGCTCCTCTCAGGGGTAACGCGTGCGGATTACTTCTGCAACCTTCCTTTCGCGACTGGATCGGACCCTTGCCGCGGCGCTGACGTTGAATTCCTGCCGGTCGCGTGGGGCCGGCGGTTCGAGGTAGACTCGAATGAACCCGGTGCCTGTGGAACGTGCCGGAAGGCCTCCCCCGAAACGAATGTCACGATGCGACACACCCTGCAGAAACACGTTCTCGGCCTAGAGGAGCGGATTCAGACGCTTCGCGAACAGCTCACGGTTCCGGGTCGCAGCAAACGCGAGTTGCACCGTGCCCGCACTGACATCCGGGTCGCAGAACTTGCGCTCGACCACTATCGTATGGCGCACGAGCTGGAGCAGAAAATCGGATGGTTCCGCCCATGAGACAAAGGACGATTCGGAATCCGAGAGGACAGAAAAAAAGAGGCCACCAGGCAAAACTCCCGGGGCGGGAGCGCGGCGGCCCCTGAAAAAAGTGGTTGTTCGCTTCCTTGCAAACGGGTGGTATGTCCATGAGAATAACGATTTTCGGTGCGGCAGGATGTGATGGTGATCACGATAGCGGGATGTCGCCACCTTCTTGCCACGAAGAGAAACTGCCATCCAATTTTTCGCGACCTGAAGTGCTCTTGGGCCTTTCAGTCTTCCTGTCCATAGTTCCGTGCCCCGCGCCCAGGCGTCCCGAGCCATCCCATGATGTCGCCGTCTGCCGGATGCAAAGCGGCGCGCGCCTCCGCGCCGGCGAAACTCGAATGCCGAAAGGTTAAAATCCCTGCACGGAGCGAGCGCGATGTCCGGGTATCTGGAACTGACGGCGAAGTCGATGGCTAGCGAACGATTCGAAGTCGCCTTGCATATTTTCAACGTTGAGGATGAGCCGCTCATCGCGATCTGGAGAGTCGAACTGCCGACAGGGCTCGAGGAAGTGCACGGACGGCACGTTCTCCGAGGACGCACCGTTGCTCAACCCCACAGCAGGGTCGATGCCGAGAAGTGGGAAGTCACCGTCCTGTCGAGCGACGCGTACCTTTACTGTCAACTCGTGGCGAGCGCGACAGTGAACTTCCCGGCAAGCCACTTCAGGGATTCTTTGAGCGCGACGCTCGCGCAAATCCGTCTGGCATAACCGGGGACATTGGCGGGTTTTCACGGGCCGCGTGAACGCCGCCGGACAGCGTTTCAGCTGAGTACCTTGTGAACCGCAATTGAACGCCGTATTGCGGGTAGCCCCGCCGTCCATGATTCAATGCGTAACCCGGTGACGAGAATCTCGGTAGTGTCCAGCTTTTTTCGCACTTTCTGAATCAGCCACGACTCAGGAAGGTTGTTGGTTAGGGTTGTTTGGCTGAGGTTCCCCATGGGGAACCTCAGCCAAAGCGGTCAGACGATGGCCAGCACCTCGGCCAGCCGGTTCATCTGCAGATAGCGTTTCGTTCCCCAGCGGGTGGCAGCCACATGGCGCAGTCGCGCCGCCACCAGCATCAGCGCCGACCTGCCATCCGGAAAGGCGCCTGCCACGCGCGTTCGTCGCCGTACTTACCGCATCAGCCGTTCCAGCGGGTTGTTGGTCTTGATGCAGCGCCAGTGTTCCGGCGGCATCGCGCAGTAGCTGAGCGTTTCATCGACGCCCACGGCAACGATCTCCGCGGCCCGCGCCAGCTTCATCGCTCGCAGTTTTCCAACCACCTGCGCAGCCTTCTCCCGTGCTGCCTGCGCGTCTTCCTGGGCATGGATGGCCTTCAGCATGGTGGCGACTTCCTTCACCTTGCCCGTCGGCACCGCGGTCCATACGTTCTGGTAGAAATGGACAACGCACCGCTGCTACAGCGCCTCCGGATAGAACTCCGCCAGGTTCTCCACCAACCCCAGACACTTATCCGAGACGAACAGCTTTACGCCCTTCAGGCCACGCTCCTTCAGCTCTCGCAGGAACGCGGTCCAGCTGGCCTTGTCTTCCTTCGCGCCCTCGCTGACCCCAAGGATCTGCCGGTAGCCGGTCTGGGCCACGCCGATCGCCACCAGCACCGATACGTTCTTCACCTCGCCGCCCCAGCTCCGCTTCAGCCACAGGCCGTCCAGAAACACATACGGGAAGTCGCCTTCCAGCGGCCGCTGCCGCCACTCATCGAATCTGACGGTATATCTTCTGGTTGAGATCACTCACCGTGGAGGCCGACACTCGCGTGCCCCACAGCGCCTGCGTGATGTCCTCCACTCGCCGCACGCTCACCCCGGCCAGGTACATCTCGATCAGGGCCTTTTCCACCGACAACTCCCGCCGCCGATAGCGCTCAATGATCGCCGTCTCAAACGGCAGGCCGCGCAACTTCGGCACCTTCAGCGTCACTTCGCCGGCCCGGGTGTGCAGTTGCTGCTCATAGCTGCCCGCCAACGCATCCTGCCGAGCGTCTGTCCGTTCGTACCGCCTCGCCCCGCACAGCTGGTCCGCCTCCGCATCCAGCAACGCGTTCAGCGTCTCTTCCACCGTGGCTCGCACCACCTGATCCAGGTGTGCCTGAATCTTGCCTTCGTCGATCTGTACCACCGATCCCAGCGTCTGCACCTCGTTCTCTGCCGCTCCGGTTGGCTCCATCTTCCGTCCTCTGAAGGTCTTGCTCCTCCTGCTTGCACGTAAGCGTCGTCTGAAGGCCGCATGGACTGCCGGGTGTGCTGGGTAGAGCATGGAGCAGTGACCGGAGCGGGCGAGAGCAGGCAGCGGAGGATTTATCCGGTGGAGGAGAAGCGCCGGATGGTGGAGCAGACGCTGGAAGCAGGAGCGTCGGTGGCACGGGTGGCGCAGCAGAACGGGGTGAACCCGAATCTGCTGTTTCTGTGGCGGCGGCAGCATCGGGAGGGCCGGCTGACAGCGCCGGAAGCGAGGCCGGTGCGGCTGCTGCCGGTAACGGTGAGCGATGCGCCGGTCGAGAGCGAGAGCGAGGCGATCGAAGGCAGCCCATCGTCGATCCATGTGGAGCTGGCGAAGGGCCGGGTCTGGATCGAAGGGCAGGTGACCGTGCGGCGCTGCGGTTGCTGCTGGAGATGCTGTCGCGGTGATCGAACTTCCCGCAGGCACGCGCATCTGGATCGCGGCCGGCGTGACGGACATGCGCCGCGGGTTCGACGGACTGAGCGCCCAGGTGCAGACGGTGCTCGACAAGCAGCCGTTCTCCGGCCATGTTTTCATCTTCCGCGGGCGCCGCGGCGACATCGTGAAGCTGCTGTGGTTCGATGGCCAGGGACTGTGGAATCCCTTCGAATTCGACCCACTTTATAGACCAGCGACGCGCGGACTCCATTATGGCCAGGAGCCCTGCTCCACAAACAGGCCGGATACATTTGAGCAGACCAACCACTCACGACAGAGATTTTCCTTGCAAGCGGACGGCGGACCATACATACTTCCACCGCCCCGACGGCGACTATGAATCTCGTATAGTCAATTGGACGGAGAACGGGGTCAGGTCACCTCTACACCGAAGGCTCCGACGGCTTCGTTGCCCCTGCCGCCGCTTCGATTGCTACCGGGTGGAGCGAACCAGTTCCCGGGCGGCACTTGCACCCGCTGTGGACCACCGCCTTCTCGCGGCGCACAACACATTAGTATTAAAGGGGCGGCTGTCGTAGGGACTGTTGAAACGCAACATAGTTGGGGTGAAAAATGTCTTCAAACGACAGATATACCGATATGACTCGATCAGAGCGATACCTATTCATGATCTGACGGACTGCTACCGCATCAGGATTCGGCATCAAGATCATCTGCCCGCCGCTCTTCAGCTGAGCTCTTGTGATTTCTTCAAGATTTTGAGCAGTGATCGGACGGCTTATCTGAAGCAAACTCTTGAACGGTCGCAGCCACGTCTCAGGCGACCCCTCTTCAACCCCGCTCTGATTGAGCCATTCCATTTCGGCATCTACAGCGTCCCGGTATGACGGGCCGGGTGGCAACATGATAAGGAGCGTCTCCAGAATCTCACTATGGTCCTCAAATCGGGATAGCAGACTCGCGTCCTGTTGAGAACGATTCTTACTCGCAGCTAACAACACGTCTTCGACATCCTGTGGAATTGGCTGAAGGTAATCATCCGGATCCGTCGAATGGCTGCTCACTCGTTGATTCGCCTGATATACCAATCCGATGCGCCGTTCTTGCGGATAGACAGAGTCACCTGCGTCAATACTCTCAAAGCTCGCAGAGTCGCCTGTACTCAAAGGGCTGAGATCTTTTGCAGAAAGAGCCCGAACGGTCTTTGACGGCCCTCCAATTAGGGTAGTATCTATGCTATTGAATGCAGACGCCTCGTCCGGCCTGTTTAGAGATACATCCGCACAAGCGGCATCCCGTAGGTTTCGTTGGAGAAATGCGCGGTACGTCGACAAAAGCGAGGTCGGGTCAATAGATGCTCGCTTCTCAGTCGAAACCAGTCGACTGATGGAGGCTGTCAATCTGCCCTCGCGGCCGGCTTCTGCTCCGTACATCTCTCGGTCCGAACCCGAGATAAGGGATAGGCGGATTACAAGCTCGTCGATTACAGGTGACAATTCCGCACCTGAGAGTTTCACTTGCACAAGTGCGTCAGCAAACGCCCGGAGTTGCGCTGGTGAACTGATGTGGTCTACCTGATCAACAAGCCAGTTCGATTTTGATTGACCATTGGGGAGAATCTTATCAGGCATTCCGGCGAGTGAACTGACCATCACTTCGTAATATGGAGTGAACTCAGGGATTAGACTGTCCTTGCAGGTTGCTCGATCAGAGGGAAGATAGATCTCCTGCAACATTGTCCAAGCCTCAATCGGGTAATGTCGGCGTAGCAGGCTCACGGCTCTAGACTGAATGTCCAGGGCGTCCAGCGGCGACCACTGAAAGGCCAGTTCTAGCTGGTGGGACACCGTTCCATACCTTCCGTCAGCCGTAATCAGTGGAGCGGAATATTTAGCTTGGCGTGCATCTTCAAACAGCTCTTTGAGTGCGCGCTCTTGTATTCGAGTAGGCATGACGTTAGCGTGGCCTTGAATAATCTGGAAGATAATATCGGCTCTGTATTCAACTGGGACCGAAGCTAGGTCGTCTAACAGCCCTTGAAGGCTTTGCTGGCTAATCACCCGCCCTTCCACAGAGTTGCGCTGCATCGAAATCAAGGGCGAACAAAACACCATAATCGCAGCAGACACCGGCAGCGCACAACGCAGGAGCTTGAGCTTAAACAGTTTGTTCACTGGGGTGCTTCCCGCGAATGATTACAGGTCGCGCTCGGTCAATATGATGTGGTGCAGCTGTTATTACTACATTCGCAGTCCGCGCCGCCATTGACTTTGCATGTGTTATCGAAAGAGCAATTTCCCCTGCACAGGCCATTAGATTTCAGGCTAACCGCGGCTTGGGATGCGCTTAGAGAGATGCAAGAGGTGCCCGCCACCAGGACGAGCAGGGCAAATAACCAACGAAGTGTAGTCATTCGAAGGAATCTCCTTTGTCAGCACTATGTTTTGTTAAGCATACGTAACAAGTCGGCAACTTTGTCGCGGGGCATAGTTCCGGGCCATGCCCATTCGATGACTCCAAGGGAGTTCACTACTAATATCGTCGGAGTCACTTGAAAATAATGACGTTCCGCCTCGGATCTATCAATGTTGATATGGATTGCGTTTGACGGAGGCCGAAGTAGTGAGATTAATGTGGAGTCGTCCTGTCCGCTGATATTTACCAGCACTACTCGCGCAGGCTTCTCGATTGCGAAAATCCTGTTCCACGTTGAAATCTCAACCCGGCAATAGTGACATCCGGGAGACAATACAACCACTAAGGCAGGGCGGGTAAGAGACGTCAGATCTATGAACTCCGGTCGTCCGTGATCGTCGACGCCTTTCAATGCGGACAGCCGAGACCCCTCCTGGGGAGCCTCAATCATTGCTTGATTGTAGACCGTATTCTGAAGCTCGCGATTACGTCTAAGCAAAGCAATGTTTGCGATCAGGAGCGCTCCAGATGTAGCAAGCGATACCGCTACGATTGTGATCTTAAGAAGCGATTGGGACCTTGACTCGTTCGCTTTGCTAAGGATCGACAAAGAGCCTCCTTTTGCCGGGTTTGGGGATGTTAGTCGAGTGATGCGGCGTCTGTCAAGCCTAATCCATAAGAGCAATCCACAGGGGTTTCCGCGGCCGGCTCGCCAACCAAAACCGGAAATTCCGTTTTGCCTTTTTCGGTTGCCGACCATCCATGTGAGTCTTCTGTCAAGGAAAGACAGAGATGTCCCGGGCGCGTTCGCGAGAACGCGCAAAGTACGATATCAGGTTTCGCCGTGCGCACGTCTGCCCCTCGGAGGGTGGTTCCTGCTCTCGCAGTACCGGACATCCATTTGCTGCCTCAGGCCTTGTTGGCCGTCGCAGAACATTGAGTTGGTGTTCACTGCCAGTCCCGAAACATTCCGAAGAGAGCCTCGGGAGTCGCCTCCGTCGCCCGGCCGGTTATTCTGCGGGACCTGGCAGCCTGCGCATCGATGATCCTGATGTTTTCTCTCCCGAGGAGGTTTTCAGGCTGCCGCCTGTGGCCTGAACTCCCCTCCGGGGATGAAGTTGGTTTTGCGTCGATCCACGGCCAGCATATGCGCCACCAGTTTCCGCGCTACCGCGAGCGTGGCGCGATTGGCGTTGCCGCGCTGCCGTTCCCATTCATACAGCAAAGCTAGCTAAACAAGGGGAGGCCCCCCCGGCTCTCCTAAGGAACAAGTTTGATGGGAACGAGTTCGAAACCGAGCTCTCGAGCTTGGGCGTGCAGTCTTGCTGATTTCTGCAGCCGTCTACGCTGCTCTTGCTGCTGGAACACCGTTGCATCCTATTCCTGTTGTGTCGTGACCATGTGGTATATGATCCTGCAAGTTTGTGAGCGGTGGCGGTCATGGCCTTGGGAGCACCCATTCTGGCTTTCATGCGCCGGAAGTAATCGCCCAGGAAACTGTCACTGCGGCGGAGCCCCTGAGTTGCCATGCGCAAGGCGAGGGCCGCACGATTCTTGGTGCGCTGCATCCGCGAGGATAAGACCTGGCCGCCGCTGATCTTGGGATTTGGGCATAGTCGAAGCCAGGAGCAAAACGCGGCAGCGGTGGGAAACCGGGACCAATCGGGACCGATCTCAGTAAGCAGCATCTGCGCCGTCAGAGAGTTGATCCCGGGCACCTCGGTCAGGTCCACTCCGTACGCTCGATAGAGATCGTTCCGCAACTGCGGAGGTTCATTTCTCCAGGGTGTTCTGCGGATCTTGTCTCCTTTGGGCGGCTTCTGCTCAGCGGCGACTTTTGAGGGGAGCTTCTGCTATCTGTTTCACATGCAGATCAACTTCCTGAATCATCTCCTGGTAATGGCGATATGACTTCAGGGACTGGCGCAGCGTGAACAGGTGTTCCTCCCGGTAGTCGCCGACCAGCGACTTAATGATGGTTTCCTCAGTGGCCTGAATATGACGATTCCGTAGTTGGGCCAACTTGTGCGGATCGCGTTCTCCCGCCAGGATCGCATCCATTATGGCCAGACCAGTGGTCCCGGCCAGATCGCTGATGACGTGGTGAATCCGCAGGTTCATCTGGTCCAGTGCCTTCTGCATGTGCTGGAGATGAAGGGTGGCTATTTGAATGAGGTTATCGCGATGACGCCACAGCGAGCGCATAGCGCAGATCTCATCATCGGGACGGAAGGAACCACGCAGGAGTCCGACGGAATGAAGATGTTGAATCCACTGGCAATCTTCAACAACGGTTTTTCTGCCCGGCACGTTCTTGACGTGATGGGCATTGACCAGCCGTACATCGAACTTGCGTTTCTCCAGGATTTGGAACAGCGGAATCCAGTACGCTCCAGTCGATTCCATGGCGACAGTTCGGATCTGGCACTGTTGAAGCCAGTCCGCCAGTCTTCCCAAATCGACGGTAAATGTAGGAAAACACCGAACCGGCTCTGGGTCGCGATCGGCGGGAACCGCGACGAAAATCTCCGTTGCCCCAACATCGATCCCGGCGGCGTTAGGCTCGATGACGGGGAGGGTGGCAACTCGATTGCGCTGTTTGGGCATGACGACTCCTTTTCCGTCCCGCTACGCCGGCCTGGACCGTGCAACAAGGTAGTCTCCCAAACGAGATCGGCAGCCCCAGCGTCTGAGGCTGCAGCGTCATCACTGTACTGAGCACGGGGTCCAGAACCACACTGCCGGACGAGCGTGGAAAGGCATCAGTGAGCCATCGGTCTTAACTGCCGACGTGCGAGACCTCTCCAGCGTAAAACGCGGCGTTGGATCCTTGTTCCTTCCCTGATTGTCCAGACCATTGGTCTGGTGCACCACTGCCGGGGAGGCAGCAGAAGTTTGACAGTTACTGAAGTCCACCCAGGATTTCCGCGACGTGGGCCGCCAAGCCGCACGAAGCAGAGAACCCGGGATGGACCGATATCAAAGCTTAGGCTGTCGTCGTGTCGGGGGCAATCTGGGTTTGCTTTTGAACGATTGGGAACAGGCCCCATTGGTCGCGCGAGAGATCCTGCGGGAAGATTTAAAGAAGACGACCGCCGGTTTCGCTTGATTGGTCCATTCCTTGCTCACTGAATCGCGCTCTTGTCGATAGAGTTCTGTTATCGTCGAGCGACTCCCGAAATAAGGAGAGGCGCAGCTGCCGCGTTCTACTCTGTCTTTACAGCCGCACGAGTCCTCGTTGCAGCGCGGCAACGGCTGCCTGGGTTCGATCTTCGACGCCCATGCGGGAGAAGATCACGCTGACGTGAAATTTGACCGTTGCGCGTGAGATCCCCAGTTCGGCGGCTATTTCTTTGTTGGATCTGCCAGCAACGATCAGCGCGAGAACCTCGCGTTCACGAGGGCTCAGGTCGGAGTCCGGCATGCGCGCTTCCAGAATTTTGGCGACTGGGTGGGGCAGATAGCGGTTGCCTGAATGGACGCGCCGCAGCGCGTCGATCAGCGTAGCGGCGGGCATGCCTTTGATCACATATCCTCCGGCGCCTGCTTCGAGAGCCTGGTGAATGTCCTCATCGCCTTCATACGTGGTCAGCACGACGAACCTGGTGCGTCCGCCCTGGTTCCTGATCGCGCGGATCACCTCGACGCCTCCGATGCCCGGTAGTTTGAGGTCCACCAGCACGATGTCGGGGCTGGTTTCGATCGCGCGCTGCACGGCTTGCTCTCCGGTGTCAGCTTCGGCGATCGTCCGCATGTCCGGCTGGGCATCGATCATCGCGACGACCCCAAAGCGCATCAGGGGATGATCATCGACGACGAGAACGCGCATCCTGCCATCGTCACGGTTCGCCGCGGCACTCTCGATCATTGTTGCGTGTCCGGGAGAAGGGGAAGACCGGTTCACAGGGTGCCTGCCTTTCCGGCCAGCGTTGCATGGATGGCCGTGCCCCGGGACGGCACACGCAGGACGACGCGTGTGCCCTGACCCGGGCCGCTGACAAACTCGATCGATCCGCGAAGGCGTGAGGCGCGCTCCTGCATGCCGAGCAGCCCATAGTGTCCGTGGTCGGATGACCATGCGTTGTCCATATCGAATCCCCTCCCGTTGTCGGCAATTTCAATCATCATCTCGCGCAGGTTGGAGATCGCGGTCACTTCGATGGCGGCAGGAGTGCCGTGCAGAGCGGCGTTGTGGAGGGCTTCGCGAACAATCATGAGAACCTCGTGCATTGCGGGCTGGCTCATCCGGGAGGATTTGCCGCGGATCGTGCAGTGAACCGGAATCCCGAATTCCGCGGCGATCTGCGAACTGGTGGCACGGAGGCTGTCGTCGAGCATGCCTCCGGTATCCTGACGCAGGTTCCAGACCGCCTCCCGTGCTTCGTCGATGGTGATACGGGCCTGGGTTCTCGCCCGCTCCAGCAGGTTTTCCTTCAGTCGCGTCTCTCCCGATCGAAGAGTGGAGACGGCTTCCAGCGCCGCGGAGATACTCGTGCAGCCCTGGATAACGGTGTCGTGAATTTCGCGCGCGATCCGATTGCGCTCCTCGAGCACACCGATGAAACGCTGGCGCATGCGGTTCAGGCGCGCCCGGTAAATGGCCAGCACAGCGGCGATCAGCCCGAAGGCGATGCACAACAGGAACCACCAGCGCCGATAAAAGTAGGGATTCTTGATTACGACGAGCGATGCCTCTGCAACCGCATTCGGGTTGCTGGTCTGAAAGGCCGCAACGCGGAAGACGTAGCGTCCTGCGGGAAGATTGGCGTACGAAGAATCGCGCCGGCCCAGGGCATCGAGCCACTCGCGATCAAAGTTCACGAGCCGGTAGCGGAAGCGTACGTTCTGCTGCGAACTGAGCATGAGCGGGCCATAGGCAATGTCCAGGCGGCTGTTCGCCGGTCCAAGGATCACCTCGGATTCCCCAGGAGTCCATGCAGCGGCCAGATGATCGGCGGAAACGTGATCGATGATCAGCGGCGGCATGAGCGTGGGGCGACTGGGGGGTGGCGAGACATGAACAGGGCCGCGATTTCCCGGGAACCAGACATCCCCGGCCGGCGTGATGCAGCCGGCACTCTGCACTCCACCGAAGATTTGCGTTGGTCCGTTGTCTCCAGGCAGGCTGTAAAAGGAAATCGCAAGCGGATGGGGGCGATGCCCGCGCGGAAGATCGGCGAACGCATCCAGTTCGCGACGATTCAGCAGCGATACACCCTCCGGGCCACTCATCCAGAAGTGTTCTGCCCCGTCTTCGAGAATCGAATTGATGCCGTTGCCGGCCAGGCCATCCGCCGTCGTGTAACGAGTAAGGCGCCCCCCGCGCCAGCGATAAAGTCCGTGATTGCGGGTTCCGAACCAGAGGCCGCCGCTCGAATCCTGGTGGAGGGCCCACACCTTCTGCTGACGCAGCGCGACGACGGGGCCATCGACAACGAAGTGGCCATGAACCCAGTGGCTGAGTCCCTGGTCGGTTCCGATCCACATGGAATCGTACCGGTCCTGCAGCATGGCGCGGATGCTGAAGTAGGCGAGGCCGTCGACAATGCCGTAATTTGTGAAGTGGCCGTTCTCCAGATGGCTGACCCCCTCGTCGGTCCCGATCCAGAGGCTTCCGTTTGCGTCCTGCACGAGGACCCGGATGAAATTGTTGACCAGCCCCTCGGCGGTGGTGTAGCGGCGCGCAGAGCCCACGCTCAGATGAAAGAGGCCGCTGCCGTCAGTTCCCACCCAGAGCGTGCCATCGCGGTCCCGCAGCAGGTTGCGCACCTTGGCGCCGCGCAGTTCGGGGAAAACGAAGGGCACGGCGCGATTGCCCGCGATGCGGACCAGATGATTGCCCGCACTCCACAGAACGCCGTCCCGGTCGAGATAGATAGTCGCAAAATCGGAGTTGCGCGCATCGGGGACGGGAACGATGCTGACCGGCGTAGCGCTGTAGCGGGTCATCCCCGACTGGCTGCCCACCCAGATGTTTCGTTCGCGATCCTCGAAGATGCTGAGAATCGTGCCGGGAATTCGCAGCACCGGGTTTGGAGCAAAGGCGCCCCGGTCCAGCCTCCATGCGGCCGCACCCTGGCCGACGATGCTGATCCAGAGAGTGCCGTCGCCACTCTGCCGCAGGACCCGCACCGTGCCGTTAGCTCCAGGGACTCGCTCGAAGGGGCGGGTCCCATCCGGCGATCGATACAGGCCGGAGACAGTGCCGACCCAGATGGCGCCATCGCGCGTCTGCAGCAGCGACTTGATGCGATTGCGGCTTAGTTCCCCGGGAAGCGAGTGCTCCTGGAAAACGTTATTGTGGATTGACATGAGGCGTGAGCCGCCGATCCAGACGCGGCCGGAGGCGTCCTCGAGGATGGCGTTGACAGCAAGAAGCGGAATCCCGTGGGTGCCGTCGAGCCGCCGGATGCGGCCTTTCGTCATGCGGAAGAATCCGTTATTCGTGCCGATCCACAGGTTGCCGGCACGGTCCTCGGCGATGGCGTGGACGAACTGATCTGTGAGTCCGTCGACCGCGGTCCAGGCATGGAATTTGCCATGGGAGAAGTGAATCAGCCCGCTGCCTTCCATGCCGATCCACAGGCTTCCGTCGCGCGCAGTGGCGAGGCAGTGCACGCTGTTTTCCCGAAAGAGTGGAGTCGTATCACTGTCGAAGACGGCAAAGTGGGTGCCGTCGAAACGCGCGAGTCCGCCACTGGTGCCTATCCACAGGTAGCCCTGCGGCGTTTCAGCGAACGCCTGCACCGTGTCTTCCGGCAGACCTTCTTCCACTCTCCACGTAGTCGCCGTGTAGCTGGGCTCCATGGCGCTTGCCAAAGCCGCAGGTACAACTCCGGCAACCAGCGTCGAAAAAAGGAGTAAGAGGAACTGCTGCATTCCGGACATTCTGACAAATGAGCGGGGAACAAGTACAGTCTCTTGTTGAACGATCGATGCGCCGGGTGCCATCCACGCGCGGCGTTTCCAGAGGCACGATAACCGAACCGTCAATATAGGCCATTTGGCCGGTCACAGCCGTGCCGGTGTGTCGGTAGGATTCCCGCAATCCGGAAGAACGGCTGCTGCCGGGTCCGGTTCCGGTTCGAAGAAGAGAGCCTGCGCCTAAAGGCTGTCTGCTGCAGCGCGCACAGTTCCCGCGGAATCGGCCATTGTGTTCGTTTTGGAGGTTGCTGAAATGAGATTGGACTTTCCCGGATCGCGCGGTCTTGGCCGCCTTGTTCGCTTCACCTGCGTGGCCATCCTGTCGATCTGTGCGGCACACGCGCAAAACACGGGCAGCATCGTAGGCAATGTCACCGACAGCACCGGGGCGGTCGTCCCCAATGCGCAGGTCACGGCGCGCTCCACCACCGGCCTGGTGCGCCGTGCCGTCACCACCGCCACCGGTTCTTATGTGCTCAATGAAATCCCCATCGGCATCTATACCGTCACGATGGAAGATCCCGGATTCGAGACCTTCTCCAATACGGAGGTGCGGGTGGACGCCGATCAGAACGTCCGTGTCGACGCGCAGCTTCGGCCAGGTCAGGTCGCGCAGCACGTCACGGTCACCGCCGCACCCCCGCAGGTGGATACGCATACCGATACGCTCAGCGCGGTCATCCCCCAGGAACTGGTCAATGACATGCCCAGCAGCACGGGGCAGCCCTTTGACTTCATCGGCATCCTGCCCGGCGTTTCAAACGTGAGCGACAAGGCGGCCTTTGCGCCCGACCGCAATGGCCCCACCTTCAACATCTCCGGCTCCCGCAGCTCCGACAATCTGCTGCTGCTCGATGGGCTGATGCACAACAACCTCTTCCGCAACACGGGGCAGAACTACCCGCCGCGCGATTTTCTGTCGCAGATCGAAATCCTGATCGGGAATTACGGCGCTCAATACGGACATAACACCGGCGGCATCATGAACGTGCTCACGAGATCCGGCTCGAACGAGGTCCACGGCTCGCTGTGGG
>JBKICP010000176.1:0-12762 GCA_046567085.1 Acidobacteriota bacterium
GGTAGACGCACCGCTTCTGACGAGAACACGTTCACGCGCCTTGCAATCTCCAGATACTGATGGCCTTATGCTACTCATTTCGGCGCTGCCCCACATAGTCCAGATGGTCTATCAAACAATTGAATGTCCCCTCCTCTCCCCGCGCCTGGAGAGGCAACCTAACTGGCTACCTGAATAATTCCCTGCTGAATTGCAACGGCCACGGCTTCTGTGCGATCCGATACCTCCATTTTGTCGAGGATGCTGTTGACGTGATTGCGAACCGTGTTGTCGCTGATCCTCAGAACCCTCCCAATCTGCTTATTCGTCAGCCCTTTGGCCAGCATATTCAGGATCTCCAGCTCCCTGGTCGTCAGGTTCGATCGCATCATGCGCTCGGCGAGCCGCGCCGCGATCTGCGCGGGAATATATTTCCTCCCCGCATGCACGATTGCGATCGCCTGCAGCATCTCACGCTCCGAAGTGTCTTTGAGCAGATATCCCTGCGCACCCACCTGGATGGCGCGGTAGATATTCTCATCGGTTTCAAAGCTGGTCAGCACGATGGCCCGCGCACCGAGCTTCTTCTCGCGCATGGCGTGAAGCACGTCAATCCCGGTCATGCCTGGCATGCGCAGATCCAGCAGAACGATATCCGGCATGTCTTCGTTCATCCGCGCCAGAGCCTCTTCCCCACTGGACGCCGAGCCCATCACCCTGACTTCGGGGTGGGTCGACAGCATACTCATCAATCCAGCCTGAATGACCGGGTGGTCGTCGACGATGAGGATCCTTGTAACCCGCCTATCCGGTTTGTTCATAAATGTTGCGCCCTCGAAGCCGCTTCCACAGCAGGCCGGTCCAGATGCTCAGCGTATTGCGCCGCGACAGGCGCGCGACTACCTTGACCCGCGTGCCATCTCCGGTCGCTGTAACTATCGCGAGGCTTGCCCCGATGCTCGCCGCCCTGCGCCGCATGCCGGTTACGCCGAAACCCTTCCCCTCTTTGCCCGGTTCGTATCCCCGGCCGTCGTCCTCGATGCTTAACGCGATTGAATCGTAGTCGCACCGCACCCGAATTCCAATGTGCGAAGGCTGTGCATGGCGCACCGCATTGGCGAGAGCCTCCTGCCCGATACGGAAGAGGGTGTCATTGACGCGCAGCGGGATTGCCCCGCAATCTCCCTCCTGCTCCGCCTCCACGACCACGTCGCCGCCTTCCAGCATCTGGCGTGCGCATGACTCCAGCAGAGGCGCCAGACCCGCCTTTTCCGGCGATTCCGCGCGCAGCATCATAATCTGCCGCCGCGCCTCTTCATGACTGTGCCGCACCAGGTCGCAGGCCAGATCCAGCTGTTCCTGTACCACCGGTATATTTACAGGCATGCGGTTGCGGATCGCCTGCAGCTGGAAGCCCAGCCCGGCAAAGCTTTGAGCCATTGTGTCGTGCATCTCGTGCGCCAGCATCTCGCGCTCGTCGGCAATGGCTTTGAGGCGCCATTTCTCCACCGTGCTGTAGATCAGGTGTCCGATGAATGCCAGCAGCAGGACGAAGAACCCAATAATGACGACATGGCGCGTATTCCACCACGGCGGCCCCGCAACCACTTCCACGTCGTTGGCCGAAGGCAGCAGCAGGACAAACGGTGTCAGGTTGTGCGTATATGCAGGATCGACAACGCAGATTCCGCGCAGACGAAGCAGACTTCCCCGTTTCAGGTTGTTCCCCAGACCGTCGCTCTGTGAATTCCCCACTGCCGCGCGGAACGCCTGCGGGCCGGCGGCAAGACTCAGAATCGGTGCGCCCTGCGGCGACTGTGTCGCACCGATTAAGGTGCCTTCCAGTTCGATGAACATGGCCGCGAACGATCCGGTAGCTGCCTGCTCCGGCGTCAGCGATATGGGCGCCACCGGCGTCCGCGTCCAGAGCAGATGCACCGTCGCGCGCTCCAGAGTGGCGCTGTAGTCCCGCGCGTTCACTTCTCCGGTGACCAGCACTTCATCGCCAACCTTGAGAGGCGGACTGGATTCGGCCACCACTGCGACGCCACCGGTTGAATCCTGAACGTAGAGCGCAGGAGACGCCAGCGCGACCACGCCGCGGACCGTGGCGATGACCGGTCGCGAGGTGATCGCCATTCGCAGGCTGCTGATCGGCTGAACTGCTGCCTGCGCGAGGGCGGGTTCCGGATTGACATGGGAAGGCAGCGACCCTGAGCCAAAGATCGAAGTACCGTTCCAGTAGGGCTCGTTGCTGGTGATCTCCCGAGGGGTTTGTCCCGCCAGCATCGCCTGCAGGTCCGCAGCTGTCGCGGCGCGCACCCGCACATTGCGCCAGATGCCGCCCGAAGAGTACGAACGCAGTCCGATGCCGCCCGACGCCAGGCAGTCGTGATCGTGTACGGCCGCTGTGGTCGTTTCACCGCCCTGCAGGGGGAAGGTTGCGGAGGCCAGTACATCGCAGCCATACGCGAGCAGTCTCAGGTGATACCACTGGAACGCCTGCACTCCGTGCGGAATGGGCTTGTCCTCATACTCCTGCCAGCCGTGCTCGGCCAGTCCCAGCGTGAGCCGATTGTCGCGGGTACGCAGCCCGGCGTAGTAGCCGCTGTACGAGTCCACGCCTTCCTCAGCGTTGCTGGCCCGGATCACCAGGCCCGCATCGCCATCCTCTCCCAGCAGTTTGACGTCGGCATCCAGCACATAGTTCGTCCAGGAGGCAGATCCGGTCATCAGCCTGGCTCCGCGCTCGTCGGAGTCGTTGCGCATGCCGCCGTCGTAAACCGCCCACGTGCCGCCATACGCCTTCCACTCGTCGGCTTTTCCTTCTGCAAAGAGATCGTGATACGGCAGACCACGCACGGAGCTGTGCAGATACAAAAACGCCGCCGTTGACGCGATTCCGACGGCAAAGCACACCGCCAGAAGAATCGGGATCAGCCGCCGAGCGTTGCTCCGTGCCTGCATGCCCTTCATCTCCCGACGAGACCCAGAATCCGGCGGACCTCGGGCGCTTCAAGATTCTCCTTCGTCACGAGAAGGGGAGCACACAGGATGACGCTCGGAACGGGTCGGCCGGCGCGTTTGTCGGCCAGCACCTCAATCGCCCGGTAGCCCATCTGATGCGTATCCTCAGCGACGATCGAATCGATTTCCCCCGTCATCAGCGGCGTCAGCAAATCCTGATCGCAACCCACCAGCTTGACCTCGTGGGTCCGGTGGGCCTCCACCAGTGCGGAATACGCGCCACGGGTCGCGTCCGTTGTCACTGCCAGAATCGCACTCAGGTGCGGATGCGTCTCCAATACCTCCTCGGCACTTTGTTGCTCGAAAGGAACACTGAACGCTCCCGGTCGCTTCTCCTCGACTTCGATCCCCGGATACTCCTGCGCCAGAGTCTTCTCAAAGGAGCGCACCCGTTCGAGCACGCCGGCAATATCCGGATCGATCCCGAGAATGGCCACGGTGCCCTTTCCGTTCAGGATGGTGCCCATTCGCTCGGCCGCCATGCGCCCGGCCGCAATATCGTCGTTGAGGATATACGTCAGCTTGCCTCCGGGCTGCAGCGGAAGCGGAGATCCGACGATGACGACCGGAATATTCTCTGCGAGCGCACGCCGCACGGGAGTCATCAGCGTCAGCGTCTGATCGGGCGCAAGCACAAGCCCGGTGTATTTCCGATCGATGACCCGCTCGACCAGCTCGATCTGACCCTGCACGTCGTCCTCGCGTGTCGGGGCATTCCAGTAGATCCGGAATCGGGCCTTACGCGCTGCATCTTCTGCCCCTGCATGCTCCGGTTCCCAGAGAGAGATGCCCGTGGTTCGAGGGATCACGGCAACTGTCGGTGGATCGGACCGGCATCCAGGGAAGAAAGGCAAAATGAAGCCGAATGCTGCGCAAAGCAGCTGACAAACGCGGCGTCGCATCGGCGGATACTTCCGCTCGGGGCCGCTCTTCCCTGACACTATTTTCAATCCCGGCTGATCCTGTCCGGCGAAATCGCTGTGGCCGATGCGCTATCGCAACGCTTGCGCTCTGTGTGTGACCTGACGCTCCTTTGATTCAGCAGCCTGGAGCGGGCGGGGCGCATGGTCCATCTCTACTACCTGCGCGTGGTCTACGCGTTCCATTCGGGCCCGGTAAGGCCTCATTATAATTCCGGCTGTCGCGGCATAGATCGCTTCGGCCCCGACAGCATTGTTCATGGCACCGCAATCGTTGTGTGCCTGCTGAGAACGCTCCTCTTTCTTGCCTGCAAAGGAGATCGGTGAATCGCCGGGATTTTGTTTCCGCGCTCGCAGCCGCTTCGGCTGCTCTCAAATTGCCGCATGCTTTCGCGTTCGGGCGGGAGCATTCCTCACTGGACCCAAAACCAACGCCTTCCGCTCCTCCCACCCAGGGAGGCTTCCCCGCCAGCGACTACACGCCCTTCGGGTACCTCGACAATCCCTGGCACACCTGGAATCTCCACCCCGGCGGAGTGCTCCGCTCCGTGCCGGGCATCGGCTTCGCTCTTTACTATCCCGCGGGCCCAGGCGGCTACTTCGACTTTCATCGAAACAACGTCTACACGGCTGAACTCACCCTCGGATTTCGTATCGGAGACCGAACCTTCTTCTCCCCTGACGATTTCGCGCACGATCAGCTCTCCTCTCCGCACCACTCAAAGAATGTTCTCGCCTTCGCATTCGAGGAGAGCGGCATGCGCGTCACCAGCAGCTTCTTCCTGGTCAATGAAGACTGCATCGCCGCGCAGATTCAGATCGACGAGAAAGCCGGGCGACCGCACTCCATCGAATGGCTGGCGGCCCACACCTATGTCCTCGGTGGCAGCCAGTGGTGGGGAGGCGACGGCGTTACTGGCGGCTTTGATGCCGAGCAGGAACTGCTCTGGACCCGTGGTTTCGCGGCCGGCACAGTCTTTGGAATCGCTGCCACCCTCCGCGGCGAGCAGCACTATTTTTCCGGGCAGAACGCGGACCGCGCCACATGGCTAACAGCAGAACCGAGGACCGGAGCTGCAGTCTCCTATGGCACTGACCCGCTCTGCGCAGGTGTGCGCTATCGGCTCGACATCGCGCCTCATTCTCTCAGCAGAGCCATCGTCATCCTGCAGCGCGCGCCCAACCTCGGGGCTCTGCGACGCAGCGCTCGTGCCTCTCTCGCGGAAGCGCACGCCGAGCTCGATCGCCGCCATGTCGAAGACGCGGCCTTCTGGAGTTCGGCTCCCGTGCTGGCCGGCGACTGGCCGGAAGTCTGGAAAAGAGGCTGGGTCTACGACTTCGAAACGCTTCGCACCATGGTTCGCCGTCCCATCGGCGTCTATCGGCACCCGTGGGATGCGATGCAGCTTCAGGCGCCGCGCAACGTGCTCGCCGAAACCTCCATCGACATGTGGGCGCTCAGCTATGCAAATCCGGAGATGGCGAAAGAGGTCTTCGCCGGCCAGTTCCTCGATGCCATTGAGCCCAACATCCCATGCATGCGCGAAGACGGCGTCATGAATATGGTGGCGGCCGACGGTTCGGAATGCGGCACATCCATCTCCTGGTGCTTCCCGCTATTCTGCGCGGCTTCCATCTTCGACCGCACCCGCGACCAGGGCTGGCTGCGCCGCCTCTATCCCGGACTCGCGGCTCTGCTGCGCTGGACGCTCAAACATCGGACCGATGCGCAGGGCTTTGTTGTTGGCAAATGCAGCTGGGAAACCGGTATGGATACCTCCCGTCGATTCCAGATCGAACAACCTACCGGCGGCGAGCTGGTCGAGTTTCTGCCCCTGGTCGAACTCCAGGCCGCAGCTTCCCAGGCGGGCGCCATCCTCGCGCGCTTTGCGCAACTCTCGGGGGACGAAGCCAGCGTCTCCGAATGGCGCAGCATCGAGAAGACCTACGCCGGCAAGACCCAGCAGCTTTGGCAGGACGACTGGTTCCACGACTTCGACAGCCGCACGATGAAGCTCGTCATCGGCACCGACCGCGATCCCTCGCAGGCATCTCCCGCATTCTGCGGCATCGCCACGGATGAACAAAAGAAACTGCTCACCCCAACGCTGCACAGGATGTACGCGAGCCTGCTGGCTGAGGCAAAAAATCCGAAATCCAGCGCGCAGAATCAACTGAACTGGTCGTCGTTCGTTTTGCCTTTCCTCGAATCCGCCTGGGCCTCCGGCGACCGGCAGCTGGCCTCATCCCTGGTGGAAACGATCTGCAACCGGATCTATTCCTCGATGGACCGCCGTTCCGCGGCTCCCGCAGATGCCGATCACCCGCGGCTCGGCTGGCCCGGTGTCAGCTGCGAAATCTGGGGAGCACACGGAGCCTTTGGAGGAGAAGTCTACGGCTGGGGCGCCGTCATGCCCGCTCACCTCGTACGCAGCGTGATCGGGTTGCGCGAAACCGACGCCCCGTACCGTGCGATGCTGGCCCCTGCCTTCCCTTCTTCACTGTCTGTGAAGGGCAACGAATATGCCATTGAGCGATTGCCGTGGTGCGGCCATTCTTTCACCCTGCGCTTTCGCTTTCTCGACGAGTCGCGTCTCCGGATTTCCATCTCCGGCAGCGGCCCCCTCGCCGTTCGCGAGGTCCTCAACGAGCAGCAGCAACGCCTTCCCATCCGCCACGACGGCGCCAGTTCGGAAGTGGAACTGACGAATTTCAGCCTCTGCACGATCGTGCTGAAGGAGTCTGCGGCCCGCTAACCCCGCGGAGAGTCCATTTGTACTATCCCCCCCTGGGCCCCCTGGTTCATGCGCAGGTCGGAAGAAGAGATTACTTTCGCTGGAAACTGCAGAGAACTCATTCCACTGTGCATTCTCCTGCAATCCAGAACGCTCGCTGCAATCCGGGCCCTTTCGTTCTTTCGGAGACCGACGACATGCAAATCAGTAAGTTCCGCTTCCCCCTCCTGCTCTGCCTTGTGTGCTGTGCTTTACCGGCACTTGCACAGTTTTCTTCCAGCGTGCAGGGCACAGTGGTCGATTCGAGCGGGAATGCCATCGCCAACGCCACCGTTCTCCTCGTCGACAGCGATACGGCTGTTTCTCAAACGAAAGCCTCCGACAACACTGGCAGCTATCGCTTCGTCAGTCTGGCTCCTGGCCATTACACGATATCCGCTTCTGCAGGCGGATTCGCGACCTCCAGAGTGGACTTCGTCCTCAGCACGGGAGAGAACCGCGATGTCCCCATCAACCTGGCGGTCGGTCAGGTAGCTTCCACCGTCTCTGTCACTGCGCAGAGTCCCCTGCTCGATACGTCCGACAGTCGTAATCAACTGACGATCGACTCTCAGGCTGTTCAGTCCCTTCCCCTGGCTGCGAGAAATCCAACATCGCTCATCGGCCTTGCCCCCGGAGTCACAGGTCTGGGCTCTGCGGGCTATAACAACTTCTTCACCGAAAATGCCGACTACAGTGCCAACGGGCGCGGCAACAACGGCAACCAGTACGTGCTCGACGGGCTCGACATCAATATCGATGTCAATCCTGGTGTGCTCAGCCTCGTTCCCAATGCGGACGCTCTCTCCGAGATGTCCGTCCAGACCAACACCTACACCGTCGACTATGGCAAGACCAGTTCCATGCAAACGGTGATGACCACGAAATCCGGCACCGATACATATCATGGCTTCGGTGCCCTGTATTACACCTACCAGGGCCTGAATGCCCGTGGTGAGTTCGGTCCCCCGCCATCGGTGCGGATCGCGCCGTTCCACACCACGAACATGTCTTTCGGGGTCGGTGGCCCCGTGATTCCCAAACATCAGTTCTTTTTCTTCTTCAGCATCGAGCCCTATCTCGCGCTCACCTCGAACGGCAACGCCGTCCAGACCTATGAGGATCCGGCCTTCGTCTCCTTTGCGCAGCAGGCGCAGCCCAATTCTCCTGAGGTCCAGCTGATGACCAGGTATCGGCCCACCGCCGCCACCACCACGAATATCGCGGCGACGGCACTCGATGCCTTCGGCCCACAGGACCTGGCTAACAATACAGGCTGCGGAACCCCCAGCACGGATGACATTCCCTGCGGCACCGCTGTCTTTGACAACGGCAATTTCAATTCATCGAGCTTCAATAACTCCAAACAGTACAACGTTCGTATCGATAAGTACTTCAGCAAAGATCGAATTTACGGAACGCTTTTTCGGGATACAACTAATGAAGGTGGCCCTTCGGTTCGCCCTGCCTTCGCCACGACCAATCCCTCGTCGGTGATCGCGACGGAGGGCAGCGAAACCCATACCTTCTCGCCGAATACTCTGAACCAGGCGTTCTTCGGCTACAACTACCTGCAGGGTACCGCGTCGGCGACAGGACAGCTCTCCGTTCCCGTGGTGAACGTCAACAATCTCGGGGTAGGCTGGGGCATCGGCTTTGCCGACGGTCAGTACGCCGAACATAATTACCACTGGCGTGATGTCCTTACGAAGCTCCATGGCACCCACGCCATCAGCATTGGTTATGAAGGCTGGCATGGGGACGACCTGGCGCTCTTTGCCCCCAGCTATGCCCAACCGACCTTCCAGTTCAACAACATGATCGATCTGATCAATAACAATCCCTATTCCGAATCAAGCCTCTCCTACAATCCCGTCACCGGCCAGCCCATGGCCGGGCAGTATGCCTATGCGGAGACGACTCACGGCGCATTTGCCCAGGACACCTGGCGCGCCACTCGCCGCATCACCGTGAACTACGGGCTGCGCTACGACAATTTCGGCAATCCCTATCCGACTCTCAGCACGCCGCTCGCGAACTTCCATCTTGGTTCCGGTTCGAGCATGGCCGAGCAGGTCACCAATGGCGTAAACCGCCAGCAGTCCAAGGTCTACAACCAGTCGATGAACTGGATCTTCAGCCCGCGCGCAGGCCTCGCCTGGGATCTCACCGGCAACGGCAACTGGGTGCTGCGCGGCGGCTACGGCATCTATCGTGACTGGGTGACTCTCGGGAATGCAGAGAATAACCTCAAAGGCAATCCTCCCGGATTTGTTCTGCCCACCTTCTATAACAACGGTTCCACCGCAGCGCCGATCTTTGGCTATGGCAGCAGCAACACCTATCCCTTCGGCTTCCCCTATCCGAAGTTCCAGGGATCTCCGCTGGATGCAAAGGGCGGCCTGCCTGGCCAGCAGATCGCAGTCGGCGGGGTGGATGGCAATCTCAAATCCCCCTACACAGAGACCTGGTCGGCTGCCATCGAACACCAACTCACCCAGAACCTGGTCGCCAGCGCCAGCTACGTCGGCCAGCATTCCGGCGATCTGCAGTACGGCGGCGGCAGTTCCTTCGGCAATTCCTTCTCCGGCGATGTCAACGTCTACGAGGGAGATCTGCTGCAGCACCTCACCTGCACGCCTACCGGCCAGGGCCACGCAGCCACCTGCTCCGGCACCCAGACTCGTCTGAACACCAGCTTCGGAGCCATCAACTATACGTTCAACGGTCCCTGGTCCAACTACACAGGGCTGATCCTGGCTCTGCAGGGGCGGTTCGCCAGGCGAGGCTTCGTGGATGCCTCCTACACGCACGCGGTGTCGAAGGACAACTCAGGCGCTCTTCCCATGGGGAACTATCCCATCGAATATTCCCTCAGCCGCTTTTACGGCCCCTCGGCGTGGGATGCATCGAATCGCTTCTCTCTCGGCTGGAGTTACCTCCTGCCGGGCGTCAATAGCGGCCACGGCCTCCTGGGGAGAGTCGCTTCCGGCTGGGAAGTGGCATCGACCACGATTCTGCAGTCCGGACTGCCGTTTACTGTGGCATCCAGTGGGGCGCTCGACGTCGCGAAAGATATCAACGGGAACGTCATCTACCGTCCCGACAGCGGCGACTTCAATGCTGACGGCGATAACAATGACTTTCCTAACGTCAGCAGCTATCACATCTCTCACAATCGGAGCAGTTATATCAACGGTGTTTTCCCCCACTGCTCAGGTACCAATCTCGACAGCTGCGGCCCTTTCACATTTCCCACGATCGGACAGGAAGGCAATGAGCAGGTGAATCAGTTCCGCAATCCAGGCTTTGCTGAAACCGACGCCACGCTGAAAAAAACCACCAACATTACCGAACGCGTCAAATTCGAGTTGCGCATCGACTACTTCAATCTCTTCAACCGTGTGAACCTGAGTGCCCTCAACATCGATGCCGCCAGCGGATCGACCTTCGGCACTTCCACCAGTACACAGATTCCTCGCCAGGGCCAGCTGGGTGCTCGATTCGAGTTCTAGCGTTGCCGCCCGGCGTCGGGGTGCGCCGCCCGGTGCGCCCCGTTTTTTTTCTCCGGCCTCACCGCCACCAGCCGCGGATGTCCGCTCCTGAAAGCGATCGTGTAGAGTGAGTTCAACCGCACCAATGAAGTCCATGGCTTTCCCACGTCGCCTCCGTCTGGCGCTTCCCTGGATGTTGGTGGCTGCCACCCTCGCTGCGCCTGCCCAGGTCTCCTACCTCGATCAAATTGCGCAGCTCCTTCGCACGCACCAGTTCGATCAGGCGCTCCGCTCCGCCGATTCCCTCCTCCGCACCCAGCCGCACGACTGCAGCCTTCTCTCAATGCGTGGGATGGCTCTCAATGGGCTGGCGCGATCCGGCGAAGGCCTGCGCGCCTTCCAGGAAGCGCTGCGGTTCTGCCCGCGAGACTTGTTGCCTCTCGAAGGTGCGGCACAGATCGAGTATGCGCGGAACGCCCCCGGCGCTGCCGCCCTGCTCGAACGCATCCTCGCCATCCACCCGAACGACGTGACCGCCCATGCCATGCTCGCGCACGTGGACCGCGCAAAGCAGGACTGCCAGAACGCGCTCCCGCACTTCGTCGCCAGCAGGCCGCTCTTCGACTCCCATCCGGAACTACCGCAGGGCTACGCCTACTGTCTGGCGGCAACCGGGGATAACCAGCAGGCAGCCGAGCAGTATCGTCAGATACTCCTCGTCCACCCCGACGAGATCTCCCGGTACAACCTGGCGATCGTTCTCTGGAAGCTGCAGGACCCGCAGCAGGCCCTCAACATACTCGAACCGCTGCTCCGTATCGGGCAGGACGAAACGGCCCTCGTCCTCGGTGCCCAGATTGCGGAGGAGGCTGGAGACACGCCCCGGGCGGTGCAATTGCTTCGCTCCGCCATCGTGCTGCAGCCAAAGAAGCTCAACAACTATCTCACCTTCGCCGAAATTGCCTTCAACCACAGCTCCGCGCCTGTGGGTATCGAGATGCTTAACTTCGGTATTAACCAGCTTCCTGATGCGGCGCCTCTCTATGTCGCACGGGGAGTGCTTGAAGTCCAGGTCTCGAGGACCGAAGTGGCCATCTCCGATTTCGAACACGCGCACCGCCTCCAGCCACAGCTTTCCCTCGCCACCGACGCGGTCGGCATTATGAAGAGCCAGCAGCATCAATTCGCCGCTTCGGTCGATCTCTTTCATCGACAGGCACAGCGGCACCCGAATGACAGCCTTCTCTGGTATCTCTATGCAGAAGCGCTTTCAGAGTCGAAAGAGCAGGATCCCTCGTCGAAGCATGCCCTGGCGGCTGCAACTCGCTCGGTTGCGCTGGACGGGCAATACGTTCCGGCCCGCGATCTGCTTGCGCTGCTCTATCTCCAGACAAACCAGCCGAAGCTGGCTCTGAAAGCGGCGCTGGCAGCACTCCGCATTGATCCGAACGATGAGACTGCGCTCTACCGCGAGATCATCGCGCTTCGCAGCCTGGGACAGCATGATGAAGCGCAGAAGCTCGTGCCTCGGCTACAGAAGATTCACAGCAGCAATCTCAAGCGGCAGCAACTGAGCCACAGTTACGTGTTGCGCGATCTCCTCGCGCAGTCCGCACTGGACGACCAGCGGACACGCTGAAACTCTCAAACGACAGCGTGAGAGCCCCTCTCATTCGGGAACGGCTCGTCTCAATTTCTACTTGCGTAGCAAACATTCCCGTTAACCATCAGTTCCTTTTAAGAGATTTCCCGTGGTCGAATAGTTCTGCGAGAGCCCGTTGGCCGGCATAACGCATGACGGCAGCTTCAGGCTTCAGGATGTGGAATGTGCAGAAAAATGAATAAGTCTGGGAAGCGTGACCACGCTCCCCAGGCTTATTGTTTGCATCCGATAGAGTCTTAGTGCTTCCTTGTGACCGCCTTCTTTCGCCTCGCCGGAGCCTTTTCGCTCATCAGCGTGTTCAGATCTGCTGCATTGAAGGGATAAAGTTTAACGGATTGCTGGCCGGTATTGTTCAGAGTGATGTCGACGCGACGATTCTGTGCCAGATAGATCTCGCCTAACTTCAGATCCATCTTTTTCTTTTGAACATCGGTCAGTTCAGGATTCTCGTCAATCAGGGCCTTTACCTGGTCTTTTGAGAGTTGCTGTTCTTTGCCGACGGCCTGCGTCTCGATCGCCGATTCGGCAACGCCTTGCTGGACCAGGAACTGTTTCACGCGGTCTACGCGGCGCTGGGTCAGTGCCTGGTTATACGCAGCGCTGCCGCGGACGTCAGCATGACCGGTCAGCGTAATGCGCGCGTCAGGTTTGTAGGTGAGATAGTTCTTGAAGTCCGTCGCCAAAGTGCTTAAAGTCGCCTGCTGACTTTCCACAAGACCTCCCTCCGGATGAGCGGCCCTGGGCTGATCCGTCGGGAAGAAGACGCTGTGCAGCGCAAGACGCTTCTCAAGGCTAACCTGCTCAGGGGATGGCGCCGGCGGCGGTGGAGGAGCCTCCACGGTGACGTTGGTTGTGGCCGTTGCTGTCTGTCCTTTGTCGTCCTGCACGTTACAGGTCACCGTGAT
>JBKICP010000176.1:12772-16959 GCA_046567085.1 Acidobacteriota bacterium
CCGGCGGTGGACAGAGTTGCGGAATTACCGGTGCCGTTGATAGATCCGGCCGAAGTCGTGTAGCTGTAGGTAAGGGGACGGTTCTGCGGGCTCACGCCGGTGCAGCTGATCGTGGAGCTGCCGTTGGGCTGGACCGTGGACGGATTGGCGACGGTGCTGGCGGTCGGCGGTTCAAAAGGCTTCACGGTGAACTGTGCGGTGCAGTCGGCCGACTGGCCGGCCTTCGCGCCTTCGGAGACATGACCCGAAACCGTGTAGGAGCCAGGCTGCAGGCTGGCCGTATCCACCGTCGTGGTGGGATTGGTGCCCGCCACCGTTAGCCCCTGGCCACTCCAGTGATAGCTCGCGGTCTTCTTCGGGTTCAGATTGGCCGGTGTGCCGGTCACCGTCACCTGCTCGCCCGGGTAAACAGAGGCCGGGTTGACGGCACATGCGTACTGGACCGGCGGCGGAGGCGTGACGCTGCCAAAGTGCATCACAACGCCGGCGCTGAGACGGGCGGTGTTGACGTTGGCGCGGCCACCGACCATAGGTGCCGGGCCAAAGTCTGCGTGCCAGTACTCGTAATCGGCCTGGAAGAGGCGCAGGGCAAAGCGGTGATCGAAGAAAGGCAGGTCATAGTCCAGACCGCCGCCGGCCGTAAGCGCCGGCCCCCACATATAGCCGTGTTTGGGGAGGTTTCCAGCCCCGGGATTGTTCGGGCCGCCCAGGCGAACGCCGCCGGCGAGGCCGTGCGCGAACCATGTCATCCCTTCTGTCGGGTAACGAAAGATGATGCCTGCCGAAGCGGTCTGCGCTCCGTCGTTATTGCCATCGGGGTGGTTCGCATACTCGATCTGGCCTCCCACGTAGCGGTTGAAATAGTAGGCGACGCTGCCAATCGCGCCCTCGTTAATGGAGGTGTAGTTAAGATCGCTGGGAATTCCGTTGGGCATGGGAGTTGACACCATCCCGTGAGGCGCGGCATAGGAGTATCCCATGAACACGTCCCAGCGCGAGGGCGAAGCGTCGTGAGGAGTAGGAGCTGAAGGGGTCTGGGACGAAGCCTGACCGAACATCGTGACGGCGCCGAACAGGACCGCGAAGCCCGTGAATAACGTGCGGCGTCCGGATCGGAATGAGAATAAGCGCATGCGTTTACCTCCTATTGATGCAGGGTGACGATTTTGGGGGGATGACATCAGAATGCTGTCTTCTGATCAAAGTCGTTCTGATCACAATCCATGGAAAGTGAGAGACGCACGATGTTCGATCCCGGTGGTGAAACCGGTGACTCCATACATTCTCGCACTGAAATCACGGCTTATCCATCTTGACATCGGTCTCCCTTCGGTACGGGCGGCAATCGCTTCTAATCTCCGCCAGAGGCAGTATTGATGATCCGTTCACCGCAGTGGGCTGTCGTTTTCTTTGATATCCGGAGAACTCCGTTGAAACGTTTGGTAATTCGCCTGGAATAAGCACTCCCGAGTGCATGGGATGGACCCCTCGGCTGAGACAACCGAATAAGACACTGTTTGCCGTTCGCTGCAAATGGCGATCGGCAGGACTACTGTAGGGCATTCTGAGCACAACCGGTGAAGCGGAAGAGGGCTCCAGTGGAGACCGACTCGCCGAGGAATAGCCGGCTGCGACTCATCCGTGCCGATGAGAGCCGGGAGTGGGCAGCAGGCCTGCTCCCGGATTGTCCTTTACCCCTCGGACGGATAGATTGCCGATGCCCTGGAAAACTCATGCGATCAGCTGCGGCGCAGCCGCCTCCATTTTTCTTGTCGCCCGTTGTGCCTCGAATTGGGCCGGCGGCAGAGAGCCGAGTGCCGAGTGAAGCCGTTTCTGGTTATAGACCTTTTCCAGGAACACGCCGATCCGGGCGCGCGTCTCGGCCAGGTCCCGGTATTCGCTGCGATAGACTTCCTCGTACTTGAGCGTCTTCATAAACGACTCGCAGCGGGCGTTGTCGCAGGGGTTGCCGCCGCGGCTCATGCCGATCTGGACACCGCTGGCTTTGAGCAGATCGGTGTAGTCCGTTGCCGCGTACTACACGCCGCGGTCGGAGTGATACACCAGGCCAGGTGCCGACTTCCGCTTGCCGAGCGCCATCTGCAAGGCTTCGACGGTCAGTGTCGCCTCCAGCGTGCGATCCAGCGCCCAGCCAATCGCTTTGCGCGAAAACGCATCCAGCACTACCGCCAGATAGACGAACTCCGTCTCCAGCCGGATGCAGGTGATGTCGGACATCCATAACTGATCGATGCCGTCAGCACCTGATCGCGCGCCAGATTGGGGTATAGTGTAAAGCCGTGATCGGAGGCGGTGGTAACCACGAAACGGCGCTTGCGCAGGCACAGCAGGTTGTCTTCGCGCATCAACCGCTGCACCTTCTTCCGATTCACGCGCTGGCCGCGCTGCCGTAGCAGGGCCACTCCGCATTGATCCGAACGATGAGACTGCGCTCTACCGCGAAATCATCGCGCTTCGCAGCCGGGGCAGCATGATGAAGCGCAGAAGCTCGTGCCTCGGCTCCAGAAGATTCACAGCAGCAATCTCAAGCGGCAGCAACTGAGCCACAGCTACGTGTTGCGCGATCTACTCGCGCAGTCCGCACTGGATGACCAGCGGACACACTGAAACCCTCAAACGCTACGAAGACGGAATGATTGATCGCGGATTGAACCGATTCCGGGAAGCAGCCATGGGCGCACTTCGTGCACGGTGCCTCAACCGCAAACCGGCAGACGATGAAGTTAAAGGATTTATGTGGCTGCCCCCCAGGCAGCCACGGATGTTGAAATTACGGATTTTATGCAAATACTGAAAGCAACTACCCCGTTTTGTACCCCACATTTCTTGTGGACCCGTTCGAACCGTGTGGAACGTCCTCAGACGTTCGCGTCACGTCCGAGGAACCTTAGCGTGCTGACGTCTTCCCTTTTGTCGAGCCGAACGATTCTGCGGGCTGTGAGGCCGCAGGGGCGGCTTTGCAAACTCTCCTTACCAAAGCCGACCGCCAACGGAGCAGCCGCCACGCAATCGGTTTACGAGTGCAATCCAGAGCAGATGCGGCGAAGGAGACGGCTGCTGCTCTAGCCTCTGTGCCTTATTAGCCATCCGGCATGGAGGACGGCTCGTCATGCACTTGCAAATATGCGCGCGAATTCTGAGGCTATGCGCTGACCCATGTTGTTAACGTCGGAGAAACCTGACAGTCAACTATGTCACGGCCGGATTCAAAGCAGTGCCGCCCGCTACCACAGGCGAATTTCATTCTATTCCCGCCGCGACGGGCCGTTCGGTTTCGGGCTAAAAGGCCGCGCCTTCGTTCGAGCGATGTCATTCAGGAAAATGCGAACGACCGGAATCGTCCCATTCGGGGAGACCGGAGCAATGACGTACACCACCTTCCACTTCTTATCGTGCCGTGCAAGGAGACTTCCGATGGCGGGCATCTCGATGACGCCGGCAGGATCTTCCTCGACATCACAGGATCGCTCGTTACCGTTGTATTGATAGACAAATCGCCGCGTACTTTTGATAAGCACGATGTACTCTCCAGAGATGGTATTAACACTCGCGAGTGCTTCGATGTAACTATTTCCGGGTCTCAGGTTGAAGCTGACGCCCGATGGGCGCTTCTGTCATTGATCTCATAGCGCTGTTCCACTTAGAGAAACCGGTTTTTGACGTCGCCACGATGCATGAGTCGCATAAATATCTTCAGCATGAGTTCGACCTATTCTGGACACCCAGCCTAATCTCGAATCAGATTAATGAGCGCGGTGGGCTGAAAAGGTTTCGCCAGAACCATCAGGTGGTATCCTGCCGCGGCTGCGCCGTCGAGCAGATCTGAACTCTGATCCGCTCCTGACATGAGGATGACTTTGCATTCGGGGCGGATCAAAAGCATTTGCTTAGCGACCTCAATCCCGTTTACGCCATCGAGTATGATGTCGCAGATCACCGCGTCAGGGGGGAACTCAAGGGCAATCTCAAGAGCACGCTCTCCGTTATAAACTGGCGTCGCATCGAAGCCGGCATTGGACAAAATAGCGGACAGCGTATCCGCAACGATGCGTTCATCATCGACCACGAGGACGACGGGGCGTCGAATGGCTGTCAAATGGAGCGCCGCATGATCTCTCTGATGCAACTGGCACAGTAGCGAGACGCACACAGGTTCGCATTTCCAG
>JBKICP010000177.1:0-10865 GCA_046567085.1 Acidobacteriota bacterium
TTCCGGTACTCGACTCGATCGTGGTGCAGGTGGCTGACATCTGCGCGGGGCTGGTGGGCAGGCGTGGCTCGTTCGCGCTGAAGCCGTAGGTCTCGCCCGGATAGATGCGCTCCGCCACATTACCGACGTAGGCCAAGGTGAAGGTCAGCTGATTATGAAGAACCTGCTGCAGGCTGAGATTCCACTGATCCACCTTCGGCAGTTCCAGGGTCTGCGGACGCCACTGCGCGTTGTATCCATTCTGCAGCGGGATATTGCCGCTCGCCGGGATATAGGGCGACGCGGGGCGCCCGGGCAAAGTCGCGTACGAATACTCGTATTTGCCCGAAGAATTTCCCGAGGTCAGATCTTCATCGATGTAGACGGGCAGATTGTGCGTCATGGCGCTGCCGAAGATCGTTCCGAAGAAGCCTTCGTCGTCGAAGATCTGCGCAACTGCGCCGCGCACGACCGTGCCCCGGTTCACCTGCCACGCGAATCCCAGGCGTCCACCCACGTTCGTCAAGTCCACGGACGCTCCGCCGTTGGTTCCCCAGGGTCCGGTTCCAGCCACGCGGATCACTCCGGCGGTCAGATCGGTAAAGCCGCCTTGCGCCGGTGCATTGACGGTTTCCGGAAAGACAATGTCCCAGCGCACGCCGTAATTCAGGGTGAAATTCGGCCGCACCCTCCAGCTGTCTTCCGCGTAAAAGCCGCCGCGCTTCTGCCGATTGGCTGCCGTCTGGTCGTAGACGTCATAGCGCTGGAAAGTATCCACATAACCGAGCAGCACCGATGCCAGCCCCGATCCGCTTCCCGCGACTCCCGGGACCGCCGTGCTTCCGTTGCCGAAGCCCAGGACTCCCGATCGCGTGTAGTCGCTGGCGTTGCGCAGGTTCATCGCATAGCGCAGGTCGGCGCCGAACCGGATCGTGTGGTTGCCGTGCAGCACCGTCCAGTTGTCGTTCAGCTGATACACCTGCTCGCTTTGCAGCAGGGGGCAGTTGCATCCCTGCGTGCCGAAGTTGCTGATGCTCCCGTCCTCAACGTTGAAGGTCGGCAGCCCCGAAGTGTCCAGCGTTCCCTGGTTGAGATTCGGCAGCCCGATTGCGGTCGCTGGATTGCTTCCAAATCCCAGCATGTTTTCCGCGACGTGGTAATCGAGGAATCCGAAACGAAAATCCGTGAGCAGATTGGGCCGGACTGCCCAGTCGAATCCGCCCGCCGCACTCTGGTTCTGCGCCTCGTCGTTGCCCGTGGTGTTGCCGACGCCGAATCCACTGCCGCCAGCCGCGCCGAAAACCGCCGCGCCAAACAACCGATATAGCGAGTAATCGTAGCGGCCAAAGGCATGAACGTTCGGCGTAACCTGGGAGTCCAGGCGGATGTCGGCCTGATCGCCATCGTCATTCCCGTTGCCGGTCGCCACGTAGTTGTTCGCCGTTGCCCCAGGGGCTCCGGCATTCGGCGCCGGCAGTCCGCTGATGAGCGCGATCCCCTGCGGCGTCAGCAGCGACCCCGGAACCGCGCTGGCCGGATAGGTCTTCCCTGTGCCGGGATCGTAGACGCTCGTCGCATACTGGCTGAGGTTACAGGTTCCCGTTCCACTCAGGCAGGTGCTGCGCACCAGCGCTGTGGGCACATTTTGCTGCAGCGTCTGCCCGACACGTTGGCGGGTGCCCTGGTAGTCCAGAAAGTAGAAGGCCTTGTCCTTGCGCACCGGTCCGCCCACCGAGCCGCCAAACTGGTTATAGAGCTGTCCCGGAAAAGGCACTCCGGGATACTGCGTAAACGGATCACGCGCCATGAACGCCCCGCTGCGCCGGAAATCGAAGACATCGCCGTGCAGGCTGTTGCCACCCGAGCGGGTCTCTGCAACGACGAACCCACCGACAGCGCCGCCAAATTCTGCCGGATAATCCTGGGTGATCACGTGCATCTGGCTCAGCGAATCGAGCGTCGGGTTCACCACGATGATGCCCAGCACCGGCTCGCGATTGTCGGTTCCGTCCAGTTCCCACCCGAGGGTGCCGTAGTTGCTCCCGTTCGCCTCGACCGCCTGGGTGCCCTGCGGATTCTGCGTCGGAGCGATGGAGAAACTCGACCGCTGCATGCCGGGACTCAGCAATTCCAGCTGACTGGCATTGCGGTTGATGTTGGGAATCGTCGCCAGCTGATGGGTGCCGAGGGTCTGGGAGACCTCAGCGCTGTTGGTCTGCAGGGGCGGCGCGGCTCCGGTGACCGTCACCGTCTGCGCGGCGGTCCCCGGCTTCATCTGCAAATTCACTTCCTGGGTCTGATTGGCGTACACCGTTACATTGGGCGACTCGGCAGCAGCAAAGCCGGTGGCGGCCGCCTTCACGACATAGCTGTCGGGAATGAGGCGGGAAACGGTGAAATTGCCGCTGGCATTTGTCTTCGCCGTCTGGGAGATGCCCTTGTTGACGTCGGTGACGGTCACAGATGCGTTGGGGATCACCGCTCCGGTGGGATCCGTTACCGTGCCGACGATGGATCCGAACACAGCCTGCGCGTTCGCCGGTGAACAACAGAACGAGACGGCAACCACCAACGCAACCAGAACGATGAAGGAACGGAAGGCGGAAAGCGCTTCCGTGCCCGTTGCGGGACGGGAGCAGGCGGAACACTGCGACATCATGGGGGAAAATCCTCCAAAGGGCGAAGAGATCGGGGATGAGAACCTGGGCCAGCGTGCTGTTCGTGGGTGGGATTATTACGCCAGGAGTGTTGTCAATACGGTAACGTCTCCAGTGAGCTTCGAGTCGCCACCGGATTCCGCCCTGCTTTGCGCATGTACCCCTTTGATGCACGTATCTTCAGGAAGGACGCATCCCGCAGCACATGGACCCGCAGCACGCGGCCCGCGACGGAACATTTACTCTTTAGGCAATCTTTTCTGACAATCTCCTGGCACCTGCACTCGACTCAGTGGGCGTGCTGCAAGGGACGCATCTCCACGCGGGGAGATGCCCGAGAGACGCGTGCCAGCCATCCCTGGCGTTGAGATGTGGATTGCGTCGCGGAATCGAACGCGAGACAGAGGGGACAGAACGGCCGGAGAAGGACGTGCGGTTTGGGTGGGGCCGACGGTTCAGGAGCCGGTTCGATCCGAGCGGGTCAGCACGCGGGTCGAACGCACCGGTTTTTTGCGCGAATCCACCAGCTTCGGCGTCACAGCTTCTTCATCAACACCCGAGCGGCGATCCATCCACTCATCGAGCCTCGATTTGCGGAAACGCCAGCGGTTTCCCAGCCGGAAGGCGGGGATGAATCCTGTCGAGGCGTAGCGATAAAGGCTGTCCGCGCTAATGCCGAGGTAATGCGCGGCCTGGCGAATGTCCATGACTTCGCGAATCTCGGGCTGGGCGAGCGGGGCTTTCACGGAATCCTCCAGAGCCATGAGGCACGCTCTTTGTACCATAGTCCGGAGACGGAAAGAAATGCCGATTTGGAGGGGTATTTGAATCGCAACCCCACCCCATTCAAGTCTTTAAGAATGAATGGGATGGGGTTGGCAGCTTAAAGTTTAGGCTCGAGCGAGCTCAGGATCGCGAGGAAGCTGTCGTCCAGCGTCCGGTTTTTGGAGATCGCATCCGCCAGCGGGATGTCTTCAATCTTCGTCCCGTGCAGAACGACGAGGCGGCCGAACTTGCCCTGGTGCACGAGATCGATCGCGGCCAGACCATACCGCGTTGCCAGCATGCGGTCGTAGGCCGTCGGCGTTCCGCCGCGCTGGGTGTGCCCGAGGTTCACCGAGCGAGTTTCGAAGCCGGTCTTCTTTTCGATCTCCTCGGCCAGGTGCTCGCCGATGCCGCTCAGGCGCGCGTGCCCGAAGGAGTCGACCTTTGCGCCCTTCGTCGCCTGGCCGCCGTCCGGCAGCTTTGCGCCTTCGGCAACGACAACGATGCCGTACTTCTTGCCGCTTTCGTAGTTCTTTTTGAGGATCGCGCAGGTGTGGTCGAGGTCGATGGGCCTTTCGGGTACGAGGACGACGTGCGCGTTGCCTGCCACCCCGGCGGTGAGCGCGATCCAGCCCGCATCGCGGCCCATCACCTCGCAGACGATGACGCGCTCATGCGACGCGGCCGTGGTGTGCAGGCGATCGACGGCCTCGGTAGCGATCATGACTGCCGTGTCAAACCCGAAGCAGACGTCGGTGCCGTTCAGGTCGTTGTCAATGGTCTTGGGCACGCCCACGCCGGGCACGCCGGCCTGGATGAGGGCATTGGTCACGGACTGCGTATCGTCGCCGCCCAGGGCGATCAGCGCGTCAATCTTGTTGGCCTTGAGCACCTGGACGCACTTCTCGATGCCGCCTTCGATCTTGCGGACGTTGGTACGCGAGGTACGCAGGATGGTGCCGCCCTGCGTGAGGATACCGTCGATCTTCTCCAGGGTCAGCGGGATCGTTTTGTTTTCGAGGACGCCGCGCCAGCCTTCGAGGAAGCCGACAAACTCGTCGCCATAGTGAGTGATGCCCTTCTTCACAACCGCATGGATAACGGCATTCAGACCCGGGCAGTCTCCTCCGCCCGTCAGCAGACCAATTCGCATCGTTGTCTCCCTGTAAGTGAAATTCCGTTGAAAGACCGAAGAACTGCAGGTTTCTTCGTTGAAAACCGCCTTGCCACATCGGCGATATAAGACCTGACGAAAGCACGTGACCTTTACGGTCATGATACCGGCGGCTGCACGCGCTCTTCAAATGACGAAAATACCGTTGACGCTGGTTACAATCACTCCATGTCCCTTCTCAAGGTGATTGTGCTGGCCGTGATCCAGGGCCTCGCTGAATTGCTGCCGGTTTCCAGTTCCGCGCACGTGGTCGTGGCGGAAAAACTGATGGGCATGGACCCATCCGCGCCCTCGATGACGCTGCTGCTGGTCATGCTCCACACCGGGACGATGTTCGCCGTCATCGTTTATTTCTGGAAGCAGTGGAAGAAGACCTTCTTCTCCGACGGCGAGTCCTTCAAACGCTTCGCGTGGCAGGCGGTCATCGCCACCTTCTTTACAGGTGTGATCGGCGAAGCCCTGATCAAGGTCATCGAGCACACCCTGTTTCGCGGCACACCGAAAGCGCAGATCGAAGACCTCTTCGGCCATCTGGAGATCGTCGCACCAGCGCTGCTCGCGGCGGGCATCCTGATCCTGATCGCCGGCCTTAAGGAAGGGCGCGTGCCCGACGACCAGGAAGCTCCCGAGATCGGCTTTGGACAGGCGGCCATTATCGGCGCAGTCCAGGGGCTCTGCCTTCCCTTCCGCGGCTTCTCCCGCTCGGGCGCCACCATTTCTGCCGGCATGCTGCAGCGGATCCGGAAGGCGAAAGTCGAGTCCTTCAGTTTTGCGCTGGCGGTGATTCTGACCCCGCTCGCGATCGGCCGCGAAGCGCTGCGCCTGCATCACGCCGATACCAGCGGGTTCGCGCAGGCGGCCGCGCCCAGTCTGCTGGGCATGGTCTTCGCGTTCATTGCCGGCCTGCTGGCTCTGAAGTGGCTCAGCGTTTGGCTCGAGCACGGACGCTGGTATCTGTTCGGCATCTACTGCATTGTGGCGTCCATCGTGGTTTTCGTCCTCCACGCCAAAGGCTTCTGAGGATTCCGTCGGCAATCTGTCGCTAACATCTCTCCGCTCGCCGTTGC
Source organism: Acidobacteriota bacterium (assembly GCA_046567085.1). GTDB lineage: Bacteria > Acidobacteriota > Terriglobia > Terriglobales > Acidobacteriaceae > Palsa-343. The sequence continues at coordinate 5,643 of JBKICP010000177.1, forward strand.
ACACTGGTTTCTATGTGGATTTGCAAGCTGCGCGTCGAACGCGTCACCGCAACCGGCGAGGCGATTCCCTGCCCCATCGCATGGATCGATAACTTCGCCATGCGCAATTTCACCAACGATGCCATCTTCGACGACACCCTGCCCATCGGCGATGGGTTACTCGAGGTGGGGTTGCTCGTTCCCCAGGACCGGCTCCGCTCGGCGATGGAGGACTGGTTCCGACGCAAAGGCTATCTCAGGGCCGAGGAAACCCTGCGGGTAGAAGAAATGCCGCGTTCAGAGGGACCTGATTACTCCCCCACGGGCGCATAGCGCAGGTAGATGTACTGCTCGAAGGGTGCAGCCACGCCGTTCGTCATCTGGGGAGCGTAGGTAATCCCCTTCGCAAACGCGATCGCGGGCTTGACGAGTTCGTCGCCATCGGCATCAACGAGATCGACCTTGCTCACCTTGCCATCGGCGTTCACCGCCACTTTCACCAGCAGGTTGCCGTAGAGCGAATCGAGGGGCACGGGTTTGTAGCTGATGACCTTGTGCGGGGCGGATCCGTCGTCCTCCGGATCCCCCATGTCCGGCTCATTGGCAGGAATCTTAAACAAGCCGTCGGGGAAACTCTTCACGATCTCGGCGCGCCCCGTCGCTTCAACAATGACCTGGTCCTCGTCATAGATGCGGAAACGCCCGGGAATACTGTGCCTCCCGACAGGCTGCCAGTCTTCCCAGGTCATGGTCTCGTTAAAGATCTGGGCGAAGGCGAGCACGTGAACGAGAGGATCGAAGCAGACGCGCATCTGGTAGATCAGATTCGTGCAATCGAAGGGCGAACCCTCCACCTGCTCGAAGTGGACGTTCCGACCGGAAACGGGAAGAGCCAGCCAGGACACCGCGTAGGTGGGTTCGGCGAAGTTCTGCAGCAGGTCGTAGATCTTGAGCGGCATGATCGTATTGAAGTGCCGCCAGTGGGTGGTGTGCACCAGGTCTTCGATTGCGGTGAAGTGGAAGCCGCCAGCCACGATGTCGGTACGGGTGGCGTGGAGCGGATCGCGCCAGATGTCCCAGGTACCCTTTGTGCGTCTGCCATGACGGCTGTAAAGCGCCAGATCGTAGTGGATGTGATGAGGGACATCGCCGGCCAGTGCGCCGGCCTCCAGCGAGCGCGCACGGGCAATCGCCGCGGAAAAGGGAGCATTGGTGATCACCTGTGCGCAGGCCGCAGGCAGCAACAGGAGCAGGCACAGTGCGTACGGCAGGGATCGCATGGGCAAGCGCCTCCTCCAGGAAACGCGTCATGATATCAGACGCCTTGCCTCAAGCGACGGTCCCGAACACGACAAGGCGACACCCGGTGACGGTGGTCACTGCCCGCAGCGCGTTTCCGGGGTACGATCCCGCAATGCCGGGCCTCTCCTTTCCGACAGGCGCGGTCAAGTGAGGCCGCACCGTCTGCCCTTCGATGGCGCTCTCTGCTGAGTGGATTCGCGAAGGGAAAACGCGGACGAACTGCATCATCGGCGTTGGGCAGTTCCGGTAACCGGGAGGACGCTATGCAAGCACGAGTGCGTTCGGTTCTGGCGTATACCGGTGCAGGTGTCTCTCTGGCGGTTGCTGCGTGCACCCCGTTTGTCCTCACGGGAGTGTTCGCTCAGGCGGTGGCCAGGACCGGCGTTCGCGTCGATCCCGTTTATACCGGGGGCGCGCTCGCCCGCACGCTGCTGCGCGACGGCTATCAGATCGATATCTACCGGCCGGTCGCCCCGCATGCCCTGCAGAACAGCGATCCCTTCGTGCAGATCGCGTTCAAACCCGTCCGCTCCCTGCCCCGGCACGTCAGCGATGATGTGGATCTGGACGGCGACAGCCACGCCGACGTCAGAGTGAAATTCACGGTCCCGTCCAACCCAATAGCACTGCCGACGGGCGAGATCGTCGCCCTAAACAAGAGATACCAATCCTTCCGCATCCCTCCCAGAGAGGTCGGCCTCTCCGCTTTGATGGCACGCACCGGCGACAGCATTCTGGTTCGGATACCCATGAAACAGGTTCCTTCAAAGTAAGCGCTTCGCAGAGAACAGCGAATGGAGGGATATCCAACGGCCCGGGTGGGTCGAGATAACTGCCGGGGTCACAGGTCAGACGGGATGCAGTTCGCCTTCGTGCACGCGGTCATTGCTTTCAACGGGCTCAAGATCGCAGCCGTTATACATCTTTTCCACTACGGGAAATCCAGGGAACTGGACCAGGTAAACATCGCGAAGCGGGAGTTTGAGGAAGATGCGCCCGATGGCTTCGCTGTGCATGACGCGGACTTGCTGCCCTGCTGTGTAGACCATACCGTTGGGAAGGCTAGGCCTGGGACAGCACGATGTGGTATCCCCTGAGAGTGTCAGGGGTTAAAACCTTGGGAATCTGGCAAACGGGTGACGAATGTGCGTTACGAGCAGGCCAGCACTCCGCCGTCACGCCGCAGGATCACAGGCCACCGGGAGTGATGCCGCGTCCCACGCCGCAAGGCCGCCCGCCACCTCCACCAGATTCGTGATTCCCTGCTGCTGCAGCAGGCTTGCCGCAATCGACGACCGGTAGCCCCCGGCACACTGCACCGCAATGGCGCGGTGACGCGGAATCTCGCTCAGCCGATCGCGAAGCCGAGAGAGCGGCAGATTGAGGCTGCCGTCCACATGCCGTGTTGACCACTCGCGTGGTGTGCGCACGTCAATGAGCAGCGGCGGTTCCGCAGCATCCAGCATGGCAGCAAGCTCCGGCGCACTGGATCGCCGCGTGTACGCGAGAAGGTTGGGGCGATCGGTCAGAGCTTCCATGCCGTCGCGCAGGTATCCCTGGACACGGTCGAATCCGATGCGGCCCAGGCGCAGGGCGGCTTCAGGCTCGCGCCCCGGGCCGGCAATGACCAGGATCGGCTCTCTGGGATCGAGCAGCGTGCCGGCCCAGGTGGCGTACTGGCCGTCGAGCCCGATATTGATGGATCCCGCAAGGTGGCCGGCGGCATATTCATCCGGGTGACGCACATCGAGCACCTGTGCGCCTTCCCGGGAGAGCGCGAGGAACTCATCGAGATCCAGGGGCTGCAGGACCAGTTGAAGATTCGTCTCCAGGGTTGTGCGCTCGCGGGTGTTCAGCACCGCGTCCCAGGTGAAGTACGGCGGGGCATCCGGCTGATCTGCCGTCACAATCGCGATGAATGCCTCGCGGCTCATCGGCTGGAGCGCGTAGTTGAAGCGCCGCTGCTCGCCCATGGTCGAGACTGTTTCCTTCGAGATGTTCTTGCCGCAAAGCGAGCCGGCACCATGCGCGGGATAGATCAGGGTCGCATCCGGAAGCGGGAGCAGCCGCTCGTGGAGCGAATCGTAGAGGTGCGAGCCAAGCTCGGCCGCCGTCCAGCCCAGCGAAGCCCGCAGATCCGGCCGTCCCACGTCGCCGATGAAGAGAGTATCTCCTGTGAGGACCGCGCAGGGTTCGTCGGGATTGCGCTGCTTGTCAAAGAGCACGATCGAGATGGACTCAATGGTATGGCCGGGCGTTTCCAGAATCTCGAGCCGCAAACCGGGAAAATCCAGCACATCGCCATTCTTCATCGCGACAAATGCATATTCGGCCTGAGCGCGCGCGCCCAGGTGAATCGCCACGCCGCAGCGGTCGCGCAACTCCAGATGTCCCGCAACGAAATCGGCGTGGAAGTGGGTCAGGAAAACGTGACGGATGGTCAGATGGTGGGCAGCGGCGTCCGCCAGATACTGCTCAATATCGCGCTGGGGATCGACGACGATCGCCGTTCCGGAGCTCTCGTCGCCAAGAAGGTAGGAGGCGTGCGCAAGGCAGCCCAGGTAGTACTGTTTCAGGAGCATTGCGTAAAAGCTTCCCCCGAGGAGCGTACCGCGGTCAACCCTAATTGCGGATATCGCCCAGCGCTGCGGTGACTTCGGCCTGCTCAGCGGCATTCAGCGGCAGGAGCGGAATGCGCGGGACACCGCCATAGTAGCCGTTCAGATCGCACGCATGCTTGATGCCTGGAATGCTGTATTTGCTGGCGACCACGCGCGAGGCACCAACAAGCCTCTGCTGCTTCTCGTGCGCAACGGCAGGATCGTTCTCTTTCCAGGCGGTATAGATCTCCTGGCAAGCCTGTGGCGCACAGGAGGCAAAGGCGAGCACCGCGCCGGACGCTCCAGCTTCGAGTGCCGAAAGCAGGGTGTCCACCGAACCGGACAACACCTGGAAACCGACCTCTTTTCGCCGCATCGTTTTCACGATCGGCGGGGCAACGACGACCGGCGGGCCGCCGAGAACGTCCGCGGATACAAAATTCGGAACGGCAGCCGCTTCGGTTTGAGCCATCATCATGCGGCTGGTTACGGCAGCGAAAACCGGGGTGACCAAAACCGTGCGCTTCGGCGCATTGCGGGTGGCGTCGAGCAGAGCCTGGATGCGGGTCAACACTCCCGAGGAATCCTTGATCCCTATGATGTTCGGATGCTGCGCCAGCTCCGTTACCACTTCGAGAGGAATTTCGACATTGGTGAACCGCGGAATGCTGTACAGGATGACCGGCAGTGGCGAGCGGTCGGCGATCGCGCGATAGTAGGTGAGCAGCGGCGCCGCGCCGGAGCCAATCCCGTAAGAGGGCGTGTAGAAGCTCGGATTGCGGACCAGCACCGCGTCGTATTGCTTCTCGGCGGCGTACTCGGCCAGCCGGAGGGTTTCGGAAAGGCTCTCGCGAGCGATTCCCGCCAGCAGAACCTTTTCCGGCCCGGCGGCCGAGGCGGCGTGGCGCAACACGTCGCGAGTCTCTTCATCCCCGAGCATCACAGCCTCGCCCGTGGAGCCGAGAACCACCATGCCCGCGCACGGCGTTCGGGAGTAGCGCTCCACGTTGTGCTCCAGCTTGCGGAGGTAGAGGCGGCCGTCAGGATAAAAGGGAGTGGTGATCGCCGGAAAAACGCCTTCGAGCAGCATGGAACAATTGTAATGAGTTACCAGAAAACTCGCGCCGCCGGCTGAAACTCGCCCGCTGCCGCGGTAGTCTGAGGGAACAGATGCGATTGGGAGTGGGTGCATGAACGCGCGGCCGGTGGAGAGCCTGGGGCCCCATGAAACGCGGGTGCTGTATCAGGCGATGTGGTTCTTCTTTCACCTGGTCCTGTGCCTGATCGCCTGGGGCATCGCGCTGGGAGCGATCACCCTCTTCCATCCCCCGTACGTTCCGCC
>JBKICP010000178.1:0-24526 GCA_046567085.1 Acidobacteriota bacterium
AGACCCTCCTGGCCGAAGCCGAACAACACGGCGTCGGATGCGTGTGCCTCTTCACCCGCATCCCGGATTTCTTCTTCCGCTACGGCTTCCGTGAAGTCGAAGACCGTACCGCCCTGCCCGACAAAATCTTCAAGGACTGCCAGAACTGCCCGCGCCTCTACAAATGCGATGAAGTCGCCATGGCGCGCGGTCAGGTGCCCAAGGTCTCCATCCTCGGCCCACGCGTCGAAGCCGAACAACTGGTGCGGCTGAGCGTCTGACGCTCAGCCCTCCGTCTTCTGGTTCCCTCCGGCAGCGCAATCCGCTACACTGTCCCGCATCCCCCGCACAGTCCCCAGACCAGCAAGCGAGGCACCTGCGCCATGCCCTCTGATCCTGCCGTCAAAGTCGGTCCCCTCAAAGAATCCGAACTTCCCGAAGCCGATCGCATCATGCGCCTAGCCTTCGGCACCTTCCTCGGTTTGCCGGACCCCATGGCCTTCATGGGCGACCGCAATTTCGTCGTCCCGCGCTTCCACGCAAAGCACACCCGCCTGCTCGCCGCGCGTGCGGATTCCCGTCTCATCGGCCACATCGCGGCCACCCGCTGGGGCTCGTTCGGCTTCTTCGGTCCCCTCGTCGTGCTGCCTGAGTTCTGGGACAAGGGCATCGCCCAGCTCCTGCTCCAGCCCACCATGAAGATCTTCGACCGCTGGGGCGTCCGCTACTCCGGGCTCTTCACCTTCTCGCACAGCACCAAACACGTCGGTCTGTACCAGAAATTCGGCTACTGGCCCACGTATCTCACCGCGCTCATGAGCCGCACTCCGGAGGCGAACACCGCTCCCCTCGATCCGCACGCGCTGCTCTCCAAACTGCCCCGCACGCAGCGCGAGCAAGCCATCCTGGCCTGCGCCAAACTCACGAACCGAATCGAAAAGGGTCTCGACCTCACTCAGGAGATCCGCACCGTGCTGGCCCGGCATACCGGCGATGTTGTCCTCACGCGGGCGCGAGGCGCGATCGACGCTTTCGCCATCTGCCTGCACGGCGCCGGATCCGAAGGCGGCAGCAAAGCCTGTTATGTGAAATTCGGTGCGGCTCGCAATCCCGAAAGCTTCGAGCGCCTGCTGTCGGCCTGCGAAGCCCACGCTGCGTCCCTGGGAGTTCCGCTCGAAGCCGGCGTCAGCTTCGCCCGTCAGGATGCCTTCCACCGGATGCGGGCGCGCGGCTATCGCGCCATGATGCAGGGCGTCCCGATGGTGCGCCCGCACGTTGCCGGATTCAGCCGGCCCGATACGTACGTCCTCGCCGACTGGCGCTGACCCTCGCAGGTAAGCGCCCAATCGTGCCTCTTACCGTTACAAATTCGCCCCGCGCTAACGCTGCGGCCTGGCCTGGGGCGCGCTTTGCGGAGCCGCACCCGGATGCCCGCCGCTTTCAGGAGGAGGCGTCGCGCCCTTCGGAGCCGCGCCGCCCGGCGGCATTCCCGGCCGCTGCGGCGGAGGCATCGGAGCCCGCATGCACTGCTGTCCCGGAGGCGCGCCCGCGTGTGGATCGCTCTGGCTCACCGCCTGCACGTCGAAGATCAGCTCCGCTTTCGCCGGAATCGGCCCCCGGCCGTTTTCCCCGTACGCCAGCTGATACGGAATGAAGAGGCGCCGTTCGCCGCCCATGCGCATCCCTTCAAAACCCGTGTCCCAGCCGGGAATCACCTGGTGGCCGCCATAGTAGAACTCGATCGGCTGGTTGCCCGGCCGGTCGCGCGACGAGTCGAACTTCGTCCCATCCGTCAGATAACCCGTGTACTGCACGCTCAGGCATTTGTGCGCCTGCACCGGTTCTCCGCTGCCGGCCTTGGTATCCACGTAATCCAGCGAGAACGTCTCCGGACCATCGCCCAGTTCCTGACGCACGACTTCGCTCACCAGCGGTGAGGCGTAATCCAGCCGGAGCGACGGCGTCCGCGTGACCGTATACAGCGTCTTCACGCACGGTGCGGTTGCCGGCAAAGCGGGAATCTTCGGCGAAACCGACGGCGCTGTCACGCATCCGCCCGCCACATGATGCGTTGCGACCGTCGCGCGACGCGCTGCAGCGGTGGAGGGCTTCGTCTGCGCGGCGAGGGGCAAAGCCGCCAGGGCCGCGATGGAGAGGGGCAAAAACAAAGAACGGTTGAGAATCATTGCTACCCAGTGTATGCGAAGCCGGACCCCCGATGCGCCCCACGCCCCGCCCAGGTGATGCCCCGGCCCGCGGATGTACAATTCCCCCTGACCCGAGGAGCACCCATTCATGATGAAGAAACGCGCCTGTCTTCTGGTTCTTTTTGCAACCGCTTTCATTGCTGCCGTGCCGGCCTCCCAGGCTCTCGACAACGGCGTCGCCCGCACCCCGCCCATGGGCTGGAACAGCTGGAATAAATTTGCCTGCAAGGGCCTCAACGAACAGGTGGTGCGCGCCACGGCCGACGCCATCGCCACCAACGGCATGAAAGACGCCGGCTACCAGTTCGTGAATCTCGACGACTGCTGGCAGAGCGGCCGCGATGCCAATGGCAACATCGTTGTCGACCAGGAGAAGTTCCCCTCCGGCATCAAAGCTCTCGCCGACTACATCCACAGCAAAGGCCTCAAATTCGGCGTCTACACCGACGTCGGCACCAAAACCTGCGCCGGCCGCCCCGGAAGCATCGGCCACGAATATCAGGATGCGCGGCAGTACGCCGCGTGGGGCGTGGACTACGTCAAGGAGGACTGGTGCAATACCCTGCCCGGCCAGAGCGCCGAGGCCTCCTATACGCTCATGCGCGATGCCCTCGCCGCCACCGGTCGTCCCATCGTCTTCAGCATCTGCGAATGGGGCTCGAACAAGCCGTGGCTCTGGGCCGGACCGGTCGGCAATCTCTGGCGCGCCACCGGCGATATCCAGGACTGCTGGAACTGTAAGAAGCCCTGGGGCGGCAACGGCCTTGTCCAGATCATCGAACTCATGGGCGCACCCGGCGTCGAGAGTTATGCCGGTCCGGGTCACTGGAACGATCCTGACATGCTCGAAGTCGGCAATGGCGGCATGACCACCGAGGAATACCGCACCCACTTCAGCATGTGGGCCATGTTCGCCGCTCCCCTGCTGGTCGGCACCGACATCTCCAACATGTCTGCGGATACGAAATCTATCCTGCTCAACCACGCCGTCATCGCCGTCGATCAGGACCCGCTCGGCCACGCCGCCGAACGCGTGAAGAAAGATGGCGACATCGAAGTCTGGTCGCGTCCCCTGGCCGACGGCAGCCGCGCCGTCGCTCTTCTCAATCTCAGCGCCACGCCGGTCTCCATCGGTGTGGGCTGGACCGATATCGGCTACCCCGCCTCCCTGCGCGCCACCGTGCGCGACCTGTGGAGCAACCGCGAAGTCAGCGATCAGAAGGACCACTACGCAGCCCAGGTGCCCTCGCACGGCGTGGTCATGGTGACCATCACGCCCCACGACTAACCGTTCGCTGCGATCGGCACCACGGTACCGCATTCCAGGCTGGAGATCAGGCGATCTCCAGCTTTTTGTTTGCTTTGACGGACCGCACACACCCATACCGCAGCCCCTTGCCCCCCTCCGGTGACCTCCGCGAGTGCGCAGTAACCTCATTTCCACCCCAAATACTTCCCTTCCCGTTACGCAAATGGAATAGCCGCCGCTCCCCCTCGTTAGGCAGAATCAAGTGCATTGATCGCGTCGTCCCAGTCTCAGACGCCGTCAGACGAGGACAATCGAATGAGGCGTTCGAGGCAGCGGTTGAGCAGACTACTGTACAAGCAGAACGCTGACACGATTGAATATCTCCTGCTGCTGCTCATGCTCATCTGCGGCGCGATTGCCAGTGGCGCTGCCCTCACCCATCAGATTGGGAATGAGTTCAGCGCAATCACCCGCGGCTTCTGACGCCCCGTCCCGCCCAGGTCTCCCTCAGGAATAAGCTGCTTCGACTGTGACGAAATCTCGTGCCCGCCCGCGCGCGGCCCGCTTCCAGCCGGGGAATTTCTCCCCCTCCCACCGCAGTAATCCGCACCCCGGGGATTCCCCGCCAGCGCAGTAACGCGCAGCCCGTTTCCAATGAATCGCCCCAGCATTACGCAAATGGAATTGTTGCGCGCGACGCCTGCAGGCAGAATCAACCCATGGCTGATCGCGTTTCTCCTTGCTGATGTGCCTGCTGCGTTTGCTCCTCTTCTGCCGCCGTTCTCCCGCAGTTCTTCCCACAGGTGGAGTGATCTGCTTTTGCTGACCAGCACTCGCAGATCCTTCCACCTTCGCGGAAGAGACAAACATCCGAACCGATCGCTTACCTGGAGGTTTGCACTATGCTTCTCATCGTCGCTCTCGCCGGAACATCTCTCATCGTGGCTTTTACCGGATGGACCCTGCAGCTCGCCGCAGCCGTCAAAGGCAAGTAATCCCCGTCCCGGCCTCGGCGCCGGCCCTTTGCAGGAGGAACTCAACGATGTGGACGCGCGTCGCCAGCACGCCGGCAGCCCCTACGGGAGCGTTACGCCGAACGCCTCAAAAATGTGCCCCATTTTTTCCTGCTTCACCCGCAGGTAGTGCTCGAAGCTATCCTGCGCGGGCACTTCCGCCGAAACGCGCTCGGCCACGTGAACCCCGGCCGACTCCAGCGCGGCCACTTTTTCGGGGTTGTTGGTGATCAGACGCACCGACTGCACCCCCATGTGCCGCAGGATCCCCGCCGGCAATTCGAACTCCCGGCAGTCGGCCGCATAGCCCAGCTTCAGGTTCGCCTCCACCGTATCCAGGCCCTGATCCTGCAGTTCGTAAGCGCGCAGCTTCGCCAGCAGTCCGATGCCGCGCCCCTCCTGCTGCTCGTAGATCAGGATTCCCGCCCCGGCCTCGGCAATCTTCTTCAGCGCCAGCTCCAGCTGCAGCCGGCAATCGCACCGCAGCGAGTGGAACACATCCCCGGTCAGGCATTGCGAATGAATCCGCACCAGCGGAGCCGCCGCGTGGATCTCGCCCATCACCAGGGCCACGCCTTCTTCCTTCTCCGCCGTCTGCCCGCACCGCGCCGGATCGTCGCTGGCATAAACGCCTTCGAACCCCAGGATGCGAAAGTGCCCCCAGCGCGTGGGAAAATCCGCATCTGCTACCTTGCGCACCGATGAGAGAGGCATAGTTCGATTATAGAAGTTGTTCCCTCCCGGCTCCCGGCTCCCTTTTGCCTGTTCCCTATTCCCTACTCCCTGCTCTCCGTTCCCTGGTACCCTAATCTCGTGCTCGACTCGCGCATCATCCTCATCACCCTGCTCATCAAGCTCGGTGTCGCCGCCGCGGTTTCCTCGGCGCTGGGGCGCTCGCGCGAGTTTCAGAATCTGCTCTTTCGCGAGGATCGCACCGCCGCGCAAACGCTCGGCCTGCTCGCGTTCATCTGCATCCCGCTCGGTCTGGGAGTCTGGGTGCGCGTGGCGGTCCCCAACTTCTACGCGGCCGACATCTCCTTCGAGACCACCATCATCCTCGGCATCCTCATCGGCCCCGGCCCGGCGCTCTTCGGCGCCACGGTCATGGCGCTGCCCGCCGTCCTCCACCGCGAATATCTCTCCCTGCCGTTCCTTCTCGCCGTTGCCATCACTGCCGGCATCTACGGGCGCTTCGTCGACAAAGAAGAAGTGTGGTCGTTTTCTCCGTTTGTCGACCTGAGCCTCTACCGCTGGGTGCGCCGCACCCTGAGGCGCCCCCGCATTGACCGGCAGATCCTCCTCCTCATCCTCATTGTCGCCATGGAGATTCTCCGCGAATGGACCGCCCGCATCTCGCACGGGCGCCTCTTCGCGCTCACCTCCGACAGCTGGCCCATCCGCCTCGCTGTCTGGACCTGCGCCGCCATGGTCGTCGGCATCCCGCTCAAGATCTGGAATGCCATCCGCATCGAGCAATCCCTCGAAGAACAGAAACGCCTGCTGCTGGAGGCCCGCCTCGACGCCCTGCAGCGGCAGATCAACCCGCACTTCCTCTTCAACACCCTCAACTCCATCGCCTCGCTCGTCCGCTTTCGCCCCGAGCAGGCCCGCGAGCTCATCGTCAAACTCGCCAACATCCTGCGCAAAATGCTCCACGAGCACGACGCCTTCGTGCCCTTTCGCGATGAACTGGGCACAACCGACGACTACCTCAGCATCGAGATCGCCCGCTTCGGCGCCGAAAAGCTCTCCGTCGCGCGCGACATCGACCCGCAGACCCTCGAAATCCCGGTCCCCAGCATGCTGCTGCAGCCGCTGGTGGAAAACAGCATCAAGCACGGACTCGAACCGCGCATCGCCGGTGGCACCATCACCCTGCGCAGCCGCCTTGAGCACGGCAAGCTCATGATCGAAGTCGAAGACGACGGCGTCGGCATCGCCCCAGGACGCGCCCACACCAGCGGAGTCCTCCAGGGCACCGGCATCGGCATGAAAAATGTCCGCGAGCGCCTTGAGGTTCTCTACGGCGATGCGGCCCTCTTCGAAGTCATGAGCCGCCCCGGGCGCGGCACCAAAGTGACCCTCGGCTTCCCCACCCAGAGCTCCGACACCGACCATCCCGCTGTCCGCGCCGCCCTCGCCGACCAGCGCCGCTGAGCGCACAGAGGGATCGTATGCTTCAGCCCTTCCACTCGCCCAGGATCCGCCGCAGCAGCACGATCTGGCCCAGATGGTAGCTGGTGTGCTGTCCGGCCAGCAGCACCTCGCGCAGCAGCGTCTGCCCCTCGCCCCACGGAATCGTCGCGTAGAGATTCGACTCCGGATCGCCGACCAGCTTCTCGAACTCGGCCATGTCCTTCTTCACCGCGCGCACGGACGCGTCCCACTCGTCATCGTTTTTCGGTGCCGGATCTTTCGGCCAATAATCGTCGGGCCACTTCATCGCCGTGTAATGCGAGTTGGTCGAGAAATCCAGCAGATCGTGCAGCGCGATCCGGATGTGCTCCAGTTCCTGCCACGCGGAATGTTCCGCACCCTTCGGCACCGCTCCCCGCGCGGCCACCGGAAAATCCTCGACCACGGTTTTGAATTCCGCATGCGCCTCGCTGCCGCGCAGAAACTTCACCAGCTGTTCGCGCAGCGCGCGATCCTCCGTCTTCGCCATTCCAGCATCTCCTTTGCCATGAGATGCGCGACGATTCGGAGAGGGTTCAGTCGAAAAGGGCTCCCAGCCCCCAGCTTTACTTAGCCGCCAGCTCCGGCTCGCGCTTCTCCTGGAACACATTCCCCATGCGCCGGATCTGCGCTCCCACCCCGCGCAGCTTCTCCTCGATATGTTCGTAGCCGCGATCGATGTTGTACACGCGATCCAGAATCGACTCGCCATCGGCCACCAGCGCCGCCAGCACCAGCGACGCCGACGCCCGCAGGTCCGAACACATCACCGCCGCCGCCGACAGCGGACTCTTCCCGCGCACCGTGGCCGTGCGCCCGTCCACGCGGATGTTCGCCCCCATGCGCACCAGCTCCTGCACGTGCATGAACCGGTTCTCGAAGATGTTCTCCTTCACCAGCGAGGTTCCCTCCGCCTGCGTCGCCAGCGCCATGTACTGCGCCTGCATATCGGTGGGAAAGCCCGGATACTCTTCGGTCGAGATATCCGCCGCCTTCAGCGCCCCCTCGCTGCGCACCCGGATCTGATCCTTCCCCGTCACCTCCACGCGCACCCCGCACTCCTGCAGCTTCCCGATCAGCGCCGTCAGGTGCGCCGGATTGCAGTGCGCCACGCACAGATCGCCGCCCGTGATCGCCCCGGCAATCAGAAACGTGCCCGCCTCGATGCGATCCGGGTTGATGCGATGCTTCGCGCCGTGCAGCTTGTCCACGCCCTTCACATGGATCGTCGAGGTTCCCGCTCCGTGAATCTGCGCGCCCATCGCCGTCAGCAGCGCCGCAACGTCGCTCACCTCGGGCTCGCGGGCGCAATTCTCCATCACCGTCTCGCCATCGGCCAGCACCGCCGCCATCAGCACGTCTTCCGTGCCCGTCACCGTGATCTTGTCAAAGACGATATGCGTCCCTTTCAGCCGATCCGCACGCGCCTCGATGTAGCCGTGCTCATAGCTGATCTTCGCCCCCAGCATCTCCAGCGCCTTGGTGTGCAGATCGATCGGGCGCGCCCCGATCGCGCATCCCCCTGGCATCGACACGCGCGCGATCCCCATACGCGCCACCAGCGGCCCCAGCACCAGTGACGACGCCCGCATCGTTTTTACGATCTCGTACGGCGCCGTCGGATCCTTGATCGTGCGGCAGTTGATCGTCGTCCGGTGCTGCGCGCGCCCGTACCCCAGCTCCACCTCGCCGCCCATCGACACCAGCAGCTTCCGCTCCGTTTCGATATCGCGCACCTGGGGAATGTTCTCGAGCACGACCTCCTCTTCGGTCAGAAGCGCCGCCGCCATACAAGGCAGCGCCGAATTCTTCGAGCCGCTCACCCGGATCGTGCCCAGAAGGGGATTGCCCCCGCGAATCACAAATTTATCCATATTCCTCTTCAGTTTAACTGCGCGAACCGACCGATCGGCCACTCCCCCAATGACCAGGAGGCTGACCACGCTGATTCGTCGGATTCATCTTTCTATGGATGCTCGACCCCGGTCCGAAGCGTCGAGCTCCCGTCATGGCGCGGCGCAGAGTGCGAAGATCCCAGGCATATCCAATGCCGCCGGTGATTCGGGGATTCACGGCAGAATCGGCCTGGGATTCACCATCGGAGCACCATCGCTTACAGGCTCTCCGCTGACCGATTTTCCGCTACTCGCATTTCCGCTAGCAGGTTTTCGCTAACAGGTTCTCCGCTACCCGCTTTTCCGCTGTCCTCTCACCGCTGACCGCTCTTTGGCTGCGATCCGTTCTCGGTCCAGATCACTTCTCCCGGCCGCGCATAGTGCAGCCGCTCGCGCGCCTCGCGCTCAATCGCATCCGGATCCGACTTCAGCTCTTTCACCTGCTCCGCGAGCTTCGCGTTTTCCTTCTGCAGCTCGGCAATCCGCTTCTGGACCACGCGATCTTCGGCCCGCCGCTGCTGATACACGCTCAGGCCGTTCTCGCCAAAAATGGCGTGATAGCCAAACAGCAGAGCCGCCGCGATCACCCCGGCCGTAGCAATGCGCCGCCGCATCCGATACAGCGCCTGTGCCGCCCGCTCTGCGAGCGTTGTCCGTTTTACCTCTGCACCCGCCACAACCGCTCCAACCTGCTCAACGATGACTTGCCGCCTGTTTTCCTGAGCTCTGTGCTCTGAGCCCTGAACCCTCGTTACTGCAGAACCCAATCCTTCGCCGCCTGCTGCAGCGGAGCCTGATCGTTCTCTTTCCTGGCCTCGGAATAAACCCTGACCACCGGTTCCGTCCCGCTCAGCCGGTAGCAGACCCACGATCCATCGGCCAGCATCAGCTTCAGCCCGTCGGTCCGCACCACCTGCGTCACTTTCCGCCCGCCCACTTCCTGCGGATCGTTCTTTATCTTCTCAGTGAACTTTTCCTTCACCTCGGGCGTCAAGCGAAAATTCTCCCGATGGGGATAAAAGGAACCAACCCTGGCAAATATCTTCTTCAATTGTTCGCCCAGGCTCGCTCCCCGCACCGCCACCATCTCCGTAACCAGCAATCCGGCGATCACCCCGTCCTTCTCCGGAACATGCCCGCGGATCGTCAGTCCCGCGCTCTCCTCGCCCCCGATCGCGATCTTGTCCTCGTTGATCAGCTCGCCGATGTACTTGAACCCCACCGGCGTCTCATACAACGGCACTTTGAAATCCTCGGCCAGCGCGTTGATCAGATTCGTCGTCGCCACGGACTTCGCCACCCCGTTCTTCCACCCGCGCGTCTCCACCAGGTAATCGAACAGTAGCGCGATGATGTAGTTCGGCTGCATAAAGGTGCCGTCCCGGTCCACGATCCCGAACCGGTCCGCATCGCCATCGGTCGCGATCCCGATCGCCGCTCCCGTCTCCTTCATCTTGTCGCGGCAGGCGTCCAGCAGCTCGCCATCGGGCTCCGGCGCATGCCCGCCAAACAGCACGTCGCGATAATCGTGAACCGTCGCGGTTGCCACGCCATGTTCGCGCAGAATGTGGCAGCTGTACCCCCGTGCCGCCCCCCAGAAAGGATCGAAGACCACCTTCATCCCCGCCTTCCGGATCGCCTTCAGGTCCACCAGCTCGGCGATGCGCTTCAGATAATCCGGCTTCACATCCACCTGCTCGAACTTCGCTGCACCGTCCTGCGGCGCTGCTACCTCGTTCAGCTTCCTGACGTTCGCCTCAATCTGCTTCGTCACCTCAGGCAGCGCCGGCGCGCCATCGGGCGTGGAATACTTGATCCCGTTGTACTCCGGCGGATTGTGCGACGCGGTGAAGTTGATTGACCCGCCCGTCTTCAGCCGCCGCACGGCATAGGCAATCGCCGGCGTCGGAGCCGCTTCCGGAATCACCAGCGGCGTCACCCCGTTGGCCGCCAGCACCTTCGCCGCCTCGGCCACGAACATCTCCCCGAGAAATCGCGGATCGCGTCCCACCAATACTGTCTTCGGACCGTGCTGTGCCGCCACGTACTGGGCGATTCCCGCTGCCGCGCGCCGAATATTGCCCAGCGTGAAGTCCTCCGCCACAATCGCGCGCCACCCCGACGTCCCAAATTTGATCTCGGCGTTCATCCGTTTCTCCCCATCCCCATTCGGCCTTATGATGCAGCCAGCGCGCCCCGCAGGCGCATGACCCAAACCACCGATGATTGTACCCGCCGCTGAAGCCCGTCTGGTCCTCACTACCGCAGGCTCTCGCGAAGAGGCCGAACGCATCGCCCGCCTCCTGGTCGAGGAGCGTCTCGCTGCCTGCGTCAACCTCGTTCCCGGCCTCACCTCCATCTATCGCTGGCAGGGTGAAATCGAAACCGCATCCGAAATTCTCCTCGTCATCAAAACCAGGGCCGCCTCGATCGCTCCCCTCGAAGCCGCTCTGCGCCGCGTCCACTCCTACGAGGTTCCCGAATTCCTCGTCCTCACTCCCGAAGCCGGAGCGAAACCTTACCTCGACTGGCTGACCGCGGAAACTGCCCCTCCCCGCTGAAGAAAGCCCACCCCAGGCCACCCTCCCGGGCCCGTTGGCATCGAATCGACCAAGTTTCGCTGAATTTTTGTCGGCCCTTTCTGCCTGTCATGTCCTCGGCAAGAGAAGAGAATCCGCGCCGCCCCGATGTGGACCGCTTCGTCCTCGAAGAGATCGAGAGCGTTCCCCACATTGAGGCCCTGCTGATCCTGTGGAACGCCCGCCCCAGGGTTTGTTCCCTCGAAGACCTCAGCGCCCTTCTCTATCTGCCCGAAGACCGCACGCGGCGGATCCTCGATGATCTGCAGCAGCGCAGCCTGGTGGTCTCCAGTGAAAAAGGCCATGCCTACAATTCGGCTCCGGCGCGCGACTCTCTGCTCGATCACGTCGACAGAACCTGGCGCCGCGAGCTGGTTCGGCTGTCCAACCTGATCCATTCCAAAGCCTCGCCTGCCGTGCGCGAATTCGCCCGCGCCTTCAGGTTCAAGAAAGAAAACCCATGAACGCGATGGCGCCCGCCGTTTACATCCTCGGATTCCTGGTCACGCTGGCCTGCGGAGTGCTTCTCTTCCGTGCGTATTCGGCCGTCAGGAAACGCCTGCTGCTCTGGAGCGCTGTCTGCTTCTGCGGCCTCGCCCTCTCCAACCTGCTCGTCTTCCTGGATCTCGTGGTCTTCCGCGAGATCGACCTCTATCCCTGGCGCCTCCTCACCGCTGCGGCCTCGATGCTGATCCTGCTCTTCGGACTCATCTGGGAGGGCCAGCAATAATGCACCCGCTTCTGTTCGAAGGCTTTCTCGAAGGCGTCGTCGCCACAACTTCGCTGGCCGCCGGGCTTTTCTTCCTGCGCTTCTGGAGCGATACCCGCGATTCACTCTTCCTTGCGTTTTCCATCGCGTTTTTCATCGAAGGGGCCAATCGCTGCGTGCGCATCTTCTTCCTCAATCCCAGCGAAGCCTCTCCCTGGGTCTTCGTCGTGCGCGCCTTTGCCTTCCTCATCATTCTGGCCGGCATCATCCACAAGAACCGCCGCTCCAGCCCCTGATCGCAAAGCCGTCCCGCCCGCCCCAAAAGCAAAAGGTGCAGGAAATACAACCCCGCACCTTCAGGCTCCCAGTTCTCAGCTCCCAGCTACCCTTCCGTCGCTCCGTGGCACTTCTTGTATTTCTTGCCCGATCCGCAGGGACAGGGATCATTCCGCCCCACCTTATCCCCAACCCGGCGCTGCGCCGGCGCGGAGGCATCGCCGCTCCCCGCCATGCGCGCGTGCTCCAGCTCCTTCTGCTTCTTCCGCTGGAACTCCTTCTCCAGATCGTCGATCGTCGTCGACGGCGTGCGCGACGGGGGCAGTGGAACGGGTGGAGCGCTCGGCATCCGGTGTCCGTTGCCGTCGCCCCCCATGTGATCCGCCGAAGCCACCTGCGGAGCCGCCGGTACCGCGGCGCGCGGCCGCGACGGAATCTCCACCGGCTGCCCATCCGGCCCAACGATCCGCATCAGGAACAGGAAGCGTACCGTGTCTTCCTGGAACCGCTGCATCATCGCTTCGAACATCCCGAAGGATTCCTTCTTGTACTCCACCAGCGGATCCAGCTGCGCATAGCCGCGCAGCCCGATCCCTTCCTTCAGGTGGTCCATGCTCAGCAGATGATCCTTCCACAGCCCGTCGATCACGCTCAGCATGATCATCCGCTCGTGGAAACGCATCTGCTGCTCGCTGATCAGCTGTTCCTTCGCCTCGTACTTCCCCTTTAACCGATCGAAGATCGCCTCGCCCAGCTCGTGCCGCGTCATCTCCGTCGTCTTGATCCCCTCGGCATCGGGATCGAAGCCGAAATGCGCCAGCAGCTTCTCGCGCAGCCCCTTCACATCCCACTGATCCGGATGCACGCGCTCGTTCGCGAACTCGTCCAGCAAATTGCTCAGGATGTTCGGAACGTAATCCTCGACGATCAGCTCCTTCTGATCCAGCCCCTCCAGCAGCTGCCGCCGCAGCCCGTAGACCGCCTCGCGCTGCTTGTTCATCACATCGTCGTACTCGAGCAGATGTTTGCGGGCTTCGAAGTTCTGGCTTTCTACAGCCTTCTGCGCCGCTTCGATGCGGTTGGAGATCATGCGCGACTCGATCGGCATGCCCTCTTCCATCCCCATCTTCTGCAGCAGCGTCGAAACCCACTCCCGCGCGAAGATGCGCATCAGGTCGTCTTCGAGCGACAGGTAGAAGCGCGACGCACCCGGATCGCCCTGCCGTCCGGCGCGCCCGCGCAGCTGGTTGTCGATGCGCCGCGACTCGTGCCGCTCGGTGCCCAGGATGAACAACCCGCCCGCCTGGATCACCTGATCGTGCTCGGCCGCCGCTGCCGCCGCGTGCCCCTGGAAGACGCGCTCCCAGTTTTCGTGGCTCGTCTCGTACTCCTGGCCCTGGTAGTAGAAGCGCAGCATCCCCGGCGCCGCCGTGGGATTGATCGCCCCTTCTGCCGCCGAAATCGATCGCGCCATCGCCTTCTTCACCAGTTCCTGGCGCGCCACAAATTCCGGATTGCCGCCCAGCAGAATATCCGTGCCGCGGCCGGCCATGTTCGTGGCGATCGTCACCATCCCGATGCGCCCCGCCTGCGCCACAATCTCCGCTTCGCGCTCGTGGAACTTCGCGTTCAGCACCACATGCCGCACGCCCTTGCGCGCCAGAATCTGCGACAGCAGCTCGCTCTTCTCAATCGACGTGGTGCCCACCAGCACCGGCTGCCGGTTCTCGTGCAGCTTCGCAATTTCGTCCGCCACCGCGTAGTACTTCTCCTTCGAGGTGCGGAACACCACGTCGGAGTTTTCGATGCGCAGCAGCGGCTTGTTGGTCGGAATCACGACGATGTCCAGCTTGTAAATCTTGTCGAATTCCGCCGCTTCCGTCTCCGCCGTGCCCGTCATGCCCGCCAGCTTCTTGTACAGGCGAAAATAATTCTGGAACGTGATCGTCGCCAGCGTCTGATCCTCGCGCCGGATGTTCACGCCCTCTTTTGCTTCCACCGCCTGGTGCAGCCCATCGGACCAGCGCCGCCCCGGCATCAGACGCCCGGTGAACTCGTCGACGATGATCACCTCGCCGTCCTTCACCACGTACTGCACGTCCCGCTTGTACAGAGAGTGCGCCTTGATCGCCGTCTCCACGTGGTGCTTCAGATCCCAGTTCTCCGGATCGGCGATGTTGCCGATGCCCAGCAGGCCCTCGATCTTCTCCCACCCCTCATCGGTCACGCTGATCGTCTTGTGCTTCTCATCGACCACGTAATCCCCGGTCAGGATCTTTTCTTCCGGACTTTTCTCGATCTCCTCGCCCTGTTCCAGCGACGGAATGATGCGGTTCACCCGCGCATACTTATCGGTCGTCTGATCTGTCGGCCCGGAGATGATCAGCGGCGTTCGCGCCTCGTCGATCAGGATCGAGTCCACCTCGTCCACAATCGAGAAAGAGTGCCCGCGCTGCACGCAGTCGCTCAGCTCGAACTTCATGTTGTCGCGCAGGTAGTCGAACCCGAACTCGTTGTTCGTCCCGTAGGTGATGTCTGAACCGTACGCCCTGCGCCTCTGGTTGTCGTCCAGATCGTGGACGATCACGCCCACCGTCAGCCCCAGGAACTCGTAGATCTTCCCCATCCACTCGGCGTCGCGCTTGGCCAGGTAGTCGTTCACCGTGACCACGTGGACCCCGTGCCCCGCCAGAGCGTTCAGATAAACCGGCAGGGTCGCCACTAGCGTCTTGCCTTCGCCGGTCTTCATTTCGGCGATCTTGCCCTGGTGCAGCACCATGCCGCCGATCAGCTGCACGTCGAAATGCCGCATGTTCACCGCGCGCCATCCCGCCTCGCGCACCACGGCAAACGCCTCCGGCAGCAGATCGTCCAGCACCTGCTTCTCGGCGGCCACCCGCGCCTCTTCGTCCGTAATTCCTTCCAGCGCCGATGCGATCCGCGCCCGGAACTCAGCCGTCTTCGCGCGCAGCTGCTCGTCGCTCAGCGCCTTCATCTGCGGCTCGAACGCGTTGATCACCGCCACGCGCGGCACCAGGCGCTTCACCGCCCGGTCGTTGCTGGTCCCAAAAATCTTTGTGACTACCTTGGTTCCGATCAAAATGGATTCCTTTGGCAGGTCCCCTGTAGCCCGCGCTCTTCCTGCAACGCACCGGCGCGGAACACTGCCTTTCCTGTGGGGAACAAAACGGGTTCCTCTGCTATTTTATTCGACGCGCAGCGATCGTGCTCCCTCGCGGCTGCTCCAGGCCACAGGCCACCGGCCACAGGCTACCGGCTACCGGCTACCGGCTGCCGGCTGCCTCTAAAGCGTCTTCAGATACGCCTTGGCCCGCTCCAGTTCCGGAAACAGCTTCTCCTCGTCCTGGAACGCGCGCGAGTGCACGCACCGCCGCCCGTTCTTCTGCTTCACCGGATGCTTCAGGTGCAGCATCTCGTGGTACATCAGGTATTCGATGGCGTAGCGCGGCGTGTCCTTCCGGTCGAACACCCGGCTCACCATGATCGTGTTGTGCGCCGGATCGTAGTGTCCCAGCAGCCGCCGCGCCGTCACCTCGCTCCACGTCAGCTGCGGCCGCCCCATCAGCCCGTGGAAGAACCGCCGGTTCAGCGTCTCGAACACTTCCTCCAGATCGTACTGGTCACCCTTCGCAGTGAGAATCTTCTTGCGCCCCCGCATCTGCCGGATCCGCTCGCTCTGCCGCACCACCGCTTCGCTGGTCGTGAAACGCCGGTAGCGGTGTGCGTGCGCGGAGTCGATCGGCTTGCGATACAGCTTCGCCAGCAGGATGTGCGCGATCGCCCGCAGCACCGGCTCCGGCGCGCCCTCCAGCAAATCGGAAAGACTCACGCGAATCTTCCCCTCCCTCAGCCGGATCGTCGTGTTCAGCGACGTGAATCGCCGAAAACGCACATCGATGGGCGGCATTGGAGCCCGCGGCCGAATCGCGCGATACTCCTCGGCAAACCATGCGTGCAGTTCGGGGGTCACTACGATCCCGAATCTCGCACAGCACGAAGTGGAAAATCAAGACGGCTCCCGGCAGCACGCTCCACGCTCCGAGCTCCCGCCTCCACCCTGTACCCTGTAGCTATGCTGACCACCGCTACCGAACGCCTCATCCGGCCGGCCCGCAACATCCAGGGCAGCCTCCGCCTGCCCGGCGATAAAAGTATCAGCCACCGTTACGCATTGCTCGGCGGACTCGCCGAGGGCACCACGCGCCTCTCCAACTTCTCCACCGGCGCCGACTGCGCCTCCTCTCTCGGCTGCGTCGAAGCCCTCGGCGCCCAAATCCGGCGCGACGGCTCCTCCGTCGAAATCACCGGCGTCGGCGGCCACTTCCGCCCCTCCGCTTCGCCCCTCGACTGCGGCAACTCCGGCTCCACCATGCGCATGCTCTCCGGCCTGCTCGCCGCCCAGGCGGGAACCCACACGCTCACCGGCGACGCCTCCCTCTCGCGCCGGCCCATGGAGCGCATCCGCAAGCCCCTCGCCCAAATGGGCGCGCGCCTCGACCTCACCGACGGCCATGCCCCCATCGTCATCCACGGCACGCCGCTCACTGCCATCGACTACACCACACCGATCCCCAGCGCCCAGGTGAAGACCGCGCTCCTCTTCGCCGGACTCCAGGCCCGGGGCACCACCACCGTCCGCGAAGCCGTCCGCACCCGCGACCACGGCGAGCTGGCCCTGCGCGCCTTCGGCGCAGCCGTGGACCGATCCAAAGACTCCGTCTCCATCGCCGGCGGCCAGCAACTTCGCGCCATCGAAGCCGCCGTCCCCGGCGACATCTCCTCAGCCGCCTTCTTTCTTTGCGCCGCCGCGCTCTTCCCCGGCTCCAACCTCATCTTCGACGAGCTGGGCCTCAACCCCACCCGCGCTACTCTCCTCGACGTGCTCACCGCACTCGGCGCGCACATCGGCGTGCTGAATCTCGAAACGAAAAACGACGAGCTCGTCGGCACCGTCCAGGTCAACGCCCCGCCTGCGGGACTCACCGGCACGACGATTGCAGGCGCGCTCTCCGCGCAGCTCATCGACGAGTTGCCCGTCCTTGCCGCCATCGGACCGTACACGCAAAGCGGCGTCCGCATCCGCGACGCCAAGGAACTCCGCGTCAAGGAGTCGGACCGCATCGCGCTCGTCGCGGCCAATCTGCGTGCCATGGGCGCTGAAGTCGAGGAGTTCGACGACGGCCTCGACGTCGCCGGCGGCCAGGCTCTCCACGGAGCGACGATCGACTCCGGCGGCGACCACCGTATCGCCATGGCCTTCTCGATCGCAGCCCTCCGGGCAGAGGGAGAAACGCTCATCCGAGGAGCCGAATCCGCCGCCATCTCGTTCCCGGAATTCTTCGACCTGCTCGAGCGCGTCGCCGAACGTTGACTACCAAAACAAAGGAGCACCAGGCATCCGCCCCGTGCTCCCGTTTCTGAGCTCTGAGCTCTGTGCTCTGTGCTCTGAGCGCAGAGCCCTGCTTCACTGCACCGCTGCCAGCACCTCATCCAGCCGATCGGGCGTGCCTTCTACCCGCTCCAGATGCGGAATCCGCAGCCCCCCGTGATAATCCAGTGCCACCGACGTCACCTGGTCGCGATCCTTCACCAGCAGGGTGATCGGCCCCGTCTCCTTCTCCGCCTTCTTCAGCGCATCGCGCAGCTTCTCCGCCGAATACACCTGCCCATCGACCGCGAGCAGCTGCATCCCCGGCACCAGTCCTGCCTTGAACGCTACGCTCTCCCACCAGACACTTCCCAGCGTCCCGTCGCCCATCACGCTGAAGCCCAGGGACGTTGCAAAGCTCGTCCCGTACCGCGGATTCGCCGGCGCGTGCCGCTCCCATGCCGGAATCGTGTCGTTGTACACCAGCTTGTAGCCGCCCTGGGTGAAACCGTTCTCCGGCACCTGCGGATGCAGCTCGTACACCCGCGTCTTCAGAAACGTCGCCCAGTCGTACGGCTGCACCTGGTTCAGCCCCGCCACAATGTCCTCGAACGTGTAAGTATCCGTGACGTAGCTGCCGTTATGCACGCCGTAGAAGAGCTTCGCAAAATCGTCGAGTGACTTCTTTCCGCCGCTCAGCTCCCGAATCTTCGTGTCCGTGTCCAGCCAGATCAGCTGCCCTTCCTGGTAGTAATCTTCCGGACGCTGCCAGCTCACCCAGCTCACCGGCCGCCGCTGCGACACCGTCGGCTGATTTGTCGTATCCACCAGCGGACGCCAGTCGCGGCCGCGGCTCGCCTCGTACCCCGCCGCCACACCCGCCAGTTCGTCGCGCGCCTGCTCCGGCGTCACCATCCCCGCCCGCGTCGTCAGCACCAGACCCCAGTACTGCGTCAGGCCCTCATACACCCACAGCAGATCGTCGCGCATCGGCACGTTGAAGTTCGGCGTCCACAGTTCCGCCGGCCGCCGGAATTTCCCGTTCCACGAGTGCGTGTACTCGTGCCCCAGCAGATCGCGTCCGCGCACGCCATTGGCCCAGTCCGTAAAGTAGTTCGCCCGCGTCCCGTCTTCGCTCGACTGGTGGTGCTCCAGCCCCTCGCCGCCCACCACGTCCGTCAGCATGAACAGAAAATCGTAGTGATCGTAGTGGTGCGACGCGAACAGCTTCTGCGCCTGGATCGCCAGATTCTTGTGCACCTGCACCTGCTCCGGCGTCATCTCCAGATCCTTCGCCTCATCGGCCACCACGTCCAGAAACACCGGATTGTCCGGACCCGTCGAGAGGTCCACGCGCTCGAAATACTCCCCGGCAATCAGCGGCGAATCCACCAGCTTGTTCAGTGCCGTGTTCTTGAAATGGACCGTCCCGCCATCCTGCGAGGCCGTCTCCAGCCCCGTCGCAAACTTCCAGCCCTGCGGCAGCTCCACCACCGGCGAAAACTCGATATCCCGCGAGAAATGCCCCGCAGGATACAGCACCACGGTGTTCCACGAGAGATCCAGCATCTGGTGCGAGATCGTCACCCGCCCATCCTGCGGCCGGATCGGCGACAGATAATCGAAGTCCACATCGAGCGACGTCACCCCCTTCGGCACGTCGACGTGGAACGCGTACACCTCCACGCGATCGCGCACCCACGGAATCGCCTTCCCATCGGCCTTGACGAACAGCCCCGCCACCGCCTGAATCGGCCCCGTCGGCGAATGGTTCCCGGGAATCCACTGCGGATACAGCAGCGTCAGTTCGCCCGCCTTCACCGGAATCGATTCGTGGACGTGAGCCACGCGATCCGTGGTGTTCGTCAGATTCACGTCCAGCGCGATCGTGCCCGGATACGGCGTGTCCACCGGCGCGGCAATCGGTGGCGGCATCGGCACCGGTTGCGGTCCAGGAGTACTTTGCGCGAATCCGGTTGTAGCGAGGGCAAGAACGGCAGCAGAAAGACAGTGAACCCGCATCGTCAGCACGTTTCGAACATTCCTCCAGCCTCAATGACGTTGCGCAAGATTCTACAGGACGGTAAGCCCTCTCCCGCGCCCTGCAATGGCTCAGGCTCTATTCCCTACTCCCTACTCCCTACTCCCTATTTCTTCCCAATTCCCTGTACTCTGTTCCCTGTCATGCCATCCCGCCGAGCCTTCCTCAAATCCGGAGCCGTCGCGTCCGTCGCCGCAACCCTTCCCGCCGCTGCCCAGCAAACGGCCCCAGCCCCCGCCGCTGCGCAGGGCCGCATCCACCAGTCCGTCTGCCGCTGGTGCTACAAGCAGCTCACCGTCGACCAGCTCTGCCAGTGGGCGGTGCAGCTCGGGCTCAAAGGCGTCGACCTGCTTCAGGTCGAGGAGTTCGACATTCCCCGCCACTACGGCCTTATCTGCACCATGGGCTACGCCGGCGGAGGCACCATCCAGGATGCCCTTAACCGCCTCGAGAACCACGACGCCATCGAAGCCGCCTTCCGCAGGAACATCCCCATCGCCGCCAAAGCCGGTGTTCCCAACGTCATCACCTTTTCAGGAGTCCGCCGCGGCATGTCCGACGACGAGGGCGCGCGCAACACCATCACCGGCCTCAATCGCCTCAAGTCCATCGCCGAAGACAACAACGTGACCATCTGCCTTGAACTGCTCAACAGCAAGGTCAACCACCCCGACTACATGGCGGACCACACTGCGTGGGGCGCGCGCGTCATGCACGAGGTCAACTCGCCGCACGTCAAATTGCTCTACGACATCTACCACATGCAGATCATGGAAGGTGACCTCATCGATACCATCCGCCAGAACATCGGCGTCCTCGGCCACTTCCATACGGGAGGCGTCCCCGGCCGTCATGAACTCAACGACACCCAGGAGATCCAGTACACCGGCGTGATGAAAGCCATCGCCGACACCGGCTATCAGGGCTACGTCGCCCACGAATTCCTGCCGACCGGCGATCCGCTGGCCAGCCTGCGCCAGGCCGTAGAAGTCTGTACCGTCTGAGCAGATTCCCCGGACATCGCCGCCAGAGATGAATCAGCGCGAATGCAGCGGCTGAGGGACGTGGCCATTCGGGCTCTCCATCGGCGCCTCGCTCTGCAGCGATGCGCCCCGTACCGCCCGCACCATCATCGCCGCCACATACGCCGCGCCAAAGCCATTGTCGATATTCACCACGCAGACATTCGGCGAGCACGAGTTCAGCATCCCCAGCAGCGCCGCGACCCCGCCGAACGCCGCGCCATACCCCACGCTGGTCGGCACCGCGATCACCGGCGCCGCCACCAGTCCTCCCACCACGCTCGGCAGCGCGCCTTCCATCCCCGCGCAAACGATCACCGCCCGCGCCGCATTCAACCCCTCGCGCGCCGCCAGAATCCGATGCAGCCCCGCAACCCCCACATCCCAGATCCGCGTCACGGCGCAGCCCAGATACTCCGCCGTCGTCGCCGCTTCTTCAGCCACCGGCAGATCGCTCGTGCCCGCGCATACCACCGCAACCGGCCCCGCGCTCTCCGCCGTATCCCTTCCCCGCCATCCGATAATGCGCGCCTGTTCGTGATAAACGGCGTCCGCCACGCGCGCCTTCACTGCCGCGTATGCGTCGCCATCGGCTCTGGTCGCGATCACGCTGCCCCCGGCAACGGCCATCCGCACAAAGATCTCCGCGACCTGCTCCGGAGTCTTCCCTGCCGCGTAAATCACCTCCGGCAAACCCAGCCGCAGCGCGCGATGATGATCGATCCGCGCAAACCCGGCATCTTCATACGGCATGTTGGAGAGATCACGCATCGCGTCCGCAGGGCTCTTGTCCCCCGCCTGCACGCTCTCCAGCAACTGCAAAATCATCTCGCGTGTCACGAGCGCACCTTCTCTCCGGATTCCATCAGCGCCGCCACCGCCGCTTCCATCACCGCACGCAGGGCAACGTCGTGCTCCCGCGCTGCCCGACGGCAATCTTCGTATTCGGGCATGGCATTCAGCCTCTCCCCCTGTGCCGACGCGACCTTCACCCGGATCCGCCCAAAGGCCGTCTCCACGGTGAAAAATGTGCGATCCAAAATCACCCGCTCTTCTTCGCGCCGCCGAATCCCCAGCGTCGTCGTCTCCCGGAAGAGCAGCTTCTCCAGCGCATCTTCATCCTGCGGCTTCGCCAGCACCGTCAGCAGCGTTCCCGGCCGCCCCTTCTTCATCGTCACCGGAGCCGCCATCACATCCAGCGCGCCATGCTCCAGCGCCAGTTCCATGGCGTGCGCCAGAACCTGCGGACTGGCATCGTCCAGCGCGCACTCCAGCACTACCACCCGATCGCCGGAAAAGGATCGCCGTTCCGAACCTGTCTTCACGGTGCCCACCGAGAGCCGCAGCACATTCGCAAATCCCTCGGGATTGCGCCCACCGGCCCCATATCCGATGCTCGTCACCATAAGCGGCGTTTTCTCCTCGAAGTCGCACTCCAGCGCCCGCAGCATCGCCGCTCCTGTCGGCGTCGCCAGTTCCATCTGCGGCCCGGCGGAATAGACCGGCACCCCCTGCAGCAGTTCGGCCGTCGCAGGAGCCGGCACCGGCATCCGCCCGTGCGCGCACTGCACAAACCCGCTGCCCACATTCACCGCGGAGCAGCGCCACTTCTCCACCCCCAGCGCATCCAGGCCCACGGCCCCGCAAACGATGTCGACAATCGCATCCACCGCGCCCACCTCGTGAAAGTGGACCGCCTCCGGCGCGATGCCGTGCACCTTCGCTTCCGCCAGCGCCAGCAGCTCAAAAGCCCGCAGCGCAATCTTCATGGCGTTCGACGGCAATTCAGTCCGCGCGATCAGTTCCCGAATCGCCGGCCAGTTTCTGCCGTGCGCGTGGCCGCCATGCTCATGTGTGTGCCTGGGCTCGTGCTCACGCTCGTGCCCGTGTTTGTGTTCGTGCTCGGGCTCGAGCTCATGCCTGTGCTCGTGTTTGCGCTCGTGTTCATGCTCGTTTCCGTGCGCAGCATGAACCGCCTTCTCGGCGAGCACGCCGTTCTCCAGCACATCGACCTTCGTTGCCCGAATGCCGCCGCGCTGCACCGCATGCACCCGCAGTTCGGCCCCAATCCCCAGCGCTGCCGCCGCCTTCTGCAGCGTCTCTGCCGCAACGCCCGCGTCGATGAGCGCGCCCAGCAGCATGTCTCCGGAAATTCCCGCAAAGCACTCAATCGACCCGATCTTCATAGCCTTAGGATGCTCTGCTCCCCGCGCGAACGCTCCCCGTCAGCATCTCCGCCGGAAGCAGTTCGTTCATCGAACCCGACCGATAGCCGTCGCAGTCCACCGCCACATAAGGAAATCCAGCAGCCCGCACCCCCGCCGCCATCTTCCGGAAGAACACCGGATCCAGCGCCGTCGCCAGTTCCTCTTCGGCAATCTCGATCCGCGCTACGCTCCCGTGATGCCGCACGCGGAACCGCACCAGGCCCAGGCCTCGTAACGCCTCCTCGGCATCCTCCACCTGGCGCAGAACCTCCGTCGTTACCCGGCGTCCGTACTCGATCCGCGACGACAGGCACGCCGACGCCGGCTTATCCCACACCCGCAGTCCCGCCGCCTGCGCCAGCGCGCGAATATCCGCCTTCGTCAGGCCGGCTTCCGCCAGAGGCGCAGCTACATGATGCTCCGCCGCGGCTCGCTGCCCGGGGCGGAAATCCTTCCCATCGTCCAGGTTCAGACCGTAGGCCACCGCGCCAAACTGGCGCCGGGCGCGCTCCGCCTCCAGGGCCGTGAACAGCTCATCTTTGCAGTGGAAGCACCGATCCCCGTGGTTGGCCGCGTAGGCCTCGCGCTCCAGCTCCTTCGTTTCCAGAACCAGCAGCGGAATCCCGTTCTCTTCGGCAAACGCCACCGCGTCGCGATAGTGGCTCCTCGCCAGCGATGCGGAATCGGCGATCGCCGCCAGCATCCGGTCGCCCAAAGCCTGGTGCGCCGCCCATGCCAGAAACGCCGAGTCTACTCCCCCGGAATAAGCAACAAGAACGCTGCCCAGCTTCCGAAGCTGTTCCTGCAATGCCTGGTGCTTTTCCTCGAGGGTCATCCCGCGCCGCCTATGCCTCATCCTACCGCTCGCAAGCCACGGATTGGAAATTGTCAGGCCCCGCATGGCATGCGCGAACCGGCCTGCCAAATCTGGGAAGATAGAAGCAGATGGTGACAACCCACGCGCCCACCACCCTGACCCCCGAAGAGCGGCTCGCACGCCGCCGCCTCATCCTCCAGGACGCGGTTTCTCTTCTCACGCTCTTTCTCATCGCCGCCATCATCTTTGTCCTCACCCTCATGCTCTTCCGCTCGTTCAACGATCACCGCGAGGAACTGGGATCTCGGTGGAAGGCGCGCGGCGAAGCGGCCCTGCGCCAGGGACAGCCCAAAGCCGCTATCGACAATCTCCGTTCCGCACTCGCCTACGTTCCCAACCGGGAAACCGAGATCGAGTTAGCCACGGCTCTGGCCCAGGCCGGAAGAGTCACCGAGGCCACCGCCTACTTCACCACCCTCCGCGAATCGGCCCCCGGCGACGGCACCATCAATCTCATGCTCGCCCGTCTGGCCGCCAGAGCCGGCAACGAGAAGCAGGCCATCCTCTACTACCAGTCGGCGCTCGATGGCACCTGGCAGGGCAATGGTTACGACCAGCGCCGCCAGGTCCGCCTGGAGATGGCGCGCTACCTCATCGCCCGCCAGGAATACAACCGGGCGCGCAGCCAGCTCCTCATCGCCCAGGGCAATGCCCCGGATCATCCCGCCATCAAAATCGAAATCGCCGGTCTGCTCGAGCAGGCTCATGATCCCAAGGATGCCCTGAATACCTATCAGACCCTATCCGCCCGCCGTGATCCTCCCGTCGCTGCCCTCGAAGGCGCCGGCCGCACCGCTTACGCCCTCGGCATGTACCGCCTCGCCAATGAGTACATGGGCCGCGCCCTCGCCCATCCCGCCGCCGGCAAGCTGCCGGAAGACCAGAAGAACGCCGACCGCTTCGTCTTC
>JBKICP010000179.1:0-3991 GCA_046567085.1 Acidobacteriota bacterium
GGCGGCATCAACGCCTGCACGCTGCCCACGCCCATGCTCAACGTGCTCAACGGCGGCGCGCATGCCGACTCCAACGTCGATTTCCAGGAATTCATGATCATGCCGGTGGGCGCCGAGCGCTTCAGCGATGCGCTGCGCTGGGCCGCCGAAACCTTCCACACCCTCAAGAGCGTGCTCAAAAAGAAGGGCTACAACACCGCGGTGGGCGACGAGGGCGGATTCGCGCCTTCGCTCAAGTCCAACAGCGAGGCCATCGATCTGATCCTCGAAGCCATCGCCCAGGCCGGCTACAAGCCCGGCGAGCAGATCGCGATTGCGCTCGATCCGGCGTCGAGCGAGTTCTACGACAAGGACAAGAACAAGTACGTCTTCAAGAAGAGCGACAAGCGCGAGCTGACCAGCGCCGAGATGGTCGCGTTCTACGAGGATTGGGCGCGCCAATACCCCATCGTCTCGCTCGAAGACGGCCTCGCCGAAGACGATTGGGCGGGATGGCGGATCCTCACCGACAAGCTCGGGCAGAAGATTCAGCTCGTGGGCGACGATCTGTTCGTAACCAACACCAAGCGCCTGCAGAAAGGCATCGAGGAAGGCGTCGCCAACTCGATTCTCATCAAGGTGAACCAGATCGGCACCATCACCGAAACCTTGGAAGCCATCGAACTCGGCCGCCGCTACGGCTATACGTCGGTGATGTCGCACCGCTCCGGCGAAAGCGAAGACACGTTCATCGCCGATCTGGCTGTCGCCACCGGCGTGGGCCAGATCAAGACCGGCTCGGTCTCCCGCACCGATCGCATCGCCAAGTACAACCAGTTGCTGCGCATCGAAGAAGAACTGGGCTCGGGCGCGGTGTACCTGGGGCTGGAGAGCCTCAACTACAACGGATAAATCTCGCAGCGCATGCACAGCAGGAGGCGCGGAGGAACTTCCCTCCGCGCCTCCGATCTTTGCTCCCGCGCCACGGAAAACGTGCGCGGGAGCATGCCCGGTTCGAGCCGCTATAATCCGGAAGGGACACCCTCTGTTAGCGAACGATTGACCTCGCAACTTTTTTGTTCCCGATTTGCCCCGGAACCGGATCCGTGGAGCGGGCCCGGACGCGGTATGTTGAACCTGTGGAGTATGGAGATCATGATGCGTGGGAAGTTCATCCAGGCGTTTCTTTTTTTGATGGGGATTGCAATTTTGACTGCTCCTGCGGTCCGTGCCCAGGATCAGCAGCCTGCCGCCCAGCCCCAGCAGCCGCAGACCACCCGGCGCCCCTACGCGTATCGCGAAACCGACATGGGCTTCAGCATCTATCAGGCCTTCACCGCGCCCAGCACCGGCAACGGCGTCCAGCAGAACCCCAGCAATGCCCCCGGCGGCTTCTTCGAGCTGCGTCACATCCACAGTCCGTTCATCGGCTACGAGGTGGCGTTCGGGTACAACAATGCGGATGCAAACTTCGCCCCCACCAAGACGAACTGCGGCTACATGTGCAACAATCCGCCCCAGGCTCTCGCCTCCAGGGCCTTTCTGGTCGGACTGGACTGGGTCGTTTCCAGAAAATATGGCCCCCTCCGCCCCTTCGCGGTCGGCGGCCTGGGCTTCTTCATCGACGAGCCCAGCAACACCCTCTATCCCATTAACGATGTCGTCCGCGTCGCATACACCTACGGCGGCGGCGTGGATTGGGCCATCTCCCATCAGTTCGGCCTGCGCGCGCAATTCCGCGGCAACATCTACAGCGCCCCCAACCTGTCTGTGATGTACTCCTCCACCGGCAAGTCCACCTACATGAACCAGCCCATGGCCGGCGTCTTCTATCGGTTCTAGGTCCAGTCGTCCCGGCGTCATTGCGCCCACGATCCGGCGTTTCCCGGGTCCCTCGCCTTTGGGCGCCTGGGAAACCACAAACCGCGCATCGGCGGTGCGATTCAGCCTGTACTGGGAACAACGCTTCGCGCTCTGCGATCCGCATGTTCCCTTCCGGCGCAACCCGGCAACTCTCGCCCGCCGCCCCCCAGCGCCTGTGTTACCGTTGCAATATGGCGTCCCCGAACCGACCCGGTTTTCGGCCGGAGGTCCCGGGCAGCCGCTATGCGGCGCCGATGGGGACTGCGGCGAGCCTGACCAAGAGCATGCTGCAATTCCCGGACCCTGTTTCTTCTTCGCTCGCCGCCGATTCGGCCCCCTTGCCGGACCACGCGAAGGCTCCCCCACGGCTCGCCGGAGAGCCGCTCTCCTCGCCGCCGCAGCAACGCTTTCCCCGCTGGCTGGTCCGTTTCGAACTCTTCCTGCGGGTCATGCTGCGCATGTACATCGGCCTCGCCGTCTGTTATGCCCCCTGGTCGCCCACCTTCTGGGACCAAAACCCCATCTTCGTCCAATTTCCTACTCTTTCCATTTATGCTGCCAACGGTGCGGTGCGCGGAATCGTCTCAGGTCTGGGACTGCTCAACCTCTGGATCGCTCTCTACGAAGCCTTCCGCCGCCACGACAGGTGATTCATGAAAAAAAGGGCTCCAAAATCCGCCGTCCGCTCCAAGTCCTCCCCGGCCCAATCCGCCCGTTCCAAATCCTCCCCCCCGGCGAAACATTCCTCCCGGAAAACCAAGCCCGGTCCCGGACGCAAGCCTGAACCCGCGCCCGCCAATCCCGGCAACGGCCTTCCCGAAAACGGCGCCCCGCCCCATCTCGACGCGGCCCCGCTCGCCTACGAGAATGCCAACTTCCTCAACAGCGCCGACGGCCGCCTCATGCGCATCGTCGCCGAGTACCTCGAGCCGCTGGCCCGCTTCCGGCATGAGCGCGTGCAGGACACCGTCGTCTTCTTCGGCTCCGCTCGTTTCCGCGGCCGCGACGAAACCGACCACGACCTCGAACTGCTCGACAATACCGGCTCCGTCAAAGCCGCTCCCAGTGAGGAACAGCCCGCCAAAGCCCGCGACATCGCCGCCGGCCAGGCCTCCGAACTCCAGCGCAAGCGCGCCGTCGCCGCCCTCGAAATGGCGCGCTACTACGAAGATGCCCGCCGCCTCGCCCAACTCGTCGCCCGCTGGGCCCAAACCATCCCCTCCAACAAGCTCCGCTTCGTCGTTACCTCCGGCGGCGGTCCCGGCATCATGGAAGCCGCCAATCGCGGCGCCTTCGAGGCCGGCGGCAAAACCATCGGCATGAACATCCGCCTCCCCTTCGAGCAATCCCCCAACCCCTACATCACCCCCTCGCTCAACTTCGAGTTCCACTACTTCTTCATGCGCAAACTGTGGTTTGCCTACCTCGCCAAAGCGCTCGTGGTCTTTCCCGGCGGCTTCGGCACCCTCGACGAAATGTTCGAGCTCCTCACCCTCGCCCAGACCCGCAAACTGGCCAAAAAAATCACGGTCGTCATCTACGGGTCCGACTATTGGAAACGGGTCATCAACCTTCCCGCCCTCGTCGATACCGGCGCCATCTCGCCCAAGGACCTCGAACTCTTCCAGTTCGCCGACACACCTGAAGACGCCTTCGAAATCCTCCGCCGCGGCCTGACGGAAAACTACCTCGCCGCCGAAATCGCCGCCGCCGCAGATGCTCACCCTGCGCCCGAACGCGACCTCGACCTCATGGCCGGCTGGACCGTCGAGGACTTCCTCAGCCCCGAGCACGCCAAAACCAGGAAATAGCTACCTCCGAGCATCCTTTCAGGACCGCCGCCATTCGGTTGCGATCCCACCGGGAGGCAGAATGCTTCAATCCCGCACCCTCAGCATCTCCATCGCCCGCCCGTGGCCACAGGTCTATGAAGCCCTGTGGCGCCCGCAGGACTTCGCCCGCTGGGCCTCCGGCCTGAGCCAGTCTCCCCTCGAAAAAGCGGACGCCGATTGGTGGAGAACCACCGGGCCGGACGGCCCCATCGCCATTCGCTTCTCCGGCCACAACGCCTTCGGCGTAATGGATCACGATGTCGATCTCGGAAATGGAACCGTAATCTACGTCCCCATGAGAATCGTGGCGAATCAGG
>JBKICP010000180.1:0-7584 GCA_046567085.1 Acidobacteriota bacterium
GATCGAGATCTTGTTGGCAATCTCCTTCATCGCCGCCACCGCTTCGAGTACGCTCTTGCCGCTCTCCTGCGCGTCGCGGGCGCTCTTGTTGGCGATCTTGTCGGTCTGCTGCGCGTTATCGGCGTTCTGCTTGATGTTGGAAACCATCTCCTCCATCGACGAGGACGCCTCTTCGGCTGCGGCCGCCTGCGCGCTGGCGCCCTTCGACACCTGCACGGAAGCGGTTGAGATCGACTGGCTGGCGGTGGCCACCTCGCCGGCAATCGAGCGGATCTCGCCCACTGTCTGCGTCAGACCCCGCACCATCGCCGCCAGGGCCTGCATCAGCCTGTCCTCGGCCGAGCGCTCCTTCACCTCCACCGTCAGATCCCCGTGCGCAATCCTGTCCGCCGCATCCGTCACGGAGTGCATCGCGTCGATCAGCGTGTTCAGGTTGTTCCTGATTCGGTTGAAGTCGCCCTTGTAGTCCTCCGTGATCTTCTCCGGTATGTCGCCCCGGCTGATCCGATCCACGTATTGTGCGGAGATGTGCAGCGGCCCGATCAGCGCCTCCAGCAGCGCATTCACCCCCTGCACCATCGCGGAATAGGCCCCTTGCAGCCGCTCCGGATGGCCGCGCTCCGCCAGGTTTCCCTCCCGCGCCGCATCCGTCAGCCGGGTGAACATCCTGTCCAGAGTCTGGATCGCTTCCACCGTCTTCAGATAACTCCTGCTCAGCACATCGCGGTCCGACTTGGCTTCCACCTGCACGCTCAGATCCCCGGCCGCCATCTTCTCCAGCGCCCCCGCGATCCCCCGGATATACTCCACCAGCCCTCGGAACGACTCCGCCAGCGAGCCCACCTCGTCCCCGCCGCGATAATCGATCCTCTGGTCCACATCCCCCTGCGCGATCTGCCGCGCTGCCTCGGCCACTCTGCCCAGTGGACGCGAGATGCTCCGCGCGATGAAGATGCCCAGCCCCACCCCCAGCAGCGCCCCACCGCTCATCAGCAGCAGCATGAACAGCCGGCTGCTGCGATAGGTGCTCTGCGTCGCGTCGTCTACCTCCTTCGCGGTCTTCTCCTTCACATCGACCAGCTTCTGCAGCAGGTTCTCCACCCGGTTGGAGGACTCCAGCGCGTCCCCGAATTCGAATGTCAGAGAAGGGCGGCTTCGCTGCAGCGGCTCTTTCGATACCAGGTCGATGATTCGCTCCCACGCCTGCTTCCGCGCCTGCCACGCCGTGTCGAACTCCGCCAGAGTCTGTTGGCCTTCCTCCGTGTGGATCAGCGGCCGCGCCTGTTCCATGTCCTTCTCCACACTCGCGATCGTCCCCTCCAGAGAATCCCGGAACTTCGCCCGTCTCTCGTTCGTGTCCGCCAGCATCAGATTCTTTTCGTAGCGCACTCCATGCAGCAGATCGACCTGCGCGGTCAGCAGCCACGAGATCCCCATCGTCTCTTTCGCGTAGGCATCGGCCCCCATCCCGGATACCTTTCCCAGGCTCAGAATCCCAATCAATCCCACCACCGCCGTGATCAGCCCCACCAGAACAAAGCTCGCCATCAGCTTCGTCCCGATTTTCACGTCATAGAACCATTTCATCTGCCGTCTCCGCTCTCGCCACTCGCAGGGCACAGCCCTGCCCCATCGCCTCGCGATGGATCGGCATCGATTCTCTTCATGGTGATCGGCGATTCCGCCGCTGTCTTCACAAACCGTCGCGTGCACTGCACCGGCGGAGAGAATCCGGCCCGGATCGAGAAAGTCTTCCCAATCTGGTGCGGCAGCGCCTCCCGCACGTCGCCCTCCCGAGGCACGCCACCCCCATCGGCCCGCCGCTGGCACAATCCATGCAGTTCTCAACAGGAATCAGGAGACTCGCCGCCGCCCTTCAGTTGCCCCGCACCACCACGCCGTCCTTCATCACCATCCGCAAATGCTTCCTCGGCTCCGCCAACACCGTAATATCCTGCAGCGGATCCCCTTCCACCACCAGCAGATCCGCCCTCGCCCCCTCGGCCACCACCCCCAGCCGCCCTTCCATCCCCAGAACCTCGGCCCCCACCGTCGTCGCGCTCGCCAGAATCTCCTGCGCCCCGAGCACCCGCGCCCGAATCGCAAATTCCTCGCACTGCCGCACGTGCGTCGGCCCCAGCAGATCCGTCCCGAACGCCATCCTCACCCCCGCATCCCGCAAAATCGCCAGGCTCTCCAGGCCCGCCTTTCGCACTGTCTCGATCTTCGCCACCGACGCCGCCGGCAATCCCAGCCCTGGCCCATCCTGTGCCAGCGCCTCATATGTCACCAGCGTCGGCACCGCAATTGCCCCTGCCTCTGCCGCCTTCTGCGCCGCCTTCGCGTCCACTCGATTGCAGTGCTCCAGCGTCCTCACCCCGCACTCCACCGCCCGCTCGATCCCCTCCGCCGTATACAGATGCGCCGCTACATACGTCTTCGCGTCGCGCGGCTCCTCCACCGCGGCCTTCAATTCCTCCACCGTGTACCCCAGCCAGTCGATCGGATCCGTCGGGCTCGCCACCCCGCCATTCGCCATCACCTTAATAAGCGAGGCCCCCTCGCGCAGCATCTCCCGGCACGCGCGCCGCACCTCGTCCACCCCATCCGCGATCCGCCCCAGCGCTCCAAAATTCCCCGCCCATCGATTCGCATCCCGCCCGTCGTACCGCGCCCGCGCATCCGAGTGCCCACCCGTCTTCGACAACGCCTTCCCGCACACAAACAGCCGCGGCCCCGGCGTGAGCCCCTGCTCAATCGCCTCCGCCAGCGCATACGGCGCGCCACCCAGATCCCGCACCGTCGTGAATCCACGCTCCAGCATGCCCTTCAGGATCGGCACCGCCCGCAGTACCGCCAGCGGCGCCGGCAACGCCGCATTGGCTGCCAGATCCATCAGGCTCGCCACCACATGAACGTGGCAGTCGATCAGCCCCGGCATCAGCGTCCGCCCTTCTACATCGATCGCCGCGTAATCCCCGGTCGGCGCCTTCCCGCCCACCTCGCGAATCACCCCGTCCTCGATCAGCACATTCCCCGCGCGCGGCTCCGGCGCGGTCGCGTCCACAATCCTGGCGTTCCGCAAAAGCGTTTGCATGATGCTCAATCCTACCCCCGGCGCGCGCTTGCTCCACCGGATTTCAGGCCCCCGCCGGCCGCGAAGGCGGCCACCTCCCATCCTTCACCTCCCCGTGGTATGCTCCCGTCACGGCGATCCCCCGTTGTCCGACTTTCCCCGCAGATCCTCCCTGTCCCCAGGGAAGCAGTCGCAGGAGGGACCGTTCCATGCCCCGGCTACCGTTGTACACCCCCTTTCTCCTTCTCGCAGCCACCCTTGCCTGCGCTCCCGCGCTCGCGCAGAGCGGCGGCAGCGCGAAGCCCGCCGCCTCATCGAGCGGAGGCAGCAGCTCCTCCCCCAGCGGCCCCTTCTCCATCGAAACTGAGATGTTCACCTACAAAGCGGTCGAGCACAACAGCGCCGTCATCGCCTGCGACACCGCCCAGTACCTCTACCATGGCGAAGTCACCGCGGCCGCCGCCGGCGCCCATACCCCATGCACCATCGCCGGTGCCGCGCCCTCGGCCTCCGGCATCATCGTCATCTCCTCCGGCAGCACGCTGCTCGCCGACTTCCAGAGCTGGCGCGCCGACATGGCCGGCATGCGCAGTCTCCTCGCGCATGCCGATGCCGCCTGCATCGTCAACCCCGCTAAGACCGCCCCCTCCGCCGATCATCCCCATCCCCACATCGAAGGCCGCAGCCTCCTCGGCACCGCCCTCGGCGGATTCTCCAGTCCCACCGAAGCCGCCTCCGTCGCCGGCGACGTCATCAAAATGTTCAGCCACGATCAGTCCGTCACGTCCGTCGTCGGAACCGTGCAGGATCCCGCCCTCGTCAACGAAGTTGCCCGCCAGCTGCGCGCCCTCAACGTCCAGGTCCTCGTCCCCGAGCTCTACAGCCCCTGGGCCCTCGGCTCGATTGACTACGCCCACTCGCCTTACCTGCAGAACATGCAGAGCCTCTTCGACGCCTACGACAAATGCAGCGACGCAAGGGCCAGCTACTCCTCCGACGCGCCGCAGGCCAACGACGCCGACGCCGTCCTTGCCGGCATCAAAAGCTTCCTGACCTCCGCCTTCGCCGCGCCTCCAAAGGCTGCACCCTCCAGCGCCGCCGCCACCGATCCAGGGGCCCAGACCCAGGGCACACCCATCACCCCACCCTCGCACTTCGCCTCGGTTCTCTCCGCTGACGCCCTGGCGCAGAAGATCGGATTCTCCGCCACCGGGGCCACCGATCCCGGCAGTCCCTGGCATAACCTGCTCTGGGTCAAGGCTCTCGAATCCGGCGGCTCCGTCACCAAACAAAGCAGCATCCTGGGCACCAAAGTCTTCTTCGGTGGCGGCGCGGTCGATACTTACTCTGTCTTCAGTCTCACCGGCGACCTCGTTTGCTCCGGCAACGTCTACAGCTTCCAGCAGCCCGTCAACGTGAAAGGCGTGCAGAAGGCCGTCGCCACCCCCAGCCCCGATCCCCCCGCACAATGGGAATCCGAGCACAGCACCTGCGCCCCACTCACCGGCAACTAAGCTGCTGCTACGACCCAGGGGCTGAAGGCCTTGCGCGAAGCGGTGCTGCGCAGCAGCACAAGAGTAGAAGCCTCAAGCCTGTCCTGAGCGAGTCGGCGTGAGCCGGCGAGTCGAACGGAGCCTTCAGGCCCGGACAACTGGCTTCTTCTCTGGATCGGGCCCGAACTTCCAACCCTCCCGCACAACTCACAGCGACATGCATCGGGACCACCCACCGGGTTCAACCCGGGCTTCACCCCGCTCGCCTCTGGATCCGTTCGCTCTGCCGAATAAAGCGCAGCGTGTCCGCCATAATCGAACACGAACACTCCGTCAGCCCCGACGACTGATACAGAGCCAGAATCTGCCGTCCCGCCGGAATGCTCTCGAATCGCGTCACCACATCCATCGCTTCCTTCAGCGTTGCCGGATCGCAGTCTCTCCGAAACCAGATCCCCACCGGAACCAGCTTCGGCGATGTGGCGACAATGCGCAGATCTCGCCCCAGTTGCGGATTCATCGTAATCACCAGATCGAAGACCCGCCGCGAAATCGCTCCCGCCTCCGCCTTGCGAAAGAAAACCGGCAGGATCACCTCGTTGACCTTATCGCGCATCTCGGCAGAGCTGAAGAATTCGCTCACCGTGTGCTTCCCCATCTCCGCCAGCCGAACGTTCAGCCACGTTCTCAGGAGCGTCGTATCCCGGTGGTGATGCATCAGCAGCTGCGTGGACTTCAGATCCTCCATCTTCTGATACGGGCTGTCCTTGTGGACCAGCAGCAGATAGTCCACCCCATTCATCAGCTCGGAAACCACCACCATCTGCCGGGGATCCGTGAAATTCACGACGCTCGCGTATTCCAGCGTCGTCAGCGTAAAGCATTCGATCTGCCCCGATCGCACCATCTGCAGAATCTGCCCCGACGGATAGAAGATTTCGGAGTAAAACTCCATGTTCTTCAATCCGAACTTCTCAATCACCTCCGACTCCCAGACCTTGTAAGCCGCGCGCGCATCGTTCACGTTCACACCCGCCAGCGAATCGATGCTGAACGCCATCCGAAACGGAGCCGTCGGATTGGCCGCCATCCCATCATGGCCGCCTGCCATCGCTGCCGCCGCCATCGCAGCCAGATTCCTGGCGAATTGTCGTCGCGTGATCACGATCCTGCAGAAATGGCCCAGCGGTCGCCGCCCGAAGACGGGACACGTCGCTCCCCCTATCGGTCAAAACAGCCATCGTCTTCAGACCGCCGGCCGGAATACGGGCAGGACCCGTGACCCGCGTCACAAAACAAACGCGCAGCAGGAATGCGCCTCTCCCCACACCGCTGAAATTCCCCACGCCGTCTGCCGATAGAAACACCTCCCGCTCCTGGCGCACCGCTCCCTCGTGCGTCCCTGCGAAACCTTCGTCCGATGCCCACTCTCGAACTCCAGATGATCGTGAAGGATGGCGTCGCCGCCGGTCTCGCGCGCTGCCTCTCCAGCGTCGCGCCCGTGGCCGATCGCATCCTCATCGGAGATACCGGCTCCACCGACGCCACACCCGCCATCGCCCGCCAGTTCGGCGCCGAACTCCTCTCCGTCCCCTGGGACGACGATTTCGCCCGTGCCCGGAATCGCGTCCTCGCGCATCGCCGCTGTGACTGGATCCTCGTTCTCGACGCCGACGAAATGCTCGACCGCGATGCCGCCCACCAGATTCGCCCGCTCCTCGACCAGCCCGGACTCTTCGCCTTCGAGAGCTGGCGCTGGAACTACATGCGCGACAGTCACACCCGCCTCGGCAGCCAGTCCCCCCGCGTCAATCCCCTCGTCCTCGAGGAATCACAGCCCTTTCCTGCGTACGTTCCTTCTCTCACCACACGCCTCTTCCGCAGCCACCCCGGCATCCGTTACGAGGGATATGTGCACGAGACGGTTACCAATCGGCTCGCCGCCCTCGGCCTCCGCTCCGGCCGCGCCGGCTTCATCGTCCATCACTTCGGCCATGCCGAGGATCGGGAGTCCGACCGCGCCCGAAAAAATGATTTGTATCAGTCACTGATCGAAAAGAAGCTCGCCTCCGCCGGCCAGGACCCCCAGGCCCTCTTCGAGCTGGGCCTCAGCGAGCTGGAACATCGCCGCCGGCCCGCCGCCGCTCTCGCTCACTTCGACCGGGCCTGCGCCCTCGATCCGGGCTGCGCCGCCGCATGGCTCTTCGCCGGCATCTGCCTCGTCCGCACCGGCAACGCGCCCGAAGCCCTCCGCCGCCTCGCCCGCGCCGCGGATCTCGGCCTTCGCAACGCCATCTTCTGGCAAACCTTGGGCGACGTGTACTTCCACTCCGCCCGCTACACCGACGCCCGCGCCGCCTACGAGGCCGCCACCCGCCAGGGCGAAGCCGCCCCGCTCGCCCTCGCCAAGCTCGGCGCCTCGGAGGTCCATCTCGGGCTCAAAGACCAGGGGCTCCACCGCCTGCAGTCCGCCATCGCCGGCGATCCGGGATTCGCCGAGCTCTACGACATTCTCGCCGCCGCCGCGCTGCTCGCCGGCGATCGCCGCCTGGCCGCCGAGACCGTCTCCAACCGTCTGGCCATGGGCAACACCACCGAGTTCCACACCCGCCTCGCCGCTCTCCTCGATGCACCACCGGCCGTCGCCGCAACCTCGGCCGCCGGTTGACCACCCAGGTACTTTCCCCGCATCTCATCATCTGTTCACATTGCCCTGAGCCCATCGCGTCTACAACGGTCCTTATATGGAGTTCTCCGGCCTTCCGCCCAGCCGTTTCCTCCGTCCCGCCCCACCGCATCGCCGCCCCCGCGCCCCGAGACCCGCCTGATGCGCCGTGTGATGATGTTCCTCAATCCGCTGCTCATCCACAATGAGAAGCGCCGCGCCCAGGTCGAGCAGATCGCCGAACTCCTCAGCAGCCACGGCTCCGACGTCCACCTCCAGGAAACGCTCTCCGCTCACTCCGCCGGCCAGCAGGCCCAGGACGCCGTCGCCGCAGGGTTCGACACCTTCCT
>JBKICP010000181.1:0-9606 GCA_046567085.1 Acidobacteriota bacterium
TCCTCGAGATAACCCGAAGTGCAACTGCGAGGGAAAGCTTTCTATGAAACCCGATGCTTTCGCCGCCGACTAAAAGGCCACGTAACGCCTTAGCTGATTGACTGCGAAGACGGTGATGACCTCGTGTGCTGCCTGTAACGGCAAATGTGATGAGCTGATCTAAAATGTCTTCGATCGCTGTATGGATTTGGATTACAAATCCCCGTACAAAATCGTCTCGCTTATGTTCGAGCATACCGGCGTAGAGATAACGTTCTTTCGGATTGTCCGGATAAAACAACTCGTCCATCTGCTGAATCTCGCGTGTAAGGCGCTTGATTGCAGCTTCAACGCGTTTTGGGTTTTCCCACATAGCTGTGCATCCATTATGCCTACATGAGACAGGAAGCCTAGAATTCTCGGGCCATTGACAACGACTCCTAACACCGGGGGGCGCACCGTCCTAGCTTTGCTAGTCAGGGCGGGAGACCACAAAATCAATTGAGTAGTTCGTTTCAGGACAAACGATCAGCATCGAGTCGGCGGGTGTGCAACGACCTCTTGCGGCATGAACTCGCGACTGCTGAGGAAGTCGGAATCGTATGAGGTCGATCCCGATTGGTGACTTTGCCTTAGCACTCATTGAACAACGCCCTCCCGGTCTTCCCTGAAGCATCCGCCCTGAAACACAGAATCGCGGCCCCTAAATCGGTCGGCCGGAATCACAGTTCCGACATCACGCCGCGCTCTTGCCGGCCTTCTTCTTCGCAGTCGGTAATGGCGCAACTGCGGCATTCACGTTGGGCTGCTTCGGTTTCTTCTTCGCGGCGGCCCACCGTCTGATCTGCGCTTGACGGATCCGCTCCCGCGCTTCAGCGCTTAGAGTACGGCGCTTTGCGGTTCTTCCGGGAGCGACCGCCGGCTTGCCTGGTTTACGAATGGTCCCCACACCGGATTCAGAACTCAGGAGTGCCTTCGCAGCTTGGAGCCGTGCGATCTCCGCATCGATCTCCGCAAGGATAGATTCGAGCATTTGCGTGAAATACCTCCCTGTGCAGCATACCTGATAACGACTTCATAAAACCGATGTGCAGAACCTGCACAGCCCTGACCAATTCTGCAATGGGCATCCGTCCGTTTCCGCCGTACTGTCGCTCCAGAACGTCGCAGCCGGGAGTACCCACTCGCCGGAAAAACGCTCACGAAAGGGAGCCTATGCAGAAAACACTTCCAATTGAACGGCCCGCTCTTCGGCGATGGCAGGCACACGCCCGGAGACTGACCATTCCAGCCTTGATGCTTCTTGCCGCAGTCCCCGTGTACGCACAGGCCGCGGGCGAAAGCCCCTGGGAAAACGCGGTCCAGGTGCTGGAACAGGCCTTCACCGGCCCGATCGCAACCGGCCTCAGCCTGGTTGCCATTGTTGTGGGCGGCCTGATGTTTGCCTACGGCGAAGGCCAGTCCAAGCGCATGCTCGCCGGGATCATCTTCGGCATCGGCATGGCGGTCGGCGCCGTGAACTTCATGGCCTGGCTCTTTCCGGGGTAGTCCGTTTTCCCGGCAGGCCGGGGTCCTCACGGACAGGTCTTCGTCCGTGGGGTGGGAGGTCCAACCGCAACCAGTCACCCGATAGGCGGAAAGGAGGTCCGAGGTGTCAGAGGGCGGTTCACGACGCGATGCACGCAGAAACAAGGTCTTCAAAGCGATGAACCGCCCGCTGACCGTTCTCGGCGCGGAGAGGCGATTGTTCTTTGTCGCGCTGATCGCCGGAGGCGCGGTCTTCTCGCTGATGCACTCGCTGGTCGGCGGCATCGTGCTGTTCATCGTGGGCGTCGCCATCGGCCGTATCGCCACGAAGCACGATGTCGAAATCCTGCGCGTGCTCTTCAACTCCGGCAAATTCTGCCGCCGCTACGACCCGATGAAGGACGATCCGCTCGA
The DNA here is from genome assembly GCA_046567085.1 of Acidobacteriota bacterium. Classification (GTDB taxonomy): domain Bacteria; phylum Acidobacteriota; class Terriglobia; order Terriglobales; family Acidobacteriaceae; genus Palsa-343. The sequence continues at coordinate 1,921 of JBKICP010000181.1, forward strand.
AATCGCAATCAGGAATGGCCATGCTCAGAATTGACTCGATCACCAAAAACTGGAAAGAGGCTGGCTCATTCCCGGCGCAGATCAACCTGTTCGGGTTCTGGGACGAGCACGCATTCCTGACCAAATCCGGCGATCTCGGCACTGTCCTGAAGATAGGCGGCATCGATTATGAAAGCCTCGACCACACAGGCAGGGACTATGTCGTGAAGCGGCTCGAAGCTGCGCTGCGGACGCTGGACGACCGATGCCGGCTCTACCAAATTCTGTTCAAACGTAACCGGATCGAGGTTCCCCACGCCACGTATCAGAACCCGCTGATCCGCGCCACGGTGGAACAGCGTGCAGCGTTCCTTCGGTCGAAAGCGGACCAACTGTATTCGATAGAGATTTTCTGGGCCGTAATGATAGACGGCAATTTCCAGAAGACGGGCCTGCTGCACACCCTCGCTCGACTGCCGAAAAACCCTGGCGCATCGCTTCGCGACCTGCATGCCCTGTTCTCCGGCAGTAAGGAACGGACGCTGATCCAGAGCCAAATCGAGCGCGACCGTCTGCGTCTGCAGCAAAAAGTTCAAAGTTTGAGTGGGCAGTTGAACGACCTGATGACGGTCGAACTGCCGGGGGCGGAAGAGACGTTCCGCATACTGCGCCGTCTCGTAAACTTCCGCCCCTCGAAGATTCAGGATGCGAGGCTATATAGCGCGCGGCGCATCGATTACCAGCTATGCGATTCGGAGCTGGAAGCGCACCGCGGCTACCTGCGCATGGACGACGACTACCTGCGCATCCTCACCCTGAAGGAACTTCCGTCCGAGACACGGCCTTTACTGTTGCAGGGATTATTCGACATTGCCGCCAACTTCCACGTCGTGACCGAGTGGCACCCGGTAGACAACGCCAGAGCGCGGAAAGAGATTGCCAGCCGCCGACGGCACCACCACAACTCCAAAACCAGCTTCGTCTCGAATCTTCAGGATAGGCAGAGCGTGGGTCCGAAAGACGAGCTGGTCGATGACTCGAAAGAGGCCGCGATCGCGGAGCTGGGCGCGGCCCTGACCGCGCTCGGCATCGAGGGCAAAAACTTCGGTGAGTTCACGCTCTCTGTAGTGATCTACGACGAGGACCGCGTGAAGGTGGAACATGCCGTTGCGGAGTTCCAGAAGCTGTTCACGCAGCACGACGGCCTACTGTACGAAGAGCGCTACAACCTGCTCAATGCGTTCTTTGCAACCATCCCCGGAAACAAACAATTCAATCTGCGCCGGCAGTGGGCGCTCAATTCCAATTATGCCGACCTGTCGTTCCTGTTCACCGTCGATAGCGGCAGCCAGTGGAATCCTCATCTGGAGCGGGAATACCTGCTCGCCCTCGAATCGACGCACGGCACGCCGTATTTTTTGAACCTGCACTCCGGCGACGTGGCCCATGCGCTCGTGCTCGGAGCAACCGGGAGTGGAAAGAGTTTCTGCGTTGCCGCCACCTTGCAGGCCGCGCAGAAATACGATCCGCTGACCTTCATCTTCGACCTCGGCGGCAGTTACGAAACGCTGACGCGTGTCTTCGGCGGGACGTATCTGAATGTCGGTCTCAAGAACCCGGGTTTTACCATCAACCCGTTTTCATTGGAGCCGACTGACGAGAACCGGAATTTTCTCTTCCTTTTCCTGCGTGTGCTGATCGAATCCGGTGGGCGCTATGAGCTGACGCCGGAAGACGAGAAGGCGCTGTTCGCCGCCATCGAGCGCGCGTATAAACTGCCTGCCCCCATCCGCACGTTGACCAACGTTGCGTCCATTCTCGGTCCTCTTGGCGAGCGGCTCCACCGATGGACAAGATTCGGTTCTCAGGGGGCCGGCCAGTTTGGCCATCTCTTCGACAACGTGGAGGACACGCTCACCCTCTCGCGCTTCCAGACCTTCAACTTCGATGGCTGGAGTGAGTACCCGGATGTGCTGGAGCCGTTGCTGTTCTATGTCCTTCAGCGCGCGTCGTCGGAGATTGAAAAGCCTGCCAACACAGCCACCTTCAAGATGTTCGTGATCGACGAAGCGTGGATGTTTCTCAAGAACAAAACCATCCGCGACTGGATTGTCCGGGCCGAGAAGACGTGGCGCAAGAAGAATGCCGCCATGATCCTGGCCACGCAATCCGTGGTGGAGCTGGCGGCCTCGGACCTGCTGCACATCGTCAACGAGTCCTGCCCGACCAAGATCTTCCTCGCCAATCCCAACATCGACCGCAGGCTGTACGCGGACATATTTCAGTTGAACGATACCCAGCTTGAGCTGCTCGAATCGCTCGTGCCCAAGCGCGAGCTGCTCCTGATCCAGCCCCGCGGCACCAAGAAGCTTGTGCTCGATGTGGATGCACTGACTTACTGGACCGCCACCAACAACTCCCGCGACAACCTGCGCAGGCAGGACTATTTTTCTCGTTTTGGAGCAGAGCAGGGGCTGCTCCAACTTGCCCACGACTACCCCGATCCAACAACCTCCGAGGTACACCGATGAACCGCATTCCTGTTTTCCCGTTAGTGTTGGGCTTGGTTGCAACTGTCGCCCACGGTCAGCAATCGGCCCGCATCGTCCACTACCACCAGAACGACATCGTCTCGATCCGCGCCCGGATGCATTACACAACACTGATCGAGTTGCCCGCGGCTGAAAAGATCATTGAGGCCGCCACCGGCGACAAGGATTTCTGGATCATCGACGCCGTGGGCAACTACTGCTTTCTGCACCCGGCCCAGGCGGGCATCCAGTCCGATCTCGACCTGATCACCGACAAAGGCAACGTCTATTCCTTCGCGCTCAAAGATGACGAATCCGTCGAGCCGGACCTGAAGGTCGTCATCGAGCCGAGCGATCCGTCCTCCCTTGCCGCGACCAACAGCCCGGTCAAATGGGTTCCGGCCTCCGAAGTCACCGCAGTTGAAGCGCAGGCAAAGGCGGTGGGGCAGCGTGACGCCAATGCCGTCGAAGAGTTTCGTTCTAACTATCCCACAGCAGTTCTGAAGTTCGATTACACCTTCAAAAACAAACCGCCGTTCGATGTTGCGGCGATTTATCACGACGACCGGTTTACCTACATCAGGACCTCGGCTCCGGAAAAGTTCGCCGTCTACGAGGTGAAAGACGGTAAGCCTGACCTGATCGACTTCGCGCTCCGGGACAACACCTATGTGATTCCGCAAGTGGTGGACAAGGGGTATCTGCAGATCGGGAAGCAAAAGCTCACCTTCGAGCGGAAAGACGCCAGGTGAGCACCATGCCGGAAGAGAGAACAACTCCTGAAGTGAAAACAGAGGCGTCAGCGCCGGAGGCGCATTCGCCGAGCGCGCAGCTCCGTGACAAGCGCGTGCTGCCGGAAGGGGTCGTGCCCAAACAGGCGCAGGCGTATGTGGTTGCCGGGCTTGCCCTACTGATTTTGATGGCCGTGCTGTTTTCGAAGAATCACGCCCGCACAGTCCCAAAGGAAGCCGCAGCGCCGCCGGCGACTCTATCGAACGATGCCAACCAAAAGCGGATTCAGGAACTGGAGCAGGACTTGAGCGCCGACCAGCGCCAGAGCGAGCAGCAGGCCCAGGCACAGAAGGCCGACGCGATGGCTGCGCCGAGAGGTACAGCCGCCACGAACGGCTCCCCTCAGACGGGCAGTGTCAGTCCCGCCGAGCAGGCGCAGCCACCGCGCGATCCGATTGCCGATGCGGAAAAGGCGCTGGCCTTCAAATCACGATTCGCCTCGAACCTCGTAAATCCTGTTGAAACGACACCACCAGCCACGACAGGCGCGAATGGCCAGCCGAATCCGTCTCCAGCGACTCGTGCTCAGAGTTCACCGCAGCAGGCTTCAGCTCCGAAGTCCACTGATGCTGCCGACAAGCACGCGCCCGAGGTCAATATCGACGCGGCACACGGCCACCCGTATGTGATCTTCGAGGGCACGACCATCGACACCGTCCTCACCAACCGCCTTGACGGTGAGTTCACCGGGCCGGTCAAGGTCATGGTGACCAATCCCGTGTACAGCCGCGATGGGCAGCATGTGCTGATTCCCGAGGGGACGTTTCTCCTGGGCGACGTTCAGAAGGTCTCGAACTTTGCTCAAAAGCGGCTGGCCGTGACCTTCCACCGCATGATCATGCCCGATGGTTACTCGGTCGATCTCGACCAGTTCCGTGGTCTCGACCAGATCGGCGACACCGGCCTCAAAGACAAAGTCAACCACCACTATGTGCAGATTTTCGGGGCGTCCATTGCGCTGGGTGTGATCGCGGGCGCCGCCGAAGCCACCACCTACGGCAACGGCTACACCTTCAGCGGTCCCTCCATGTACGAGCAGGGTGTGGCGTCAAGCCTGTCGCAATCGAGCGCGGACGTTCTGGACCGATTCGTCAACATTCCGCCCACGATCACCATCCGCGAAGGCCACCGGATCAAGGTTTACATCACCCAGGACATGTTGCTGCCCGCCTACGACGACCATGACATGCCGGGGGTGATGTGATGCGCTTTGCTTTGCTCGCGCTCCTCGTGCTCGTGGTTGGCTGCGCCTCCCCCGCGCCACCGAAGAAGCCCTCACCCTATCGCTACACAACCAGCGCGCCGTTGCCTTCGCCCGGCGCTCATCGAAAGGAACTCCAATGAAGCCCATGAAATTGTTCGCTCCGATTTTCGCTCTCAGCCTCGCGCTTGTGCCAGCGGCGCACGCCCAGTTCGGCAGCGGTATCGTCTTCGACCCTACACAGAGCGCCCACGCCATCGAACAGATCGAGCAGGGATTTCAGCAGCTCCAGACAGCGGAGCAGATCTACACCACCGCCTACCAGACGATGAACCAGGTCATCGCGGCCTACAACCTTGCCTACCAGATGTCACGGATGCCGCAGAATCTCGCCGCGCGGTATCAGTCCGATTTCGCCATGTGGACGAACTTCTCGTCGGCTTCCGTACCTGACACCTATGGCAACACCTCCGCCTGGATTAATGCGCTCGACCTCGGCAATCCCACCCGCGCCACGTCCGCCTATAACTCGTCCGTCATTCCACTGGAGAGCTATCCGGGCGGCAGCCTGTCGCAGATGGATGCCAATACACAGGCTGCAATCAAAAACCAGTATGCGTCCTCCGAGATTGGGCAGGCCGACGTCACTAACCTGCTTTCGACGCTGGGCACGATTCGCTCCGATTCCGAGACCTTTCAGCAGAAGCTCGCCAATCTCGAATCGGACACTTATTCGGACGACCCAGGTCAGCAGACCTCGAATGCTCTGCTCGGCAAGATCAACACGGCCACCATGCTGCAAATCCACTCCGAGCAGGACACCAACCAAATCCTCTCGGCTGTTGCCGCCCAGCAGGCGCTCGACGCCAAAGAGCAGCTCGACGAGCGCAACCGGGTCATCAACGAGTCCATTTACTTCGATCAGAACTTCCCCAACGTCATGCAGCAGGCGACCGGGGGCATCGCCAGCGCGATCCAGTCCATCTCGCTCAGCCCCGATGGAAGGTAGAGGATGAACCAGAACTATCTCACCTTTCTGTCGCAGGCCATCAGCCAGTTGCTCGGGGCCAACAGCCCCGCGTTCCAGGCCGCGGGATTGAACATTTTCCGTGGCCTGGCCGTGATCCTGATCGCCTGGTTCGGCGTCAAATCCGCCCTGTCCAGTTCGCAGGGGCACGGCGGCGGATTCCACTTCGCCCAGTTCGCCGACCTGATCCTGATGATCTCCTTCGGTTTCGGGATGCTGACCTATTACTCGACGCCGCTGCCCGGCGTGGGCTTGAGCTTCTCGGACCTCATCACCCAGGAGGCGATTCAGCTCTCGGCCGAGATTCAGGCCGAAAACACGCAGCAGATTGTCGATTCGATCACCGCCGCCGAGCAGCAGCTCGGAGCCCCGCCCGGAATCTTCAGTCCCCATGAGGAGCTGACATGGATGATCGCCTGGCTGGCGCTCGCGATCATGCAGGCATTCGTCTTCGCTGTCATCGCCTATGGTTATGTCGCCACGGCGGTCTGTGTGCTGATCGGCCCGATCTTCATTCCCTGGTTCATCGTGCCCAAGCTCGACTGGCTCTTCTGGGGATGGCTCAAGGCGTTCATCGGCTTCAGCTTCTATCAGGTCGTGGCCAGCGCCTTCATCTTCATTTTCTCGAAAGTCGTTGTCGGCATGTTCAAGGTGATCGGCACGCTCAGCTTCACCAATATCGTGACGCTTTTGCCCGCGCTGCTCACGCTCGCTTTCGTCTGCGTCTACGGCCTGCACAAGATACCGGAGCTGACCGCCTCGATTCTCGGCGGGCGCAGCGGAACCTGGGTCAACCCCACAGGGAAATAACGCTATGGCAAAGACATCCTTCACCGCCACCGAAGCCGGACACAGGTTCCTTGAACTCTATGCCGAGCCGGTTGTCACCAACACCTACCTGAAGATTGCGCTGCTGGTGCTCTCCGTGGCCGCGCTCGCTCTGCTTGCGCTGCTATACAGGGCGCAATCGGCGGCCTCGCGGCTCAAGCCGCTCGTGATTTCGATCTCCGACATCGGGCGCGGCCAGGTGATGAGCTACGACGATTTCTCAAAAATCCCTGTGGACCGCGTGAGCAAGTATTATCTTGCCCGCTGGTGCGAGCTTTACTACGGGCGCAACCATGCGACGCTGCAACGGGATTTCTCGCAGTCGCTCGACTTCTTCTCGAATGCATTGCAATCGTCCACGCTGCAGCGGGTGAATCAGCAACAGACATTGCAGACCTTCGTCCTCGATCCGAGCGCACCCGATGTGGACATCGAGATCGACGCCGTGAACCTTATAGACCTGCGGCAGCCTCCTTACAGCGCGCAGATTCAGTTCGAGAAGGTCTTCCGCTCGCCCGGCGACGGCCAGGAGCAGCGCCGCGAACGCTGGACCACGAATGTCATTTACAGCTTCCGCGATGAGGTGCCAAACCAGATGCTCTTGACCAACCCGCTGGGCCTTGTCATCAGCTACGTCCACGAAGACCAGGCATTCGGGAACTAGCCATGCGGCCGAAGAATTCCATCCTGCTCTACTGCGCCGACCGGGAATTGCTCTCGGCTACCGCCTTCGCGCTCCGCCTGCAGCCCTACCACGTCACAGCGGTCGAGGACGACATCCAGGCCACTCTGATTGCGCACGACCGCTGTGCGGTGTTCTCCTGCGCCGTTCTCATCCACGCGCAACAGGGCGATCTCGCCGGACGGCTGGTGCACCGCGTCCTCGACGCCATGCTTTCCATGCCTCTCTCGGTAGTGGATCGCGTCGGGGATCTGGCGCCGGTCTGCTACGCGGACATGGTGCTTTACGGGCGCAACACTTCGATGCAGCACATTCTCTCGGCTCTCGAAATACTCTGCCGCGGCAGAAGAGGGCCAATGCCCGCCGTCGATGCAAGCCGCCGTGACTGCGGCGCGAGGAGGCGCCAGTGACGCGGGACGCTTCGTTTCGAGAGATCGAGCTGCGCTTTTCCCAGACGCGAGGTAGCTACGGTTCTCTTGCCCTCGCCGGCACGGCATCAGCACTGCGCAACTCGCCTCGTATTCCGTCGCCACTGGATTCGGCCTTCGCGTGGCGGGAAGCGAAAGACGATGCGGACAATCGAATGGTTGGGTCCACCCGCAGACTGCCTGTTGCCGATGGAGGCCAGCCCAGAAACCACACATTC
>JBKICP010000182.1:0-9484 GCA_046567085.1 Acidobacteriota bacterium
TCGCACCATTATCGAAGCCGGCGCCGGCCCCCGGCTCACGGCTCTGCACAAATCCATCGAGCCGCAGGCCGAGCGCTACTGGCGCCTCTACGCCAGCTGGATCATGCACGATCTCCATCCCTCCCTCGAAGAGCACGACGAGATCATCGCCGCCATCGTCGCCGGCGATCCTGCGCGCACCGAACGCGCTCTCCAGGCCAACTGGGAAAACGGATGCGCTCGTCTTGCCGGTGTTATAGAGATCTTCGGCGAACGTGGCAGCTGGTAACGCTTCCTCCCGGTTAACACTCGGAGTAACCGCTGCGGCGCTTCACCGGCATCTGTCGATACGGCTTGACTTGTCGCATGCAGTATTGTACACAATTATCGCAGGAAGAATCTTCCCCATATCTGTCCTCGCACAGCCTCGATCCCCGGATCTGCGTTCCGGCATACAGTCTCTCAACTTGATTCTCTAACCTTCTCCCCCATTCACTTTGGAGAAGCTCCGCCTGGGTGCAATCCGTAAACAGGCGAACAGGAGGCGCATGAATCAGCGGTCGACAATCTCGCTTCTGGTGCTGGCCGGCATCAGTGGATTGGCTCTCAGCAGCTACGGTCAGGTCACGCGCGCCGACTACGACCGCGCCCTCAACCTGCAAAAGAAGTACGAAGCGCTCCCCCTCGACCTGACGGACAATGTCTTCTGGCTCTCCACCGGCGATCGCTTCGTCTATCGCAAATCCGTCGAAGGCGGACACGAATTCGTCATCGTCGACGCGGCTACGCAGGCCCGACAGCCTGCCTTCGACCACGCCAAACTGGCCGCCGCACTCTCCACCGCCAGCGGCGACAGTTACACTGCCCTCACGCTCCCCTTCGCTCGTTTCCATTTCGCCGACAATGACTCCGCCATCGACTTCGAGGCCGAGAACACCGCCTGGCACTGCGACATCCACGCCTGGACCTGCCACGGCCATCCGCTCTTCTCCGGCGACGACTACGGCTACGACGACACGCCGAAGCCTGAAAACAGCGCCGACAAGACCCTTCCCTCACCCGACGGCAAGTGGCTCGCGTACATCCTCAACTACAACGTCCAGGTGCGCTCCAAAGATGGCAAAGACAAGTACAACCTGAGCCAGGACGGCTCGGAGGGCAACTACTACGCCTTCTCCACCCTGGTCTGGTCGCCGGATTCCACCCACCTCGTTGCCGATCGCATCCGCCCCGGCTACCGCCGCGTTATCCATTACGTCGAGTCGTCGCCCAAAGACCAGCTTGAGCCGGAAAGCTCCACCATGGTCTACCCCAAGCCCGGCGACGTTTTGCCCCTGCCCCAGCCCGTCCTCTTTGGCATAGCGGCGAAGAAGGAAATCGGGATCGGCAATGCGCTTTTTCCCAATCCTTACGATCTGACCCGCGCCGTCTGGTGGAAAGACAGCCGTGCCTTTACCTTCGCTTATAACCAGCGCGGCCACCAGGTCTACCGCATCATCGAAGTCGATGGCCACACAGGAGCCGCTCGCACCCTCATCGATGAAACCAGCAACACCTTCATCAATTACGAGCCCCTCATCCCCAATCAGTTCGACACCGGCAAGGTCTACCGGCACGACGTGCACGACGGGCGGGAAATCATCTGGGCCTCCGAACACGATGGCTGGGAACATCTGTACCTCTTCAACGGCCACACTGGCGCGCTCGAAAACCAGATCAGCAAAGGTCACTGGGTCGTCCGCGCCGTCAATTACGTCGACGACGACAAACGTCAGATCTGGTTCGAAGCCAGCGGCATGAACCCCGGCGAAGATCCCTACTTCGTGCACGCCTACCGCATCAACTTCGACGGCACAGGCCTCACTCCGCTCACGCCGGATCCAGCCGACCACAACGTCGAGTTCTCGCCGGACGGCAAGTATTACCTCGACACCTGGTCCCGCATCGATCTCGCCCCGACGATGGCCCTCTACCAGACCTCAGACAACAAGCAACTCGCCGTCATCGAACATACCGACATCGGCAAGCTTGTCGCTGCCGGCTGGCATGCACCCGACGTCTTCCACGCCAAAGGCCGCGACGGTGTCACCGACATCTGGGGCGTTATCTACAAACCGGCCAACTTCGATCCGAAGAAGACATACCGTGTCATCGAAGATATCTACGCGGGGCCGCAGGGATCCTTCGTCCCCAAGATCTTCAGCACCCGCATCGAGCCCCTCACCCAGCTTGGCTTCGTCGTCGTGCAGATCGACGGCATGGGCACCAATAATCGCTCCCGCGCCTTCCACGACGTCACATGGAAGAACCTGAAGGACGCCGGCTTCCCTGATCGCATCCTCTGGCACAAAGCCGCCGCCGCCCAGTTCCCCTGGTATGACATCGCGCACGGCGTCGGCATCTTCGGCACCTCCTCCGGAGGGCAAAGCTCCATGGGCGCGCTGCTCTTCCATCCCGACTTCTACACCGTCGCCGTCTCCAACAGCGGCTGCCACGACAACCGCATGGACAAAATCTGGTGGAACGAGCAGTGGATGGGCTGGCCCATCGGCCCGCAATACTCAGAATCCTCCAACGTCGACAACGCCTGGCGTCTGCAGGGCAAGCTGCTGCTCATCTTCGGCGAGATGGACCACAACGTCGATCCATCGTCCACCCTCCAGGTCGTGGATCGCCTCATCCGCGCCAACAAAGCATTCGACATGCTCGAAGTTCCTGGCGCCGACCACGGCACCCGCGGTCCCTACGCCTACTACACGTCGCGCAAAACCTACGACTACTTCGTTCGCAACATGCTCGGCGAGCGGCCGCCCGACTGGAATGCCGATTCCGTTCCAGCATCCAGGAAGTAACCGAATGGCCTCAGGAGTTGAGCCAGCGGAGAACGGCATCCCGCAGTTCGCCGGAGGAAGCCGGCCCCCGTATCGCCTCCCATCCCGATCCAGAGGGGGCGATCACGCGAACCGCACTCAAGTGCTCCGCAACGCAGAGGCATAGCGCCTGCTCATATTCCTGATAGCGGGGAGTGCTCAGTCAGACATAGCGCGCCAGCATCGCCGCATCCACCGCGCTGTTCTCTGGATCGGGCACATCCGGTGCAGCGCTCACCGTGGACTGATTCTCGAAAATCGCGATGCTGGCCTGCCGGCGCCTTCGCAGGACTCATAATCGTATCTCGGCAAGAGGCTTGCCCTGCATTCCATGCGGTGCCAGCCCCAGCAGCTGCAGCGGCAAATCGTCTAGAAGCTTATTCGGCCTGCGACCAGAATCACGCGGGCTTGGGAAGAAGCAGCGGCCGCTGGGTAGTACCAGCTCGGGCGACGTGTATTACTCCCGCTTCAATTCCAACTGTGTGTGCGAATGGAAATGCGCCCAAGGTCGCGGAATAGAACGATGATGCCGGCGAACAAAGGCAGGTTACCGCCGTGACGGCGTTCTTTTGCGGCCGGCGGACAGAATGACAATGGTGTGACAAAGAGCAGAAGATCCGGAGACATGCCCGGCTGTGTGCATCGTTACTGTGGCTCCTATGCCGCTTCGGTCTCTGCGATCTTCTTCCATATTCGGAAGCCGGTTGTTCCGGCTTGCCGTCTTCGTCTTCGCCGCGTTTTGTATCGGTCGTTCCGGGGCGGCCCAGAACACATATCCGTACACGCCGCTGATCTCGGGGGGCGTGGGGTTCTTCACCAGCACCAATGGGGGGAACACGTCATATCAGCCGCATATCGAGCCACTGATCGCCGCTCCTGTGACGCACCGCCTGCTGATTGAGTCGCGGGGAATTCTGCTCGAGGATTTCTTCCCCAGCAGTCCGAAGGGGTACGACCATTCCCATGTGGCGAGTTTTGTTTACCTGCAGGGAGACTATCTGGCAAATTCGCATGTAACGGTGGTGGGAGGGAGTTATCTGCTTCCGTTCAACACGTATAACGATCGGCTATCGGAGATCTGGATTGAAAACTTCCAGGATGCTCCGCTCATTGCAGGGATCGGCACCCTGAACTCCGGGACCGGAGTGGGAGGCATGCTCAGCGGTTCGGCGATTTCGCGGCCTCATTACTCCATCAGTTACAACGCATGGTTCTCGGCGCGCAGCGGCAACAAGCAATTCAATGCCGAGAGGTCTTCGGGTGGGCGAGCGAGCCTGTATCTGCCGAAGCAGCGGCTGGAGATCGGCACGTCGTACGATCGGCTGCTGCAGGGGACGCAGGAGAATTTTGTCGGAGCCCACGTATGGTGGGAACCGGCAAACACGGCGTTTCGGCTGCGCTCAGAATATGCGCACGGCCAGCATGCGAAGGGCTACTGGATTGAAGCTGACTATCGCACGCAGGCCTTTGGAGGGCTGGACAGCTGGGTGGGACGGCTGGAGCCGGTGTTCCGTATCCAGCAGACCTTCCGCATCGATACAAAGGCGAGTGACAATGTGCCGTTGTTTAACACGCAGCGTGCAGACTTCGCACTGGACTATAACCTGCCACACAACACGCGCATTCTGACCAGCTACTCGCGCCAGTTTTCCTCCAGCCAGAACGTGAACATCTGGGAGACGGGCATCGTATACCGGTTCCTGTTCCCGACCTGGAAAGGCAAGTAGTACGGGCGGGGGTAATGGGGCGGAGGCTCTCTGTGGGGGAAGGATCCGGGGATGGGTTGGGTAAGCAGAAGCAATCCGGCGCTGGTGGAAGCGATTGTGGCGAGTTTCTCCGCATCGCGGGAAGAAGGGTACACCCTGCTGTCGCCGTTTACAGCTGAGGATTGGGCGCGCACGGAATCCTGGCTGGACACGAGCGGTCTGGCGTTCTATTTCCTGAATGTAATCCAGACGCGCCGCCTGATCGGTGCCGTCGATCGCCGGCTGGTTGAGAAGCTGCAACAGAAGCTGGCCGAAAACAAGCTGCGCCTGGCCGAGTTGCTGCACGAACTGGTGGCCCTCAACCAGTCGTTTGAGCACGCCGGAATCCGCTTTGCAAACCTGAAGGGCTTCACGCTTTTTCCGCATTCCTGTCCGGATCTGTCGCTGCGCCACATCTCGGATTTTGATTTTCTGGTGGAACCGGCCGACGTGGATCTGGCTGGTGTCCTTCTGGAACAGCACGGTTATCATCGGACAGGATCGACGGCCCACAGCCTGGAGTTCAAGACGGCGGGCCGGATTCGCACGTCGCTGGCCGGCCAGTATCAGGCCGACAACCGCAGGTCGGCGGAGCTTCATCTCGCAGTGGAGAGCCTGAAAGCTGCAAAGGGTCCCGGGGAAAGAGACTCGCGCCTCAACCGGCTGGTGGAATGGGAGTGCCCGGCGGGTCGCCTGCCGTCGCTGGGGCCGGCGGATCAGCTTATTGGCCAGGCGCTGCATCTGCTGGGACATTTGCGGCACGAGCACACCCGCGCCTCGTGGCTGTTGGAATTTCGACAGCACGTGAGGGTGCGAGGGCGAGATGCTGCGTTCTGGCAAGTGGTGCAGGCAAGGGCCGAGCGGGAGCCGGAAATCGCTACTGCGCTTGGCCTTTCCACGCTGTTAGCCACAAGGCTCTTCGGATCGTTTGCGCCGCCGGAGCTCAGCTCCTGGACCGTCGACGCCCTTCCGCCCATGGTCCGGCTGTGGGTGGAACTTTACGGTCAGCGAGCCGTCCTGGCCGATGTTCCCGGCACCAAGCTCTATTTGCTGCTCGAGGATGCTCTGCGGGAAGCGCGCCCGGAAGAGCCGGCGGCCGGGACGATGCGGCGTCTTATACCTTTGCGCCTGCCGGATCGCATCGATCCAGCTATGCCCCGCACATCACTGCGGGAGCGGATGAGGCGTGAGCTGATCGAGCTGCGGTTTCTTATTTTTCGGCTGCGCTTTCATTTGAGAGAAGGATGGCGCTACCTCGTGGAATCGCACCGCTGGAAGCGTCTCCGGGCCGGTTACGAGGAGCTGAGGGAGGCCGAATCCCTCTGCATCTGTCGTCTGCATTCCAGGTAAGCGCGTTCCTCAAGCAGTTCTCCGCCGCAAAGCTGCAAAACGCGATGAGCGAAGAGGTGTGCGCGGACGCGGTGGGTAGCCAGCAGGACGGCTTTTCCCGAAGCGGCGAGCGCTTCGAGGATCTCACGTTCGCTGTCTTCATCCAGCGCCGAAGTTGCCTCGTCAAGCAGAAGCGTGTCGCCGCCCCGCACCAGGGCGCGCGCCAGACCCAGCCGCTGGCGCTGACCTCCGGACAGCAGGGAGCCGTTGTCGCCAACTCCGGCGGCGAGGCCCGAGGGCTGGGCGGCGACAAACTGATCCAACCGCGCAGTTCTCAGGGCGCGCATCAGTTCCTCGTCGGGGATGCCGGTGGAGCCAAAGAGCAGATTGGTACGGATCGAGTCATCGAGGAGCGGTACTTCCTGAGGCACATAGCAGACCCGGGCACGGTCGCAGAGGATGGTGCCGGAACGCGGATCGGCGATCCCGGCGATGAGATTGAGAAGTGAACTTTTGCCGCTTCCGGAAGCTCCCTGGAGCACCACGATTTCTCCTTCACGCAGGCGGAAGTCGAGGTTCGTCAGGATCGGCTTGTCTTCGAGATAGGAAAACGACACCTGGCTGAGCTCCACCGCATAGCCCGCCGTTGGCAGCCGGGTCGGTTCCGGGGCAGCGCGATGGCGGAGACACTCCTGCAATTCGGTATCTACGATGCGCACGTGTTCCCAGGCCGATTCCATCTGTCCAGCGATGAGGGCGATCTGGCTGGTGAGGGGAAGGAGGCGGCGCGAAAGGACAAAGTAGAACGCGAGCAGTGCAAGCAGCCCGTGGGTATCGCTCTGATGGAGTTGCACCACGATGACCATGACAAGGAAGATCAGCACGGCGCCCTGATCGGCGATGCTGCGGCCCACCTGGGGAAGAAAGACGGCGCGCACGCTGCCCGACGCCATGCGCTGGGCATGGTGACGAATCCGCTCGCTGAAGAAGGATTGCAGGCGATAGGTGCGAATCTCCTTGCCGGAGGAGAACAGGTCCGTTAAATCGCGCTGCAGCCGCCGGACGGAGTCTTCACGACTGGATGCGGCGGTCTGGAGAGAGCCGCGGATTCCGTATCGATGGAGCGCGTAAACGGCTGCGAGCAGAACCGCCACGCCTGCGGCAGCCGGAGGGCTCTTCCAGATGACGGCCACCGCCATGACGAGGACGACGACGACTGAGGCGACCAGTTCGATCCAGCGGTGGAAGAAGTCGGCGGCGTCGCGGGTGGTGTGGATGGCGAAGTTGACGAGTTCGCTGCGATTGCGTTCGACGAAGTGAGTCCACTGCATCTGGCTGTAGCCCCGCACCAGGCGAAGGAGCAACTCCGTCTGGAGATGGTGGATGCGGCGCAGCGAAAGAAGAGCCGTGGAACTGTCGGCGAGGGATCGTGTGACGACGAGGGTGGCGGTGATGATTCCGAGCGAAAGGACGGTCTGGGGGAGGCCGAAGAGATGAGGTACGGCCGTGTGCCCCTGGAGGGTGAGAAACAGCAGATACATGGCGGCGGCCACCAGCAGATCGCAGAGGCCTACGGCAATGCGGCCAGTGGTGAGCATTAACAGGGAGACCCGGTCGCGCAGGCTGAGGAGTCGCAGCGCGGCCGCATATTTTCCGCCCGCTGATGAGGGCGGCGGCGGTGTGGCGCTGCGGGGGACATGGATTGCCGATTCCCTCACGGCTTGACGCTATCAATGTCCACAGGGCCGGGTTGTCAAAAAGGCATCGCAGAAATGTCAGTGAATTGTCTCGGGCGGCGCGGTTGGCGAGGGCGGGCGGATCAAGGCGCGTCGCATCCGCAGGTGTATGGGGATGACCGATGCGCCGGCAGCGGTCTTCTCCTGAGACAAACGGGCCATGGGACGACAATGCAGTGACAAACAGAAGACGACCGCATGACATCGCGCCGCGGCCTTCTCTCTAGTCTCGCAACAGACAGCAGGGACTGGTAATGCAGCAGACCCCGAACTCTGCCGACCGGCCGCTGGCGCCGCTGAAGAGCGTTGGCCCAGACGCGGACTTGTGACTGAAAGGAAGAATGATGAAGCAGGGACCACTTACGCTGATGCTGGGAGGGGTGATGCTGACTGCGACCCTTGTGGCCGCCCAGACCATCCATCATTCCATCCAAGGAGCGCACCACAAGGCAACCGCGGCCGATCAGCAAGAGATGGCGCAGCGCGGCCAGAAGGTGTTCGAGCAGAACTGTTCGCGGTGCCACAATGCGCCGGAAGGGTTTCCAGCGAGCATCTCCGGGACGATTGCCACACACATGCGCGTGCGCGCGGGATTGAGCGAAGCCGACTATAAAGCTCTACTGCAGTACCTGAACCCGTAGCGCGCAACCTTGCCGAGGGAGCGGCATTCAGTGAGTGCTGCTGCCCGGCGATCTCACGATACCCTTCTGCCGGCGCAGCCAGGAGTGGCCGAGGGAGACGCTGCGTCCAGACTGACCATGGAATCCGAAGGAGAGGATATGAAGAAGATCATCCTGCTGCCGTTGTTCTGCCTCAGCATGCTGGCAGCAGCCTGTTTCACTCCGACACTTGCCGCCCAGACGACGCCTCGCAGAATCGTGATTGAGGCGAAGCGCTTTTCTTATACTCCGGGCGAAATCACGCTGAAAAAAGGCGAGCCGGTCATTCTGATCCTGAAGAGCCAGGATGTCTCCCACGGCCTGCGGCTCCGGGAATTCGACGTCAACCTCAAGGTAAAGGCAGGCGGCACTGCGGAAGCGGAGTTTACGCCGACGCAGACCGGAGACTTTGCCGGGCACTGCTCAGTCTTCTGCGGATCGGGTCACGGCTCCATGATGCTGAAGCTGCATGTGGTGGAGTGATGCTGCGCCGCGCCGTATTGATGATGTCGGCGTCGCCGCTGCTCTGGCTGGCAGGCTGCAAAGCCACTCCGCCGGGACCTATAGAAACCGCCGTGGTTACTTATGCAGAACATCACATCCTGATCGGGAATCGGAACCAGAAGAACCCTCTGCCGGACACGCCGGGGAACCGGGCGGACGGCAAGGAGGCGTTTACCTACTACTGCGTGGCCTGTCACGGCATGGATGGGCAGAACACCGGGGTGCCCTTTGCCCGGCATTTATCGCCGCCGGTGCCTTCGCTGGCGTCCCGCGACGTTCAGAGTTACACGGACGGGCAGCTGAAGTGGATTCTGGATTACGGCATCTGGCCTTCCGGCATGCCCGGATCGAAAGGCACGCTGAGCAGCGACGAACTCTGGTCGATCGTGCTCTTTCTTCGCCATCTGCCGCCGGCGGGAAGCCAGGGCATTCCTCGGATGTACGGGCAATAGGCCAATATGCGTGTGACGGATGCCTGTGGGCAGACATCCGTAGGGCATTGCGGAGCGAACAACTGCGATGAGCGAGTCGGTTCACCTATCACGGGAGGGCGGTATCGCCCTGGGATCGTCTCCAGAGTTGCTGCCGGGTGCCGCAGGTTTCTTTCTGGCGTTTCGCACGGTGACGGTTCTGTTGGCCGTGCGCGCCTTCGGTCAGGATCC
>JBKICP010000183.1:0-4465 GCA_046567085.1 Acidobacteriota bacterium
TATCACGTGCGCACGCGCGATGGGTATCGGCTGCAGGAGCAGGCGACACCGCCGTCGGCGCAGGCAGCGGCCGCAGAGCCCGCGAGCCCGCCTGAGTCGCAGTAGGGTTGGGCCGGCGTGGTCGGCCCGCCTCGGGCCGAGACGGCGCGGCGGAGATAACGCCGCTGCAGATCTTCAGTGTGGGCAGACAATGCCGCGTCGCCATGGGTGATGCGACTGGAGGGAAACCGCATTCGCGATCGCGGCCGGGGGGGGGGGAAGGTTTGTCTTCGCGCCTGCATCAGGGATGGTAGAGTCCAAACCAGGGCGGGCGATGCGAAGCGCTGGAGTGTCAGCCAGAAAGACAGGCGATGGCCGCGAGGGAATCGAAGGGAAGAAATCAGGAACTTTACATCGGACTGGTTCGACTGCACGTTCTGCATCATGCTGCGGAAGCGCCGATTTTTGGGCTGGGCATCATCGAGGAGCTGGGGCGGCATGGGTATCGGCTGGGGCCGGGGACGATCTATCCGCTGCTGCACAGCATGGAGAGGAAGGGCTGGCTGCGCGCGGATTCGGAGATCGTCGAGGGGCGGAGACGCAAGGTCTACGTGGCGACGGCGGAGGGGCGACGGGCGCTGAAGCTGGCGCGGGTTCGCGTGCGCGAACTGCACGACGAGATGTCTGAAGCGGAAGCCTGACCGGTCGGTGCGGGATTGCGCCTGTGTGCGCCGGTCTTCTTGTCCACCTGATGCCTTGTGAGTGATCCCGGATAATACAATGCACTTTCCGCAGGATGAAATGCGAAGACGGCTCTTTGTCGCGCAATCCTGAGGTGAGGTGAGGATGAATCGGCGAGAACTTTTGCGGACGCTGCCGGCTTTGGCGATGGTCCGGATGCCGCGCGCGGGGCGCGTTTCTTTCTTTGGGATGGCGGAGGCGGATGGCATGCGGGTGACCGGTCGTGCGGTGGCACGGCCGACGGCGCAGCAGATGGTCTGGCAGGATCTGGAGGCGGGGATGTTCGTGCATATCGCGCCGAACACCTGGCAGGACAAGGAGTACGACCATCTCACGACGCCGCCGTCGAGCATCAATCCGCGGGAGCTGAACACGGATCAGTGGGCGGACACAGCGTTATCGATGGGCGCGCGCTACGTGGTGTTCGTCGCGAAGCATGCGGGCGGCTTCTGCATGTGGCAGACGAAGACGACGGACTATGGGATCGCGCAGACTCCGTGGAAGGAGGGCAAGGGCGATGTGGTCGCGGAGATATCCGCCTCGTGCCGGAAGAAGGGGCTGAAGTTCGGGATCTATGCGTCGCCGCGCGACGATCATTTTGGCGCGGGGATCGGCGGCATCTGCAAGACGCCGGAGCAGCAGGCGCGCTACGACGCGATGTATCGCGAGCAGCTGACGGAGCTGTTCACGCGCTATGGCGAGCTGGTGGAGATCTGGTTCGACGGATCGACAGTGACGCCGGTGACGGATCTGATCCGCAGATACCAGCCGAACGCGATGATTTTCCAGGGGCAGGCGGCGACGATTCGCTGGGTGGGCAATGAGGATGGGTATGCGCCGTATCCGTGCTGGAACGGCATCGACGCTTCGCTGGCGAAGCTGGGGACGGCGACGGCGCTGGACAGCGATCCGGAAGGTTCGGTGTGGATGCCGAGCGAGGTGGACATTTCAATCCGGCGGCCGAACTGGTTCTGGAGCACCACGAACGCGAAGCGGGTGCTCGATGTGGATCAGCTGCTGTCGGTGTACTACCGGTCGGTGGGGCGCGGCGCGCAGCTGCTGCTGAACATTCCGCCGAATCGCGAAGGGCTGATGGACGAGAAGGATCGCGCATCGGCGGCGGCTCTGGGGGCGGAGGTGCGGCGGCGGTTTGGAACTCCGCTGGCGAAGACGAGCGGCAGCGGTGCGGTGGTGACGCTGGAACTGGGGCGTGCGGAGCGGGTCGACACGGTGATTCTGCAGGAAGACACGGCGCTGGGCGAGCGGGTGCGCGCGTTCGAGGTCGAAGGCAGAAGCGGCGGCACGTGGACGTCGCTGGGCAAGGGAACGGCGATCGGGCACAAGCGCATCCAGCCGGTGCAGGCGCAGGTGGTGGATGCGGTACGGGTGCGAGTGAGCGAGGCCGCGGCGACGCCGAAGATTCGGACGCTGGCAGTGTTCAACACGGGCAAGGAGCCGCCGGCGGACTGGAATGCCGAGGCTCAGATGTGGGCACCGAATCTGGCGGGGAACTGGCAGGGCGGACGGTTCTCGCTGGAACTGGGGAAGATGGTGACGGCTGCAGCGCAATACACGCTCCGCTTTGTAGCGAGCTCGGGGAAGGTGGAGGGATTCGACGATCTGCAGCTGACGATTGGCGGTGTGGCGAGTCCTGGATTCCTGCAGGTATCGAAGACGAGGAAGGATGAGCTGCTGCTGGATTTCACGGCGCTGAACGCTTCGATTGTGGTGAGCGGAGTGGTGCGGGGCGCGGAACGCGGACAGGTGACGCTGAATCGGCGATAGGTGGACGGCCGAAGGCGGCGGTGTGTGGGGGACACAAATCCTGCGGCGCAGCCGAGCGCGGGATCGGTGGATGCCAGCGGTGCATCTATACTCACTGCGGTGAGTGAATTGTTTGCGGATCAATCGAATGGGGTGGGCGGCCGCGGAATCTCGCGCAGGACGCTTCTTTTTCGGGGCGGCGCGGTTTGCTTGACGAGCTTGTTGCCGGTGGCGGGGCTTGCGGCCGAGGTTTCGCAGCTGGCCGGGAGCCGGCCGAAACCGGCGGATCGGCATTTCCGGTCGGAAGCGGTTGAGGCTTACATCCGGAAGATTGCGGAGCGGATTCCGGATCCGCAGCTGGCGCAGATGTTTACCAACTGCTTTCCGAACACGCTGGACACGACCGTGGAACCGGGGAGCTTCGAGGGTAAGCCGGACACGGCGGTGATCACAGGCGATATTGCGGCGATGTGGTTGCGCGATTCGTCGGCGCAGGTGTGGCCGTATCTGCCGCTGGCGGCCAGCGATGACAGGCTGCGAGCGCTGCTGGAGGGAGTGATTCGACGGCAGACGCGGTGCATCCTGATCGATCCGTACGCGAATGCGTTTATGGCAGATCTGAGCGCGCGGACGCTGTCGTGGAGCCGCAGCGACGAGACAGAGATGAAGCAGGGCGTTGCGGAGCGGAAGTACGAACTGGATTCACTGTGCTATCCGATCCGACTGGCGCACGGCTATTGGAAGAGCACGGGTGGGGTGCAGCCCTTCGATGCGCGGTGGCGGGAAGCCATGCAGCTGGTCGTGACGACGATGCGCGTGCAGCAAAGGAAGAATGGTCCGGGTCCGTATCATTTTCAGCGCCAAACGACCTCGCCGACGGAGACGCTGGGGGAGAAGGGCTATGGGAATCCGGTGAATCCGGTGGGGCTGATCGCTTCGGGATTCCGGCCTTCGGACGATGCGTGTATTTTTCCGTTTCTGGTTCCATCGAATCTGTTCGCGATGACGTCTCTGCGGCAGCTGGCGGCGATGGCGCACTCGATCGTGCATGATGAAGCGCTTGCACAGGAGGCTACATCGCTGGCGGATGAGGTGGAGCGGGCGCTGCGGCAATATGCCGTGGCGACGACGGCGGAGGGAACGATCTGGGCGTATGAGGTGGATGGGTTTGGCAGCCAGGTGCTGATGGACGATGCGAACGTGCCGAGCCTGCTGGGTCTGCCGTATCTCGACGCCTCCCCGGATGCGGATCTCTACGCGCGGACGCGGGCGTTTGTGTGGAGCGGGCGCAATCCGTGGTTCTTCGAAGGGAGCGCCGGGGAGGGCATCGGCGGCCCGCATGAAGGTGGAGGGATGATCTGGCCGATGTCGCAGATCATGTACGGACTGACGAGCGACTCCGATGCGGAAGTTCGGCGGATGGTGCAGATGCTGCGCGCGTCGTCGGCGGGGACCGGGTTCATCCACGAGAGCTATTTCAAGGACGACGTGCACCGGTACACGCGGGCGTGGTTTGCGTGGGCGAACACGCTATTCGGGGAGTTCGTTGCGAAGGTGGCGACGCGCGAACCGGAACTGCTGCGGGCGTGAAGTGGGGAAGATTCTTTCCTGCGAAAATTGTGTACAATACTGCATGCGACAACGCGGCCGGATCAGCGGTTTCATTGGAGCACGCCGCAAAGGGTTAAGCTGAGTGCTGACCGGGGGGAATCGTCACCAGCTGCCGCGCTCGCCGAAGATCTCTATAACACCGGCAAGACGAGCGCATCCGTTTTCCCAGTTGGACTGGAGAGCGCGTTCGGTGCGCGCAGGATCGCCGGCGACGATGGCGGCGATGATCTCGTCGTGCTCTTCGAGGGAGGGGTGGAGATCGTGCATGATCCAGCTGGCGTAGAGGCGCCAGTAGCGCTCGGCCTGCGGCTCGATGGATTTGTGCAGAGCCGTGAGCCGGGGGCCGGCGCCGGCTTCGATAATGGTGCGA
>JBKICP010000184.1:0-6055 GCA_046567085.1 Acidobacteriota bacterium
AGATCAGGCTCGGGCTACCGGAAACAGGCCACAGGCTACAGGCTGCCTCAATCCGGTCTCCCGCTCTCCGTCCCATACTCGTGCCGTCGCGCGCTGCCTCCCGGATCTTTCATCCAGCGCTGCAGCCGGTCCGCATTTACTTCCACCCGCACCACATCCAGCTCACCGTTCTTCTCGTAATCCACGATCAGCAATCGCATCGCATGCCCCTCCGGCTGCGCGTAGATCAGGCTGAGTTCCCCACCCTTCTCCCGGTCCACCACGAATCGCTGCCACTCTCCGCCCAGGCTGTCGTCGACCAGCTTGTCCAGATCCGCCGGATCCGACGGACCCGTGAAATGCTCGAACTCTGCAATCTTCAGCCCCTTCACCCCGCCTCCGGTGGCCATCCATCCGCAAAAGCTCACCAGCCCCATCATCGGAATGCGCTGCGCTCGCGCAGCGTAGCGGTGCTCCACCGCCGAAACCACCGTGTCGAAGTCAGGATGTCCGGCCGCCCGCACCGTCATCGGCAGAACCACCGCAGCCAGCGCCAGCGTCAGCAGCGCAGCGAGAACTACAAAGCTCCGCATCTTCATGGCTGCCCCTCCTTCTGCGCCTTATCGCTCTTGCTCGGGACTGCGCCCTGCGCCTTGTTCTTCGCCTTTGTGCTCATCGCATACGCGTCCGACGGAATCCCGAAGTTCCCGCTCAGGTCTTTCAGGTCCTCCGGCTCAATCGCCCCGGAGATAAAGACGAAGTCCAGTTCCTTCGACTCGGCGTCCAGGATGAACATCCCCTGCACATCGCCGTTCACCATCTTCATGTAGATATCGGCGTCGTCCGACCCGTCCCGCGAGCGCGTCTTCACCATCGGCTCCCACTCCGACGTGTTGAACTGCCGTCGGATCGAATCCAGATCGGCCGCCGTGTACTGCCCCGGCTTGTCGAACTCGTAGCTGCGTACATACACGCCGTTCAGCTTCGAGATAATGCGCTTGCTCTGCGCCTGATCGCTGTCCGAGTCGTTCATGAAGCGGCTGGCAAACGCCAGCATCTTCTTATCCAGCGACACCTCGGTGTAATTCGACGCCCGCTCCGCCAGCTGCCTTTGCAGTGTCACCGGAAACGGCGGCTGCGACTGCGCGACAACCGGCAATCCCGTCCCCGCCACCACCGCCGCCATCCCCAATGCATGTTTGACCGCTGCCCATCGCATCGTTTGCCCCCTCTCGCCTTCCCTATTCGTCGTCCCTGCCCAGAACCGCGCGGCCCGCGCCCTTCTGGCTGAATTTCTGTTGTGGCCCGCTGTTCACCTTCTGCTGCACATCCCGCAGCGTCGACCCGGTGATGCGCAGCGCCAGCAGCACCTGCTCGCGCGCCCGCTCGCCCTCGATTCGCTGCTGCCTTTCCCTTTCCAGCCCTCCAACCACCATCCCCATCACCAGCAGGGCCGCCACCGCCCACCGCCACACCGGCGTCCCGAGCCCCAGCCACCCGCGCCGCGGCGCTCGCTGCGGAACCCGTGCCATCACGCGATCCGCGAAGCCCTCCGGCGCCGATCGCGCCCGCAAATGCTCCCGCAACTCCCGCTCGAAATCGTCCTGCATCTCAACCACGGCTGTACTCCTTCAGCGTCCGCTCCGCCTTCGCTCGCAGCATCTTCACCGCGCGCTGCAGATAGCTCCTCACCGTCGCAACCGGCATCTTCAGCTCCAGCGCGATATCCTCCGGCTCCAGATCCTCCTGGTACCGCAGCACCATCACCATCCGCTGCGCCGGCGGCAGCGTCAGCAGCAGCTGCTCCACGCGATTCATCAGCGGCAGAAATTCCCGCACCGTCGGCCGCAGCGCCATCCCGTCCTGATACTCCTCCGCCGCGCCATCGCCTCGCGCCGCCCGTCTCCGCAGCGCGTCCGTTGCCCGATGGCACGCCACCCGCCGCAGCCACGCCGTCACATGCTCTTCACTCTCCAGCCGCGGCAGCGTGTGATGCAGTTCCAGAAACACATCCTGGGCCACTTCCTCGGCCGCTCCGCTCTCTCCCAGAATCCGCAAAGCAATCGAAAACACCCGCGCCTGATGCCGCTCCACGATGCTCCGAAATGTCTCCGCCGACGGATCCAACGCGCGTGCCCTCGACTGCTGTACCCGCATATACGCAAATCGAGGTCCCGGATGATGCAAAATCCGCAGAAAAAAGAAAGATTGTTCGTCGATCCACCGGACCCAAGCGTCAGACAACCGCCGTACCGGCCCAGACATTCCCGCGAAGATTCCTCGCCGGGCGCAGTTTGCCAACAACAGCGCGCGAACCGCTCTTTGCTCACAGCTCTTCGCTAACAGCTGCTCGCTAACAGCTTCTTGCTAAACGTCCTTCGCTATCCGCTATCCGCTATCCGCCACACCTACCGCCCCGAAGCCACTCCGCCCCCGCCCGTAATCCCCAGCGCGAAATCCCCGTTGTCCGTGCTCCGGCTCATCACCGGATGCTGCCCCAGACTCACCCCATCCGCCTTTGCATCGGCGGCCACCCGCTGCGTCACTTCCTGCGCCACCGTCGAATACACATCGGTCAGCGGATCCAGCCCCTGTTTGGCCTTGATCGCCTGCAGCAAGAAATACGTGAAGTATCCGTGGTGCAGCTGATCGCTCTCCAGCGACTCCTCATTCGCTCGCGCCGCCGCAATCACGATCCGTCCCGTCCCCTCCGTCATCCGCTCCAGCGTCGCCGCCGACGGAGCCGCATTCGCCACGCCCTTCCCCATCAGCTGCGAGCCATTCGTCACCGCCCCGCCGCTGTAGCACGTATCCAGAATCACCGCCGTCCGCAGCGCCTTCATCCGCGTCGCCACCGCGTTCGCCAGCTCCACCATCGGCAGCGCCGTCGCGTAGAGCGCGTCCTGATCCGGATCGTTCACGCTCTTGATCTCCGTGTCGTACGTGACGATGTAGTTTGCCCCGCCCGCCGTATCCAGCGACCGCGGCGACCCGTGCGTCGCTACATAAATCACCACCAGATCGTTCGGCTGCGCATGCCGCGCGATCCAGTTCAGCCGCTCTTTGATGTTCTTCGTCGTCGCCTGATCGTCGGTCAGCACGCTCACGTTATCGGCCGGAAACCGCCCGATGACTGGATCCTTCAGCTCCGCCGCAAATGAGCCCGCATCCTGTGTCGTGTAGTTCAGCGTCGGAATCGCGCGATCCGCAAAATGGCTGATCCCCACCACCAGCGCCCACTTGTTCTGCACCGGCCCCGGAGCCGCAGGCGTTCCCGCCGGAGGCTCGCCCGCTGGCGGAGCCCCTCCCGTCAGTGCGCGCGCGTGCGTCGGCGTCGCCAGCACAAACGGATTCAGCCCCTCCTGCATCGCCTCGGAGCCGAACTCCTTCGCCTTGCTCAGCGAATACGCCGCCAGCCGCGCATTGCCCAGCCGCTGCTCCACCAGACTGCGGTAGTACCAGGCATCGCCCAGCTCCGTGCACGTCTCCACGGCCTGCTTCAGCAGCTGCAGCGCATCTTCAAAGGCATCGTCACCGCTGGTGGGCCTCACCCGCTCCAGCGCCTGCACCACCAGGTCTTTTCCCGATCCGCACCGCTCGTCCTGCGCCCGTGCGCCCGCACACCCCACGGCCGCCAGCACCATCGCAACCACCGCAGCCCGCACCCGCATCATCGTCAGTTCCCGCTCGATAACTCGTGCGCCCACCGGATCTTCATCGCGCTCACCACCGCAGCGCTCACCCCGCTGGCTTCCAGCCGCCGCCGCGCCTCCGAGCTCAGATCGAAGTCCACCGCCTTGGCCGAGCGCACCGTCTGCGCAATCGTGTCCTCCGCCACACCCGCCTTCGCCATCGCGATGATCTGCGCGTTGGTCAGGGCCCGCTCCGCAACATGCGTCGTTCCGCCTGCATGCGTCACCCCGCTCCGGGGCGCGCTCGCCGCGTGGTGTACTCCGCGCGGCGCGATCGCCGCGGTGTTCTTCACCGGCGGCGCCGCCTCTTTGGCCACCATCACCGGAGGCGGTGGCGGCGCATTCTTCTCCTGCTCCAGCTTCCGGTAGTGCATCAGCGCCGTCTCGATCCGCTTCTGCGGTTCGAGGAAGTATTTCTCGCTCGGCTTCTCGTCGATGGCCTTGCCATAGTTAATCGCAGCTTCGTCCAGAAACTTCATCGCCGACTTCGGATCGCTCGCCCCATATCCCAGCGCCTCATTGGCGACCCCAATGTCGTACAGCCGGTACGCATCCTCTTCTCTCTTGCTCAGCGGCGAAGCCGTCTCGTACGTCTCCAGCGCCCGCTCCCACAGCCCCGCCTCCGCGTCTTTGTCTCCCTCATCGATCGCGCCCTTGTTCTTCGCCAGATACACGTCGACACTCTCGCTGGTATTCACAATCTGCGACGCCATCTGGTGGACCGCCCTCGACAGCAGCGTCGTGCGCAGCTCCGCATCGGTGGGCGGCTGGTCCTCCACGCTTACGTTCGAGCCTCCCCGAATCTTGTGCCACGAGCTGTTCAGTGTGCCCATCACCCCGTGCGACGCGTTGTTGCCCGAGCTGTCGAACGTCGTGTCGTAATTCACCGTGATGTTGTCCGACCCCAGCGTCCGCCCCTCCCGCGTCTTCGCCTGAAACGCCACGCTCAGCGACGCCGTCACCCGCAGATACGGAATCGTACTCGGACCATTCTTCCCCGCCATCAGATTCGGCTGCTGGAACACCGTCCGCTGGATCCGCCCCACATCGGTGATCTCCACGTTCACCATCGTCGAAGGATTGGCGTCTTCCTCGTGCAGCTTCGCATCGTCCTTCAACAACTCCGTCAGCAGCTGCGACTGCAGGTCCTGCGCCAGGCTGGTGGCATCCCCGTGGGCCGTCACGCGTACCCGGATCGAGTCGCCCTCCACCGGCATCAGCGCCGGCAGCTTTCGCTGCAGCGTCACTCTCGCTTTGGCCATGCCGAAACTCTGCCCGTGAACCGGCAGTCCCACCGCCGCCACGGCCAGCACGAACGCTGCTGCATCGACTCGCAAGATCATTGTTCTGCTCCCCTGAACCCCTTACACCTGCAGTGTCGGAAATGTGAGATCTGGGACATTTGTTGCTGGGAAGACGTCCTGGATTCCACTCACTTTCAGAGGTTTCCCGAAGAGCCAAACCGGCTAAAATCGCTCCTCCGGCTGGGGCACCGAATCAGGTTCGGATGGGAAGGCTGCGGCCTGCCACGCGGTCGCATCGCGCTCGACCGGTTCTATTGACGACGCATCCGGAAACGTAAGCTGTTCCGCCACGAGGCCATACCCACCGCCGTCATCGAACCGCTCGCGTACCCGCGAGCGCACACGAAGGCGACTGACCGCTTGCCGGAACCAGGGGAGATGATCCATCCTGCCACGCCCCCCCGCCGCCCGGCAATAAGATTGTTCGCGAAACCGGAGACTCTCCGGTAAGTTACCCCGCCGCCCCCGCCCGCCGCAGCGCCTCGATGTCGATCTTCTTCATCTGCAGCATCGCCTGCATCGTTCGCTTCGCCGCTTCAGCATCGCGGCCCCGCATCAGTTCGCCCATATTGGCCGGAACCACCTGCCACGACACCCCAAACTTATCCTTGAGCCAGCCGCACTGCGATTCCGCCCCGCCGTCTGCCGTCAGCCTCGCCCACAACTCATCGATCTCCGCCTGCGACTCGCACGGCAGCACAAACGAAACCGACTCATTGAACTTGAACAGCGGCCCGCCGTTCAACGCCACAAACTCAATCCCCCCAATCGTGAACGTCGCCGTCATCACCGTCCCCGCCTTGCCCGGCGCACCCTCCGGATACCGCGTCACCGTGCCGATCTTCGCGTTGCTAAACACCGAGACGTAAAACTGTACGGCCTCCTCGGCCTGATGGTCGAACCATAAAAATGGCTTAATCGGCTGCATGAATCCCCCTTTTCAATCGTTAGCAATCTCCCGGCCCCCGACTCCCTACTCCCGATTCCCTGCTCCCAGCCCCCCGGCAATCGCCCCAATCACCAGCAATGGCTCTTTCCCCGTCGCCACTGCTTCCGGCAGCGGATTATCCGGTGAATCGT
>JBKICP010000185.1:0-9618 GCA_046567085.1 Acidobacteriota bacterium
TGCCGTTGGGGTGGTTGGCATATTCAAACTGACCGCCGACGTAGCGATTGAAGTAATAAGAAACGCTTCCGATCGCGCCGTAGGTAATTGCCGAGTAATTGAGGTCGGTATTGACCCCGTTTGGTTCGGGGGTAGAAACCGTGCCATGAGGGGCAACATATGAATACCCCATAAATACGTCCCACCGAGACGGGGACTGGTCGTGAGGAGCCGGAGCCGAAGGTGTCGAGGAAGAGGCTTGCCCGAGCACCGTAACCGCGCCGAGCAGCATCGCGAACCCCGTGAGCAATCTTCGGTGTCCAAAGCTGAACGGACGAAAATCCATGCGTCTATCCTCCGCAATTTACTGATGATGGCTAAGATGAAGTGCTGAATCCGCGCTTACCTGAAAAACTCGCGGTGGCCGACGGGGGAGGGAGCCGGAAAAAACCATGCCGCGAATATGACATTATCACAGGATCAAAATCATTAGAAGGCAATTATTTCAATCATTTGCCTCAATAAAGTGTCCAAAAAACGGGATGTATACGATGCGTTAACCTTGGCCCGCCCAAGAGAACCAGATAAGTAATGATCTGAAGGCTATCGTTCCGTACACGGAGCGAGGGTCGGGGTCCGATCAAGCCGAGACGCGTCCGATTACTGCAGGTTCAGAACGCGCCGGAGGCTCCCCTGTTCGTGCTGGATTTTTTCCTGGAGGAGGGTGATGGCATAGAGCAGCTGCTCGGGACGGGGGGGGCAGCCGGGCACATAGACATCGACAGGAATAACCTGATTGACGCCCTGCACCAGTGCATAGTTATTAAATACCCCTCCGGAGGTGGCGCAAGCCCCCATGGAGATGACCCATTTGGGCTCGGGCATCTGCTCGTAGAGGCGGCGAATGACCGGCGCCATTTTCCAGGAGACGCGGCCGGCGATCACCATGAGATCGGATTGACGGGGCGAGGGGCGAAACACCTCTGCACCGAAACGGGCGACGTCGAAACGCGAAGCGCCCATGGACATCATTTCGATGGCGCAACAGGCGAGGCCAAAGGTCATGGGCCAGATCGAGTTCTTGCGGACCCAGTTGATGGCCGCATCCACCGTGGTGAGGAAGACGCCTTCCGGCTGGTCGTAGCCGTAGCTCGCCTCGAAGACTTTTTCGCGGTTCTTCGCGCTGCTTTCGAGGGTGCCGAAGAGCCTGCGATCCCGCAATGCTTCACTCATAATTCCACTATACCGGCAGAGAGGGGCGCGGGGCGGACCGACGGTAATCAGGCTCGATTCTTTTGTTCCGCAGAGCGGACCGCCGGTCAACAACGATGGATGTGGAAGGGCGGAGCATTTCCCTGTTTTCGATTCGCGAAAAATATGTAAAAGTGGGTTTCAAGGCATTTCTGCAACACCCAGGTTCCAGTCTCAGGATGGGCAGCGGGACTGCGGACTCGCCCACCGGTCACCCCGTCGTGACATATTTCCGTCCCCTGCAAGCGGAGTGATATGCACCCTCGTCGTTTGATTCGGTTGATTTGTGTCTTTCCCCTTCTCTGTGCTTCCAGCGCGCTGGCGCAAACGCCGGCAGCGCCGGTTGTTTCCAACGCCGATAACGCCTGGATGCTGACCAGCGCCGCGCTGGTGCTGATGATGACCGGGCCGGGGCTGGCGCTTTTTTACGGCGGCCTGGTTCGGCGCAAGAACGTGCTTTCCACGATGATGCAGAGCTTCGCGATGATGTGCATCATCTCGGTGCTGTGGGCGCTGATCGGCTACAGCCTGGCGTTTGGGCCGGGCACGAGCTTCATCGGGGACTTCCACTACCTGTTCCTGCACCATGTAGGGCTGACCCCCGATCCTGACTACGCGGCAACGATTCCGGCGCAGACGTACATGATTTACCAGCTGATGTTCGCGATCATCACGCCGGCGCTGATCTGCGGAGCGTTTGCCGAGCGGATGAAGTTCAGCGCGATGTGCCTGTTCCTGACACTGTGGGCGCTGGTGGTGTACTCGCCGATGGCGCACATGGTGTGGGGCAAGGGGGGCTTGCTGAACGCCGCGCTGGGCGGGAAGATTCCCTGCCTCGATTTTGCGGGCGGCACGGTGGTGCACATCACGTCGGGCGTATCGGCGCTGGTCTGCGCGCTGTATCTGGGCAAGCGGGTGGGGTATCCGAAGGAGCCGTCGCCGCCGCACTCGGTGGTGCTGAGCTTTATCGGCGCGTGCATGCTGTGGGTAGGCTGGTTCGGGTTCAATGCGGGCAGCGCGGTGAACGCCAGCGGGCTGGCGACGAGCGCATTCGTGAACACGCATTTTGCGACGGCGGCGGCGGCGATTGGCTGGAGCGTGGCGGAGTGGATCCGCAACGGCAAGCCGAGCGCGCTGGGTGCGATTTCGGGCGCGGTGGCGGGCCTGGTGGCGATCACGCCGGCTTCGGGATTCGTGCAGCCGATGTCGGCGCTGGTGATCGGGCTGATCGCCGGGGTCTTCTGCTTCCTGATGGTGACGGTGGTCAAAAGCTTCTTCGGTTATGACGACTCGCTCGATGCATTTGGCGTGCATGGGGCGGGCGGGACAATCGGTGCGATCCTGACGGGCTTCTTTGCTTCGAGTGCGATCAATCCGATCTTTGGGGCGAGCAAGCCCACCGGGGCCTTCGAGGGCAACTGGCACCAGGTGCTGAACCAGTTCGTCGGGGTTGGCATATCGTGGGGGCTCTCGATCGTGGGCACGCTGGTTTTGCTGAAGCTGGTGGACATGGTTGTTGGCTTGCGCGTGACCCGCGAGGAAGAGATCGAGGGATTGGACGTGACACAGCACGGCGAAGAAGGCTACGATTTCGGTTCGTAAACCACCACGTATACTCACTTCAGCCAGGAATTCGAGTACGCTAATGCAGAAAATTGAAGCTGTAATCCAACCCTCCAAGCTGGATGCCGTGAAGGATGCCCTGCTCGAAGCAGGCATCGAAGGCATGACGATTCTCGAGGCTCGCGGCCATGGGCGGCAGAAGGGCCACACGGAGTTCTACCGCGGGCGCGAGTACACGGTCGATCTTTTGCCGAAGATCAAGATCGAGATGGTGGTTCGCGACGAGATGGCCGATAAGGCGATCCAGGCGATTCTGTCCTCGGCACGCACGGGCAAGATCGGCGACGGGAAGATTTTCGTGTCGAAGATCGACGACGCCATTCGCATCCGCAACGACGAGCGCGGTCCCTCCGCGCTGTAATAATTCGGCCCGCGGCAGTTCCGCTGGTCCGAACGAAGCTCCGCATGGCCCGCCGTTCCTGCGGGAACGGTGAACACGTTTGGATCGCCGGGCCCAGGCCGATTGATGATCAGTGAGCCAGTCACGCTAACGCGTCTCCGCAGTCGCTATCAGGACGACTCCACGCAGCTGCGCCAGAGCTTCGAGCGCAACGGCGACGGGTCGGCGGTGATCCGGCGGCGGTCGCAGATTGTGGGTACGCTGCTGCGGCAGCTGTGGGAGCAGGCAGCAGGGGACGCGGGGCAGAACGACATTGCGCTGGTAGCCACGGGGGGCTTCGGACGGCGGGAGCTGTTTCCCTGCTCGGACGTGGATGTGCTGTTTCTGTGCGTGAACGAGAAGGTGGAGCCGCTGTACAAGGAGCGGATCCGCGCCTGCACGCAGGCGATGTGGGATGTGGGGCTGCGCGCCAGCCCGGTGACGCGAACGCTGAAGGAGTGCGAACGGGTCCATCCGGACAATCTGGAGTTCACGGTGTCGCTGCTGGATCGGCGCTATCTGACGGGGAGCCGGCAGCTGTACGAAAAATTCGAGAAGGAGGTTCTGCCGTCGGTGATCCTGCGGGAGTGGGACACGGTGGTGCAGAATCTGGCGGAGATGGCGCGGGCGCGGCACTCGAAGTACGGCGACACCATTTTTCATGTTGAGCCGAACGTGAAGGAGTGTCCGGGAGGGTTGCGCGACTATCACCTGGCGCAGTGGCTGACGCTGCTGAATTCGATTCAGGCGAATAAGGCGTGGCCGCGATCGGCAGCGGACGATTTCTACGGGACGCACGACGAGCCGGAGTCGGCGTATGACTTTCTTTCGGCGGTACGGTGCTTCCTGCATTACCGCTCGGGGCGCGACGACAACACGCTGGACTGGCACGCGCAGGATGAGGCGGCAGCGCGCTCAATCGGACTGGAGACGCGGGGGACGTCGGATCCGGCGTACTGGATGCGGACGTGGTACCGGCAGGCGCGGACGGTGTACCGCCGCGCGTCGCTGCTGATCGATGCGGTGCCACCGCCGCGGCGCTCGTTCTACAAGCAGTTTCGACGCAAGCGGACACCGGTGGCGGGGACGGACTTTTTTCTCGAAGAGGGACGGCTGGACCTGGCAGAAGGGACGACCGTCAACGACGCGGAGAGCGTGCTGAAGATTTTCGGGCTGATGGCCAGGCACGGGTATCGACTGAGCTATGTTTCAGAAGATCGGATCTCCGATGCGCTGCCGATTCTGGCGGTGCAGATGCCGGAGGGCCCGTATCTGTGGAACTGCCTGCGGGAGGTGCTGCTGGGGCCGTGGGCGGCGCACGCGCTGCGCACGATGCATGCGCTGGGGATTCTGGAGCTGGTCATTCCGGAGTTCCACGGCATCGAGTCGCTGGTGATTCGCGACACGTGGCATCGGTACACGGTCGACGAGCACACGTTCCACGTGATCGATAATGTGCATCGGCTGCGGCAGCCGCACAACGACTGGGAGAGGCGGCTGGCGGGACTTCTGCCGGAGATCGAGCGGCTGGATTTGTTCTTTCTGGCGCTGCTGATGCATGACACCGGCAAGGCGCGGCGCACGGGCAATCACGCGACGAACAGCGTGGAGCTGAGCGAGAGCCTGTTTTCGCGGCTGGAACTGGACGCCGAAGAGCGGGAGATGGTGCGCCGGGTGATTCACAACCACCTGGAGATGTCGGCGGCGATGCGGCGCGATATCTTCGACACGGAGACGGTACGGGCGTTTGCGGAGAAGGTGGCGACGCAGCCGCAGCTGAAGATGCTGACGCTGATGACGTACGCCGATATCCGCGCGGTGTCGCCGGAGGCGCTGACGCCGTGGAAGGCGGAGAGCCTGTGGCAGCTGTACATGAGCGCGTCGAACTTTCTGGATCGCAGCGTAGATGAGATTCGGTATCACGCGTCGGAGGATCCGGCGTTTTTCAGCCGCATCGTGGCGCTGATTCCGGCGGTGACGCCGGGGCGGTCGACGCAGGCTCCGGTGCCGACCGAGGATCTGCGCAGCTTTCTGGAAGGGCTGCCGCAACGCTATCTGAGCAGCCGGACGCCGGAGCAGATCGCGGCGCATTTTCGGATGGCGATGGAGCTGGGGGAGGATCCGGTACAGCTTTCGTATCGTTTGCTGCGGCAGCTGAACGAGATCACGCTGGTGACGCGGGACCGGCCGGGGCTGTTCGCGGATATGGCGGGCGTGCTGTCGGCATGGGGGATGAACATCGTGAAGGCGGACGCGTTCTCGAATGCGGCCGGGGTGATTGTCGATACGTTCCAGTTCACGGACACGTACCGGACGCTGGAACTGAATCACTCGGAGATTGAGCGGTTCCAGGCGAGCATTCGCGATACGCTGCTGCACCGGGTTTCGATTGAGGAGCTGCTGCGCTCGCGGAAGCAGAAACCGGCGCGGCCGAAGGTGACGGTGGATACGCGGCTGGAGTTCGACAACGAATCGTCGTCACACAGCACGCTGCTGCAGATTGTGACCCAGGATGCACCGGGTCTGCTGCGCGAGATGGCGCTGGGTTTTGCGAGCTGCCGGTGCAACATCGAGGTTGCGCTGATCGATACGGAAGGCGAGGCGGCGATCGACGTGTTCTACCTGACCGCGGGCGGGCATAAGCTGGGCGAGCCGGAGCAGGCATCGCTGAGCGCAGCGCTGGTGCATCGGTTTGCGCAGCTGCGGCCGTAGGGTCGGATTCGTGTTTTATTTCAGATAAGCGCGGACCAGATCAATCAGATCTTCGGCGAGTTCGGTCGAAGGGGCGCTGCTCTTCTTGTCGGACATCATGTGCAGGCGGATGTGGTCTTCGAGGACTTCGGCCATGAGGCTGTTGATGCCGCCGCGGATGTTGGCGAGGAGCATGAGGACGTCGGCGCAGTGTTCTTTTTGGGTGAGCGAGCGCTCGATGGCATCGACCTGACCGCGGATGCGGCGCACACGGGCAACGAGCTTTTGCTGTTCGCGTTCTTCAATGGGCAACCGGCTCCTCCGATTCCGAGATTTTCCCTATTATATCCAGAGGGGGTATGGTATACAAGTCAAGTCGCGGGGTCACTGCGATTATCATGATTTAACAAATTTTAATAAACTATGGTTAACTATCGGTGGTCGGCCGACGTAGACTGGTGCGAACGCCAGCGACACGATGACCTCGCCGATCTTCAGGAGAACTGCCGTTTGCGTCTTTTTTGCTTGTACTGGATTTGGCTGGCCGCCGGCCTGACCGCCACCCACGCGCAGGTTACCGCAGCGTTGCCGGAGACCCCTTTGCCTGTTGCGCGCTGGGGTAGCGGGGTTGCGCCGTTCATCGCAGCGTCGGGCGGAGCAGAAGCCGAGGCGAAACCGGGTGAATCGGGCCCTCAGGATCAGACGTCGCCGGAAGCTCAGCCTGCGGGGGACACGCAGCTGACGATGTTTCCGCACAGCGAGACGGCGCGCTATTGGATCTCCGGTCAGTCGAACACGATTTTCCAGGGGAAGCCGGGGTTTCACTCTCCGTACCAGGGGGCGAACAGCCTCGATAATGCGGGCGAGTACAAGACGTCGCTGGTGGAGACGCTGTATCTGGGCTGGCAGCCGCACCGCAATCGGCGGTACAACACCGATCTGCTGCTGGATGTGGAGAGCGCGGGGGGGCGCGGGATCGGACAGGCGCTGGGGCTGGCGGGCTTCACGAATCTGGACGTGGTGCGGAATCCGAATCTGGGGACGGCACCGTACCTGGGGCGGGGAGAGATCCATCAGACGATAGGGCTGACGAGCGAGATGACCGAGTCGGACCGGAACCAGTTCTCGCTGGCGACGCAGGTTCCGGTGCGGCGCTTTGAGGTGCGGGTGGGCAAGATGGGCGCGAACGATTTCATGGACGTGAACGAAGTGGCCACGGACAGCCATTTGCAATTCCTGAACTGGACGGTGGACGACAACGGCGCGTGGGATTACGCAGCGGATACGCGTGGCTACACGGTGGGCGGCCTGCTGGAATACGACGATCGGACGTGGAGCGCGCGGTACGGGATCTTCGCGATGCCGACGGTGGCGAACGGGCTCGCGCTGGACTGGGCGCTTTCGCGGGCACACGGGCAGAACTGGGAGTTCGAGTGGCGGCACTCGCTGATCCGCGGACGCAAGGGAACGACGAAGCTGCTGGGATTTGCGAACGACGCGCACATGGGAAATTACCGGCTGGCGGTGCAGCACTTCTTTGATGGGGTAACGCCGACGCCGGAGATCACGTCCGTGGAGCGGTTTGGGGCGGTGAAGTACGGCATGAGCTGGAACAACGAGCAGGACATCACGGACAATCTGCGGATCGGCACGCGGTTTGGGTGGAACGACGATCAGGAGGAGTCCTACGCGTACACCGAGGTGGGGCAGTCGGTGGTGATTGCGGGGGATTATGCGGGGACGCGCTGGCATCGTCCGGCGGACAGGGTGGGGACGGCGTTCGTGAGCAACGCCATCAAAAGAGACCACCAGAACTACCTGAAATATGGCGGACTGGGTTTCCTGCTGGGGGACGGACACCTGAACTACGGGCGGGAAAATATTGTGGAGAGCTACTACACCTGGCATGCGTGGCGGGGGCTGTTTATGGCGCTCGACGCGCAGCACATTGATGATCCGGGGTACAACCGGGACCGGGGCCCGGTGTGGGTGGGCGCGATGCGGGGGCATATCGACTTCTGATCGTTGAGCAACCTTTTCGTTCGGGGTCAACCTCCTGCGGCGAGCGCTCATCCAAGCTCACGAACCAGCACGCAAAATTTGTCGGGAGTTGCGATTATCGTGCAGGCTGTTGTCCGTATTCATGGAATGTTGCAGGGAATGGAGCGGGAGGCGGGATGCGTCGTGATGACATGGAAAGAGCGGTCGTCGTCAGGGCGAGTGTTCACGCGATGCCGGATTGTGGAGGAGCCGGCGGACTTGCCGGAGGGGCCGTATCAGGTCTCCTTTGCGGGGCATGTGATCCCCACAAGGAAATTCGATGGCTGCTGGATGCTGTCGTTTCTGCCGCCGGGGATCGATATCGAGCGAGCGGCGTGACGGCGTATTTTGGCCGGTGAGGACGAAGGGAAGGCCAGGGGCTGACGCCTCCTCCTGTCGGCTTTTTCGGCAAGACTAAAGTCCTGCCCAGTTGCGAGACGTTGCCCCGACGTTTCCGGGGCTGAAGCCCGCTTTTTGTGGCAAGCTTTTTTCCCCGACCTGAAGGCCGGGGCTTTTACCGCCCGCGCTGCGCGCGAAAGAGATGCACACACTGAAGCCCGCGCTAAGATGGACTTTCGTTCCAGGAGGCCGGCTTGCGCGTTGGTCTGATGACTCGAGAGTATCCGCCGAATGTGTATGGCGGGGCGGGCGTTCACGTGGAGTATCTGAGCCGCGAGCTGGCGAAGAAGATCGAGGTCGAGGTCCACTGCTGGGGCGATCAGCGAGCCGATGCGGGCAATCTGCATGTGCGTGGCGATCAGCCGTGGGCGCGGCTGGGCGAGGGCACGCAGGAAAAATTCAGGACGGCGCTTGAGACGTTCAGCCTGAATCTGGCGCAGATGACGTCGATCGGGGCCATCGATATCGTGCACACGCATACCTGGTATGTGTCGATGGCGGGGTTTCTGGCGAAGAAGCTGTACAGCGTTCCCTTTGTGCTGACGACGCACAGTCTGGAACCGCTGCGGGCGTGGAAGGCGGAGCAGCTGGGCAGCGGCTACGCGATGAGCTCGTGGATGGAGCGGACGGCGATCCTCGACGCCGATGCGGTGATTGCGGTGTCGCAGGGGACGAAGGCGGATATTCTGCGCGCGTATCCGGAGATGGATGCGGACCGGATCCACGTGATCTATAACGGGATCGATCTGGAGCAATATCAGAAGACGGCAGAGACGTCGGCACTGGCGGAGTACGGCGTGGATCCGACGCGGCCGTATGTGCTGTTTGTGGGGCGGATCACGCGGCAGAAGGGCGTGACGCATCTGGTGGA
Source organism: Acidobacteriota bacterium (assembly GCA_046567085.1). GTDB lineage: Bacteria > Acidobacteriota > Terriglobia > Terriglobales > Acidobacteriaceae > Palsa-343. Next base: position 9,234 of record JBKICP010000185.1, read on the forward strand.
CGCGATTCCGCACCTGCCGCGGCAGACGCAGGTGGTGCTGTGCGCGGGGGCGCCGGACACGCCGGAGATTGCGGCGGAGATGCGGGAGAAGGTGGAACGGGTGCGGGCCGTGAATCCGCGGGTGATCTGGATCGAGAAGATGCTGACGAAGGCGGAGGCGATCCAGCTGTACAGCAACTGCAGCGTGTTCTGCTGCCCTTCGGTGTATGAACCGTTCGGGATCATCAATCTGGAAGCGATGGCGTGTAAGGCGCCGGTGGTGGCGAGCGCGACGGGGGGGATTCTGGAAGTGGTGGTGGACGGCGTGACGGGGTACCTGGTGCCGTTCGAGCAGGACCCGGTGACGAGCTTTCCGCTGCGGCCGGAGCAATTCTCGCGGGATCTG
>JBKICP010000186.1:0-17270 GCA_046567085.1 Acidobacteriota bacterium
CATGGAATCCGGTGGCGGTGAGGATGAGCTTGAGGAGGACGGCGACGATGGCGGTCGAGAGCAGAGTGCCGAGGACGGAGAGGGAGGTGACGGCGGTCTTCTGTTTGCCGAGTTCTTTCAGGTCGAGCTTGAGAGCGCCGGCGAAGAGCAGAAAGGCGAGCATGCCGTGGAGGACGATTGCGGAGAAATCGATGCGCGCGACTTCGGTGGCCACGCGCGCGTGCAGGCCGGGCACGGCGCGCCCGGCGACGGCAACGACGAGCGACATGGCCAGCGACTGCAGCATGACGCCGACGGTGACGGGCAGCCGCAGCACGCGGCGACTGACGAGGCTGAACGCAGCCGCCAGGCAGACCAGAGTGCTCGCCAGCGCGAAAATCGGCATGAGAGCACTCTATCGGGTTGGGCTCTCGATGGTGGCGCAAATCGTTCGGACGCGTTCGCCAAGAGGCGCCGGTTCGATGGGGATGAGATTGAATCCCCACTGGCGGTAGGTGTCTTCGTGGATGCCTTCGAAGCGGAGGGATTCCTCGAAGGTGATGCGGCGAGCCGCGGTGGGTTCAACGAAGCCGAGATTGCGGATGAAGAAGAAGCGGCGGTCGTAGAGGCTTTTGGAGCAAAGGCGCTTCGCTTCGCGCGGGAGCGCCTCGGGACAGGGAAGTCCCAGATATTGCGCCAGGGCGAGGGTGCAGAAGAGGGAGCGGTCGTGGAACTGGATCGTGTCTGCGGTGCTGGAGGCCCACGCGAGACGCTGCGCTTGCAGTTGCGCCACGTCTTCGAGGAAGCGTGGCTGTGTCCAGGGCTCGGCGATGCCCTCGGCCTGACGGAGGGCGATGAGGTGGGTGGCAGCTTCTTCGACGACGCCGAAGCCCTGGAGTTCGAGTTGCCGCAGGATGGCGGTCTTACCGGTTCCAGGGGCGCCGGTGAGAATGTAACGCTTCACGGCTTGACCTCGCGGGTGCTATTCCTGGCTCTGCTCGGGTTCTTCTGTGAGCGAGTCGAGGGCGGAGAGGGTTTCGTCTTCGACGTCCCATTGCCGCAGGATGCGGAAGATGACATTGGATCCGAAGCCGGCGCGCATGAGCATGCGCACGACGCGGGCGGCTTCCTTCTGGCTGGCAGGCTTTTTCACCCGTTTGCGCTCGAGGTGACGGCGGGCAAGCTCTTCTTCGTTGACGTCTTCGTAGGCGCTTTCGAGCGTTTTGGCGATGAGCGGCGCCTGCACACCCTTGCGCATCAGGTCCTGCTGGACGCGGCGCTTGCCGAAGCTGGCGTTTTCCTGGCGCAGCTTTGCGTAGTCCTGGGCGTACGCAGCATCGTTGAGGTATTTGCGTTCCTTCAGGCGAGCGAGTACGGAGCTGATTTTCGCATCGCCGCCTTCGCCTGGCTCGACGCGCCGGCGCAGCAGACGCTTCACCTCGGCGACGGTGCGCATCTGCCGGCCGAGCAGTTTCACGGCGTAGTCGAAGAGGTCTTCTTCGCTGAGAGGAGCGGCTGGCTTGCGGGCGCGCATGGGATCAGGGTAGTCCGAAATACGCTGCAGGGATTACGGAATCAGCCGCGCCGGCGGTAACGGATTTCGAATTCGTAGCCGGGGTTGGGAGGGAACATCTCGGCTACGTGGCGGAGGCGCTCGGCGAGGGCGGGGGCGGCCAGCAGCGGGTATTCGCGCTCACGCAGATCGGCGTAGTCAAAGTCAACCGTCAGCGAAAGCATGTAGATGGCCAGCGCGTCGGAGAAAGTGGATTCGAGGTAGCTGGATTTGGCGCGCTCGTCGATCTCGCTGCCGCGGCTGCGATCGAGCGCGCGCCGCCGGCTCTCCCAGGCATCGTGGCTGGTTTCGCCGCGGACATCGTTGGTGGCCTGCGACCAGGCGAGGTCGGCGAAGCTTTGCGGGACACCGACAATGTCGACAAAGTGATGGCCGACGTTGATGAAGAACTCGAAGGCGAGCGCGAAGCGGTCCTGCATGAGGCGGGTGGAGATGAAGATGCACTCCGATCCGCCGAAGCGCACGTTGCGGTGGCAGATGGCGCGGTCGCCGAGGTCGACGGTGTAGTCGGGAGCGACGACGGTGTCGTCGTTTTCGCCGATGGCGAGGGGAACGAAATACCACGCGCGCTGGCGCAACGCCGCGGCGACGACGGCGGGCACGGCCTGGACGATGCGTTCCAACTCATCGCCGCCGGCGTGGAGTTCGCCGAAGGTAGCCCAGCACATGCCGTTGCCTGCCTCGCGCACCTGGGCTTCCTGAGCCACTTTTGCGGCGGTGTACAAGGGGATTTGGGCGGTTCCAGCCATAAGTCTGTATTCTAGTGGCGTGTTGCTGAAATGCCTAATTTCAAGCGTCCCCTGGCCCAGGGAGCAGGTCATGCGATGAGCGCTGCCACCCAACCGACGCGGCTGCTGGGCATCCCGCTGGGCGACTTCGGATTATTCTCCGCGCTGTTGCTTTCGCTGGCCTCCGGTTTTCTGGCCTTCTTCGGCACATGTTTCGCGGCAATCCTCTTTCTGCTCTGCTGGAACATCATCGGCCATCACCATGTGAACTACGCCGACAGCTACCTGTACGTCGCCTTTCCTGTGGGGATGGCGGTCCTGGCGTTCGCGCTGGTTTTCTTTACGGGCGTGTGGCTGCGTCGCCGCATAACAGGAAAGGAATAATGGCCGTCGTCACGATCACCGGCGTTTCACTGCCGCCGACAGCGGAGGCCTCGCGGGCCTTTTGCGCTCAGCTGGAAGCGGGCGACATACTGTATTTTCCGGAGACTCCGGTGCCGCTTGCGGCCGAGGATGCAAGTTTTCTGCTGGGGCAGCAGCAGACGGACAGTTCGCTGCACAAGAACATCGCGTATAAGCCGAAGATCGATCGACTGAGCGGCGTGGACACAAAGAGTGCGGATCCTGCAGCGGTGGCCCGGCTGCAGCAGATCATGCGGGGCTACTCGACGGCGGTGGTGCAGTTTCTGACGACATTTCTCGCGCCGTACCAGGAGCACTGGAAGCTGGACTACGCCAGTTTCCGTCCCCAGGAGGAGCAGAATCGCGATCTGCCGCTGCGCCGCCGCAACGACCTCCTGCACACGGATGCCTTTCCAACGCGGCCGACGCATGGCGCGCGCATTCTGCGCTTCTTCAACAACATCAATCCCACGCGGACGCGGGACTGGATCGTCAGCGATCCATTTGCGGCGACAGTGCGGCAGTTTGTGCCGCAACAGATTGCGCCGAATCCGGGATCGCCGCTGGCACGGCTGGGCAAGGCGGCAGGACGGGCAATGGGGCTGGGGGCGGCGATTCCGTCGCTGAAGCGTTCGCCTTACGACGATTTCATGATGCGGTTCCACAACTTTCTGAAGGAGAATCCGCGGTTTCAGTCGGATTGCCCGAAGTATCCGTTCCAGTTTCCTCCGGGATCGTCGTGGATGGTCTATACGGATACCGTGCCGCACGCGGTGCTGGCAGGGCAGTATGCGCTGGAGCAGACCTTCCTGGTACGGCCGGAGGCAATGGTGCAGCCGGAGATTTCGCCGCTGAGGGTGCTGGAAGAGATCGCACAGGGTCCGCTGGTCTGAGAGACTTTCTGTAACCGCGGATGGGCTTGTGGCATCCTTATACGCACGGAAGTCCCAGCTTCCGGCAACGGAAAACCATGATTTCAAGAATTCCCCGGGCGGTGCTTTTTCTCCTGACAGGGCTCTTCTGCGTTCCTGCTTATGGACAATTCGCGCCGCGCCGCATTTTCAATGAGAATGCCGACGCGCATGCGCAGATACGAGAAGCGCTGGCGACCGCGGCGCGCGAGCATAAGCGGGTGATCCTCGACTTCGGCGGAAACTGGTGCGGCGACTGCCAGGTGCTGGATATCTACCTCCATCGCACGCCGAACGAAGCGCTGCTCGACAGGAACTACGTACTGGTCGATATCGACATTGGGGAGTACGACAAGAACCTCGATGTGGCCCAGAAATATGGCATTCCTCTGAAGCTGGGAGTGCCGGCGCTTGCCGTTCTGGACGCGCACGGGCGATTGCTTTACAGCCAGCGGAACGGGGAGTTCGAGAAGATGGCGCGGATGACGCCCGAGTCGGTGACGGCATTCCTGGAGAAGTGGAAGAGCTCAGGAGGGGTGAGCCGGAGCGGGGAGTGACGGGGGAGCTATCCTTCGATGGCGTTGATCCGATTACCCTTTTGATATCCCCGAGTCCAGCTGCGCAGTTACACTGAAGGGCGTATGCTGCGCCTGCTCGCGCATCTTCGCCGGGCCGTCTGGGCCGCCTTCGGCCACAGTGTGTTTTCCATGGCCAAGGCAGCGGCCTACTCGGCGATGCTGAGTTTGTTTCCGGCGCTGGTGGTGGTGACGACGCTGTTCGCGATGATGCCGTCGGGGGACGACATTCGCGGGGTGCTGCGGGCCTCACTGCAGCAGGTGCTTCCGCCGGACACGATGCTGCTGGTGCAGAACTACTTTCTCAGCTATCACACGCGATCGATCCGGATTGTCTGGGGCTGCGCTTTCGTCAGCGTCTTTGCCGCGATGGGGGTGCTGCTGACTCTGATGGATGGCTTCCGGCGGGCCTACCGGCTGCCGCGAGGGGTATGGGGGTTCTGGCAGGAGCGGGTGGCGGCGGCGCTGCTGGTTCCCGCCAGCATGCTTCCGATGGCGGCAGCGACGGCCTTTCTGACGTTCGGGCACTTCATCGAGATCTGGATGATCCTGAACTCGGATCACGGTCTGCAGTTCTACGTCATCTTTTTCTGGCGATTTATCCGGTGGGGCATTGCGGTTCTGGCCAGTGTGATGTCGCTGGTGCTGATCTATCACTTCGGCGTGCCGCGGCACAAGCACCCGGTGCGGGGGGGAAAGATGGCATTCATGCGGGGGCGCTGGCGGGAGACGCTTCCGGGCGCGGCGATTGCAACGGCGTTCTGGTTTATTGCGACGCTGCTGTACGGCTGGTACGTGACGCGTTTCGCCGATTACTCGATTGTCTACGGCTCGCTGGGTGCGGGGATCGCGACGCTGGTCTGGCTCTACATGGTTTCGTTCAGCGTGCTGATTGGCGCGGAGTTTAACGCCCAGCTATTCCCATTTCCGAACCTTCGGCCGCAGCCGGTGGTGGACGAAGGAAGCTCCGAGGGCGAGGCATTGCCGGGGGCGGAGGGGCTGCCGGCACCAGGGATTCTGCCGCCGCATGCCGCCCGATCTGCCGCCGCACGGTAAAATCGGTTCGGGACCCATACCAAATCCGGGCGTTGTTCTCCAGATCGGCGCCGTCAGACAAAAACCGTTGGGGGTTGGATGAATTTCATGCAGTCAGGGACAGCGGACGTCAGCGACAGTCTGCGCCGCGCCAAGATCGTGGCCACACTTGGGCCAGCTTCGTCGAACGAAACCATTTTTCGCGAGCTGCTCCGAGCAGGCCTGGACGTGGCACGCCTCAATTTTTCGCACGGGACGCTTCCGGAGAAGCTGAAGCTGATCGAGATGGTGCGCAAGACCGCCCGTGAAGAGAAGCGGAACGTCTGCATCCTGGGGGATCTGCAGGGTCCAAAGATTCGTACGGGGCGGCTGAAGAACCGGATCCCGGTGCAACTGAAGGCGGGGCAGCGGTTGACGATCACGCCGCGCGATATTCTCGGCAGCTCATCAGTGATCGCGACGACGTTCCCGACGCTGGCGGAGAATCTGGAGCCGGGTGCGCGAATTCTGCTTTCCGACGGGCTGATCGAACTGCGGGTTCTCGAGATCCCCGGCGAGGACGTGGAGTGCGAAGTGATTAACGGCGGGATGCTGGGTGAGCACAAGGGCATCAATCTGCCGGGCATCCCAGTGCGCGTTCCGTCGCTGACCGAGAAGGATGAAGAGGACCTGGAATTCGGGATGAAGCACGGGGTGGACGCCATTGCCGTGTCTTTCGTCCGGACTGCGGAGGATGTGCGTCACGTGAAATTCCGCGTGGCGGCGATGGGTCTGGAAACCTGGATCATCGCCAAGCTGGAGAAGCCGCAGGCGATCGAGAATCTTGAAGCGATTCTTGAGAACGCGGATGGGATCATGGTGGCGCGCGGCGATCTGGGCGTGGAGATGCCGCCGGAGAAGGTACCGGCGATTCAGAAGCACGTGATCCGTCGGGCCGCTGAGCACCGAAAGCCGGTGATCACCGCGACGCAGATGCTGGAATCGATGATCGAGAATCCGCGTCCGACGCGGGCGGAAGCCAGCGACGTGGCCAACGCCATTTATGACGGCACCGATGCGGTGATGCTGTCGGCAGAGACGGCGGCAGGCAAGTATCCGGTGGAGGCTGTCAAGATGATGGCCAAGATCGTGATCGAGACGGAGTCGAATCTGCGGGACAACGAGGCGCTGGATGGCCGCCGGGATCATCGGGTGCGGCTGTCGATTGCGGAGACGATCTGCGAGTCGGCTGCGCACGCCGCCGAAGATCTGGATGTGAGCGCGATTGCGGTGTTCACCGAATCGGGTACGACGGCGCGCCAGTTGTCCAAGTATCGGCCCAAGCCGCCGATCTATGCTCTGTCGAGCATCGAGTCGGTGATCCACCGGATGGCGATGTTGTGGGGTGTCCATCCAATTAAATGTCCGAAATTACAGACAGCCGAGCAGATGGTGGAGCACGCGGAAACGGTGCTGGAAGAGACCGGCTTTGTGAAGCCGAAGGAGATTCTGGGCATCGTCGCGGGGACGCAGACGCGTTCGGGGTCGACGAACTTCCTGCGCCTGCACGTGCTGGGCGACCGGGTGATGGATGTGGCGGCGAGCGGTCGCGACAAGGGGTCCAGGCGCGGCAAGGCGGCGGCCGAAAAGAAGGCAGCGCGCAAGACGCCGAAGCCGGGACGCCGGGGCTCTCGACGGGCAGTTTGAGGGGCAACCGGGGCGGGGGCGGTTCCGGATACGGTAATTTGGTTCCGAATGTCATCGAACGCCCCCTGGCGCCTTGAATTTCCCTCTTGCCTAAGGGGCTTGCGGGAGCGGATATTCTTTTCTAACGGCACTCCGAAACCGGTCTCGCTCCGCGGAGGCACCCGCACGTCGATGATTTTCGTGTGGTTAGCCTGCGCCTGTTCCACCCCGATTTCAGGACTCCGGACTCGTGGCGGTGGTTATGCAGATGACAAAAGCAACAGAAGAAATGCGGAATCTTGTTTTCCAGATAGCCAAGGCGTTGGTCGATGTTTCTGAGGAAGTCCATCTCGATATCGTTGAAAAAGAAACCGGATCGGTTCTGCGCCTGCGGGTGGCCCCTGAGGACACCGGGAAGGTGATTGGAAAACAGGGACGGACGGCGCGGTCGATCCGCACGATTCTGGCGGCATGCAGTATGAAGTACCACCACCATTACTCTCTCGAGATCATCGAAGAGCAGGGGCAAACCTCCGCACGCACGGCGGTCCTCGCTCATACGAACTGAATCTCCGGCGCATGACAGGCCGCCTTGTCTGGCCGGGTTATCCCTGGCCGGAGGGGGATACCTGTTTGCGCGCCGAAGTGGAACCGTGAGCGCAAAAGCCATGCGCTGCGCCATGACGGCTGCCTCCCCCGGAACCGAGGCGGTGGGCGATGGCGAGGGGGCACCAGCCGGGTGCGAGCGTTTTATGGCGTGATCGAAATCACATCGTAAGAATCGGGTGAGCCATCACACTACGAGAAATCTCGCGGTAAAGGACGGACCTCGATGAATACCGCTCGCCTGATTACCCAGCTACTCGAAATTGAACGAGCTCTCGGCCACGTGGAGACCAGCCGCATTCGCGGGATGCTGTTCGAGGCCGAGGAGAGCGTCCTCGAGTTGGAGAAGCAGATGCTCCAGATCATGACGGATTGCGAGGGATTGCAGATGCTGATGGAGTTCAGCCGCAATTCGGCGGAATCGATGCTGCAGGAGACAGACACTCCGGCGAAGCTGCTGGTCAACTAGGGGCATCCGGCAACCCCAACGACCGGCGGTCTGCTAAACGGCTGTGAAGCGGCGAAACGCGGGAGCGATGAGGGAGGCCAGGGTTTCGCGATTTGTCCTGCTGAGAAGCTCGTGACCGGCGGCCTGGATTGGGAGCAGTTCGGTGCGGGCTGGAATGAGCGCGAGCGCGGATTCCAGTTCCGGGATCGATCCGAAGCCATCGCGGAGACCGGAGACGAAGAGAGCCGGCGTGCGGAGATTGGGGAAGTGGCTGGTTCGTGGCTGCTGCGGTTGCCGGGGCGGATGCAGGGGATAGGAGAGGAGCAGCAGCGCGTCGACGAGGGTGGGTTCGCCAGCGGCGAGAATCGAGGCCATGCGGCCACCGTAAGAATGTCCGCCGAGGAAGATGCGGGCTGGGTTGGTGGCCTGCCTGATTGCGCGGACGGCTTCGCGCAGACCGGCCTGATCGCGCGGCGCGGTGCGCAAGGGAGGTCCGGTGGGGCGCTCCTGGCGGAAGGGGAGATCACAGCGGAGGACGGTGAGCCCGGTGGCGGCGAACGCATCCGCAACGACGACCAGCAGCGGAGCCTGGCAATTGGCGCCTGCGGAGTGCGTCAGGACAAGAGCGGCTGCCGGCGAGGCCGGAGCGGCGGGAGTGTGGAGAAATCCACGAACCGGCTCCGGGCCTGAGGTGTCAGAAAACGGCTGGACCTGGGTCATGGTCAGGCACCGGGGAGGGTTGCGGGAGCGGGCCGGAAGAAGGCGCGAGCCTCGGCGCGGAAGAGCAGGATTGCGATTCCAGCGAAGATGATGGCGTGCACGAGAACCTGGCTGGGGCGGTTGAGATAGCCGATGACGACATGGGCTCCGGCCCAGAGGAAGGCGAGCCAGCGAGCCCAGTTCGCGCCGCGCAGCATGAAGACGCCGGCGACGATGGCGAGGATTTCCGTGAGGAGGATCCAAAGGTCTTCCGGGTGCCACGCGTGGATGGCGATTCGTCCGTGAACGATCAGGGCGATGAAGCCGACGGCGATGTAGATGCAACTCAGGACGGTGATGGCTAGAGGGCGCATGGAATTAGCGAAAAACTGTTAGCGAGAGACTTTTAGCGAAAGGCTGTTGGCGGGAGACGGCTCGTCGAAGGCTGATCGCGAAAGGCTCTGCGCTGGAGGCGCTCGTTACGAGTCTTTGGTTCCATGCATCCTGCTCATCGTTTCTTGCCGCCACACCTTATGCCCGCGCCAGTTCGCCGATGGCCTGCACCAGCAGGTCCAGATCGGCAGGACGTGTGTAGACGTGCGGAGTGATGCGCACGCAGCTGATGTTCTCCCACACGATCCCCACGGTATGGATCTTGTACTTCTGGAACAGACCTGAGGCGACCTGCTGCGGGGTCATGCCGTCGATGGAGACGCCTCCGATGGCGCAGGAGTACTCGGGCCGCAGGGATGTATGCAGCTTCACCCTGGGGATCGACTGCACGCGCGTGGACCAGTAGTTCTTGAGATAGAAGATGCGCTGCTGCTTGCGGGCCGAACCGATGCCTTCGTGGAAGTTGATGGCTTCGCCGATGCCCTGCTCCAGGGGGAAGCTGCGGGTGCCGAGGTCTTCGAACTTGCGGATATCGGCAGAGCGCGGCTGGGAGGCGCAGGTGAGCGGCCAGAGCTTCTCGATATGGTCTTCGCGGACCCACATCATGCCGGTCCCGATCGGGGCGGAGAGGAACTTGTGCAGGCTGGTGCCGAAGTAGTCGCAGCGGAGGTCGGGAATTTTGAAATCGATGAGGCCGAAGGAATGGGCGCCGTCGGCGAGGACCTCGACGTTGTGGGCGTGAGCCATGTCGGAGATTTTGGCGACGGGCAGTATCTGGCCGACCCAGTTGACCATGTGGGTGACGTGGATCAGGCGCGTCTTTGGCGTGATGGCCTGCTCATAAGCGCGGACGATGGCGTCGTCGTCCTCGATGGGGAAGTCGAAGGAGATTTGCTTGTAGACGATACCGTCGCGGTCGGCGCGCTGGCGGTAGGCCTCGATCATGTGCGGGTAGTCCTGTTTGGTGCCGATGACCTCGTCTCCGGCTTTGAGGGGCAGGCCGTAGATGATCGTGTTGAGGGCCTCGGTGGAGTTGCGGTCGACGGCGATCTCGCCGGGTTTGGCTCCGGCCAGCGCGGCGAGTTTCTCGCGGAGGGGCTCGCGGCCCTGGTCGAGGATCTGCCACATGTAGTAGGACGGGCCTTCGTTGGAGAGCTGGTTGTAGCGCTCGACGGCCTGCTGCACGACGATGGGCGCGGGGGAGACGCCGCCATTGTTGAGGTTGATGATGTCGGGATTCACCGAATAGGCACGCTGGATCACAGACCAGTAGTCTTCGTTCTGGGCGACTTCGGCGGGGGCGAGATTCCGGATGGGATGGGCTGCGGCGGCGAAGTCGGCGGCATGAGCCTGGCGGAAGAGGCTATTTACTCCGAAGGCACCCGCGAGCGTGGCGGTCTGCCGCAGAAAGGTGCGGCGGTCGGTTGGGGTCATGGCAAGCACTGTAGGGGTAAAAGGGCGCAGGAGGCAAATGGAGGCTGACGACGGAGGCGGGGGATACCGCGAATGGCGCAGGAGTAGTGCCGCCAACTCGCTCGGTAATGCCACAGAAGTGGGAAAGGGAATTGTCCATCAGGGCTGGTAGGCTTGCGTGCAGCGATAACAAAACTGACAACCGCAGGCACGTGGCGGAGCAGGATGAGTTGCAGGCCGTGCCGACCAGGTCACCGGGCCCCTGCTACTCCAGGAAGTGGAAACGCCCCTGATGATGACCGGGAGCTACGATGCCGGGCTGGTGGCACTGTCACTGTTGATTGCGGTGATGGCGTCCTACACTGCTTTGGATATGGCGGGTCGCGTGGTCGCGGCCAAAGGGAAAGCCACCTCGTGGTGGCTCGCCGGCGGATCGGTGGCGATGGGAGTCGGCATCTGGTCGATGCACTTCATCGGGATGCTGGCCTTTCGTCTGCCCATTCCGATGGGCTATGACCCAACGATCACGCTGATCTCGCTGCTGATTGCGATTGGCTCCTCTCTTTTTGCGCTGTGGATCGTATGCCGGAGCCGTCTGACCTGGCCGCAGTTGCTGACCGGTGCGGTGGTGATGGGCGCCGGCGTCTGCGCGATGCATTACACGGGCATGGCCGCGATGCGGATGATGCCTCCCATCCACTACGACCATGCGCTGTTCGCACTTTCTGTGCTGATTGCGGTGGTGGCATCGGGTGCGGCCCTCTGGCTCGCTTTTCACCTGCGGACAGGGAAGAAGCACGTGCACCGGCTGCGTGGAGCGGCCGCCGTGGTGATGGGACTGGCCATTGCCGGGATGCACTATACCGGGATGGCGGCGGCGCGGTTTGCTCCGACGAGCCAGTGCACGATGGCGGAGTCGGGAGTTTCGAATGAGTGGCTGGCGCTGCTGATCACGGTCTTCGCGGGCGCAGTGCTGTCCATCGCTCTGACGATCTCGGTTCTCGATCTGCGGATGGAGGAGCGCACCGCGATGCTGGCTTCGGGCCTGGCCCATGCGGAGCAGGAGCTGCATTTCCTGACGCTGCATGACGGGTTGACGCGGCTGCCGAACCGCAATCTGCTGGCGGACCGGCTGGAGCAGGAGATCCAGATTGCGCGACGAGAACAGAACTGCCTGACGCTGCTGTCGATGGATGTGGATGGTTTCCGCCAGATCAACGATGCTTTCGGGCACACGGTAGGGGACCAGTTGCTGGTGGGAATCGCGCGCAGAATCCGCGATGCGATTCGCATGCGGGACACGGTGGCACGACTGAGTGGCGATGAGTTTGTCGTGCTGGCTGCGGGATGCGGGGCCGCAGATGCAGTGCGGCTGGCGGAGAAGTTGCTGGCGGTGGTGCGGGAGCCTCTGCAGATCGAAGGGCGCGAACTGCGGGCCACGGTCAGCATCGGGATCGCGCTGTATGACGGTCATGAGCCGCTGCCGGGCGATGTACTGCGCAACGCCGAAGCCGCGATGGATCACGCGCGGGAACTGGGACACAACGGGTACGTCTTTTTCGAGTCGTCGATGAGCGACGACGCGCAGCAACAATTGCAGCTGGTGCAGGATCTGCAGCTGTCGGTGGAACGGCGTGAGCTGGTGCTGTATTACCAGCCCAAATACAGCACTGCGGATAAGAGGCTTATCGGGGCCGAGGCGCTGTTGCGGTGGCAGCATCCGGTGCGGGGACTGGTGCCGCCGGGTGACTTTATTCCTCTGGCGGAGAAGACTGGTTTCATCTTCCAGATTGGACACTGGGTGCTGAACGAGGCCTGCAGGCAGATGCGGGTGTGGCGGGATGGCGGCCATACGGACTGGACGCTGTCGGTGAACCTGTCGGCGCTGCAGTTCAACCATCCGGGCCTGATTGAGATGGTGCGGATGGCACTGGAGCGGTACGGGCTGGAGGCGCACTATCTGACGCTGGAGATCACCGAATCGACGGCGATGCACGATGCGGATACGAGCCTGGCAATTCTGCGGAAGCTTCACGATATGGGCGTGGGTATATCGATTGACGATTTTGGAACGGGTTACTCGAGCCTGCTGTACCTGAAGCGGCTCCCCGCGAATGAGCTGAAGATCGACCGTGGATTTGTCCGAGATCTGACGCACGATACGGAAGATGCTGCGATCATTGCCGCGATTGTGGCTCTGGGGCGGACGCTGAACCTGAAGATCGTGGCCGAGGGGGTCGAGACGCCGGAGCAGCAGGACTATCTGACGCGACTGGGCTGCAACATCCTGCAGGGGTATCTGCTGGGGCGGCCTGTGCCGGCGGAGGAGTTCGTCAAAAACTTTGCGGGCGCCGATGCGTTCACGGTGCCGGTGAGGCAGCGAGTGGTCGGATTGGCACGATCCTGAAACCATTGGCGGGCGACCGGTCGCTGTGATGGCCGTCACATCCTCTGGGAACCGGCATCGGTTACTTTTCCATCACTGGTCGGGCAGATCGGCTGAATTGGGCGCGGCCGGACCAGGCGAGCGACTGCGAGAAAGACCGATGCCAACCCCGGAACGACCCGACGATATGCGCGCCCTGATCATCGACATTGCACGGGCGCTGGTGGATATTCCCGATGAAGTGCAGGTAGAGGAAGACGACCGCGGCGAGGCGAGTTCTCTGCGCCTGCGTGTGGCGGCGTCCGATGTAGGGAAAGTGATCGGTAAGGAAGGGCGGACGGCCCGGGCGATGCGAACCATTCTGGGCGCAGTGAGCGTGAAACACCACCATCGGTACACTCTGGACATCCTTGAGGAGGAGCGAAACCAGCCGACCGTCTGAACGGGCCGGATGGCGGGTAGCGCGACAATTTGCGCCGGGTGGGAACGGGCGGCAACTTCAGATCGGCGGCTGCGGCTCCAAACCGGTCATGCAGGCAGGTTCGACGGGGCGCAATCGTGGCTATGGACTCGTTCGCGGCGCTTGAATTTTCCTGAAAACAGGACCATGCTGGTTGTGTCCGGCTCCCCACGCCAACAAGGCGGCCATTATGCCCGGGTTACGAGGTTCCGCTGGTTCCACCTTTCTGGCGGCGTTCAGTGCGCTGCTTTTGTTCGGAGGGGGGAGTGCGCGCGGCCAGATTTTCACGGTTGAGCCGGAGCACGTGGAGAAGCACTACACGGAATTTCCTCCCACACATGTGAGGTATCCGGCGCAGCCGATCACGCAGCTGGGCCGCCAGGAACTGATCCGCTTCATGCAGTCGGAGCAGGGTTTCGCGATGCGACCGCTGCCGATTGCCAACCTGGACCTGCACGCGAACGGGCACATGGATCCCTCCGGGGACAAGTACATCAACCTTCTGCACCAAAAAGGCATTGCGGCCAAGCCGGGCGAGCGTGTGGTGGTGACGGACATTCGCATCCGGGACAAGAGCATTGAGCTGGATCTGAACGGCGGGTTCCAGCACAAGCACCGTTTTCTGCGCCATATTTCGATCGGGATGGATCCGGTGGACACGACGCCGATCGTGGCCGATGACGGACAGGATCCGTCCGGAACGCGGCTGACGCTGGAGTTCGAGGAGCGCGTCCCGAACCTGAACGGCCAGCAGTTGCAGGCGCTGCTGCGGCCGATGATTGATTTTGGAGTGAAGTCGCCGGCCGAGGCCTATGCCGAAACGCTTCCCGATTTCCTGCGCAGCGCGATCGAGCAGCACCGCGTGCTGGTGGGGATGAATCGCGACATGGTGATCTATGCCCTGGGGCAGCCGCTTCACAAAGAGCGGGAAACTGGCGAAGACGGCAAGCAGCTGGAGATCTGGGTCTACGGTGAGGCTCCGCAGCCGGTGCAGTTCGTCCGGTTTGAAGGCACGTATGTGACGCGGGTGGAACTGGCGAAGGTGGGAGAGCCGCTGGTCGTGCGGAACGAGAACGAGATGGGGACCTACTGGGGCACGCAGCCGGTGGTGGCTGCGAATGAGCGCCAGGTAGAGCTGGGCGACGAGAGCCAGAAGGATCGTGACGCAGAGAGTGCGCCGCGCCAGGCGCCGACGCTGCGCAAGCCAGGCGAACAACTGCCGCAGGATAACGACAAGAACAATCCCGTGCCCACGATGGCGCCGGTGAAGATGCCGCCCTCGCTGCAGCGTCCCGGCGACCCCGGCTACCATCCTACGGTTTCAGCGCAACAACCCGCGCAGGGATCAGGGTCGCAGCAGCCTGGACAGGACGGATCGAGCGGGACGCAGCAGCAGGCCTCAGGCGCGGCTGCGCAGACGGCCTCGGGGTCGGGCTCGCAGACGTCCGGATCGGGTGCACAAGCCGGTTCCGGCAATGCGCCGTCGAAGAGCGGGACGCAGAGCCAGGGGTCTTCGCAGCAGCAGGGCTCGGGCTCCCAGCAGGGACCGAACCCGCTGGACAAACCGCAGTAGGGCAGCCGGTAGTCTGTCGCCGGTAGCGGGTAGCTGGAGCTGGAGGATTAAGATGGCCGGGGAGGATTTCCGGCCATGTCTCTTGTCTCGCGTGTCTCGTTGTCTCTTGTTGCAGCGATGGTGATTGGCGGCGCCGGAGCGGTGCAGGCGCAGGCTTCCGGATGGCCTCCCGGGCCTTCGCACGCGACGATCACCCTGTGGCCGCATGGAGCGCCGGCACAGGCGGTGGCGCCTGGGGGTGGTGGAGCCGCGGCGCCGTCCGGACCGGAGCATGACACCACGACGGCCAGCGATCCCCTGGTGGCGGGGCGACCGGTGGTGCGGCTGGGCGATGTCACCGATCCCACCATCACGCTGTACCTGGCGCCGAAGACGAAGAACACCGGGGCGGCCGTGCTGGTCTTTCCCGGTGGCGCATATCGCATTCTGGCGATCGATCTTGAGGGGACGGAGGTGTGCGACTGGCTCAACAGCATCGGCGTGAACTGCCTTCTGGTGAAGTACCGCGTTCCGGGCTCCGGGCCGTATCCGAAATCGTCGGCGGCGCTGCAGGACGCGCAGCGTGCGATGGGGCTGGCGCGGTCGCATGCGTCGGAGTGGGGTGTCGATCCGAATCGCATCGGGGTGCTGGGATTCTCGGCCGGCGCGCATCTCGCCGCCGCGCTGAGCACACACGACGAGCAGCGTCTGTATCCGCGCGTCGATGCGGCCGATGACGCGAGCTGCAGACCCGACTTTGCGCTGGTGATTTACCCGGGTTATCTGGCGATAGCGGAGAAGAACTTCGAGTTCAATCCGGACATCCCTGTGACCAAGGCGACGACGCCGACGTTTCTGGTGCAGGCCGAGGATGATCCGGTGCACGTCGAGAACGTGATGGAGTACTTCATGGTGTTGAAGCGGGCGGGCGTGGCGGCGGAGCTGCATGTCTACACGAAGGGCGGTCACGGTTACGGGCTGCGTCCGACGGAGCTGCCGATCACGCACTGGCCGGAGCTGGCGACGACGTGGCTGAAGACGATTGGCATGCTGGGCGCATCCGGCAATTGAGTGTGACAGGCGGAGCGGGGAATGCGGCGGGTGTGGATCGCAATTCTGATTGCAGCGGCTCTGGTGGTTCGGGCCACGCCGCTGCATGCGAAGAAGCGTGAACTGCCGCGCCTGCGCGGCGCCACTTTGCTGATGGGTGCCGCCGTTTTATCTCGCTTTGACCTTCGGCGATTCGACCTGGGTGGTGCAGCAGGATCTGCAGAGCCGGTGGACGGTGACGCCGAGCCTCTCCGCGGACGGAGGCCTTGTCGCCTCGGCCCACCCGGTGTCTGGCGCGTCTGCGCAGAGCGGCAGCCTGGTTGTGAGCCTGTGGTCGAGATCGGATCGGAGGCGGGCCGACGTCGATGCATTTCAGATCGAGGGCGGTGCCGTCGCTCTCTCGCCGGACGGAGGCCGCGTCGCCTGCGTCACGGGCTATCGGACCAATGCACCTTCGCGGCTGGAGGTTTTCGATCGGAAGACAGGGAAGGTCGTGCAGGGGCCGGAGGTCTACGAGCGCGCGGGCACCGACATCAGCTGGGCTCCGGACAGCCGTCATCTGGCGTTCGACATGGGCAGCAATGGAGCGCCGGTGAAGGCGAATCCCTCGCCGCTGCGGGTGATCTACGTAATGGACACAGACACGGGAACCATGCGCCGCATCGCGAAGGGAGTCGCGCCTGCGTGGGCGCCGTCGGGAGAATGGATCGCCTATCTGGACTATGTTCCGGACAACGACGATGCGGACTCGGGATTTGCTGCCGAGCGCCCCAATCGCGTGATCGTGATGCACCCGGACGGCAGCGGCGCGCGCGTGCTGGTGACCTGGCCGCGGGAGGAGGGGTTGATGACTGCGCCTGTCTGGTCGCCTGACTCCAGGGCGATCCTGATCAACCGCTGGCACGACCGCGACAAGGGCGCGGTGAACGTTGACCGGATCGATGCCGGAACCGGGACGATGTCGCGACTGTTTCGCAACGTGCCCCCGGTTTACGCCTGGCTGAAGAACGCGACAGGGGAGTGATCCCGGACTGGCTCGGGCCTTTTTACAGACGGATCTTCACGAGGCCATCGGCCGCTGCCGGGGGCGTCGTGGGACGCTGGGGGGCGCGCCAGAAATCGATAAAGGAAATCTGGTGCACGCAGCTCACGGTGCAGTTGGGCGCGCAGCCCTTTTCGGTACGGAACTCGCGCCTGAGGTCGGCTTTGGTGTATTCGGCCAGCGGTACACCGGGGTAGCCGCGCTGCTGGGAGCAGTAGTGGACGAGGCCGTTCTCGCAGATGTAGAGGAAGCGAGAGCCGGCGCGGCAGCGCCAGTCGTTGGGCTGGCCGTTGGCGATGTTCACCTGGAAATGATTGAAGCGCGAATAATTCTTCTTCTTCCAGGAGCGCATC
>JBKICP010000187.1:0-57169 GCA_046567085.1 Acidobacteriota bacterium
GGCCGTCGTTACCTCGACGCTTTCGGCCTCCGATCCGGGAACCGGCTGGCCCTGTTTGTTGAGGATTGGGAGGTTCGAGAGGTAATGGACATCGCGGCTCGTCTTCTTCCCCCGGCGCACCTGGTAAGCGGCGAGGAATGCCTGGAGAATTCCCCGCAATGTCTCAGCCGAAACAAGGTCGGCGATGGAACTCTCAACACCCAGCTGGATGTAGTGCGCAAGGACGATCCATTCGGCCCGGGAAAGGCTCAGTCCGGCCTCGGCTTTGCGCCGGGCCCCGGCGAGGGCTGCGGTGGCGTCGGCCAGCAGTTCCGCCACTTCCAGCCGGTTCTCCCGCGCCGATTCCAGAAGCTGCTTGGCCACCTCGGAAGTGGTCACGTTCTCTCCGCTCTTCTTCGAGAGGAGTTCTTTCAACCGTTCGAGTCGGGAGCGCAGTGCCTCCGATACACGAATCGAAATCACCGGCTGCTGCGGCCATCCGCCTTTTTCGGTCACGGGCTTACCTTTCTCTATCCTGCTGTCCGAAGATGCTGTCGCAACTGCCATGGGAAACTGTAAACTTACAGTTGACTCTATGGATACTCCTGCGCTACTGTCAAGTGTGCAAGCCTCCGAGGTGCCCTCTGCCTCCTACTCCCCATCCCCGCCGCCCACCGCGTTCTGCGCGACCGCCAATTGACGGTCAGTATTCGCTGCCTTTCCAACCCGATGTTTTTCACACTGACGATCTGAACGATGCTCCTCGCCCATCAATGGAACCTGAGAACCTTCAACGGCCACTACGTCCTTCCAGATTGGTCCGGCAGGCTCCGACGCATCAGAATCGGACTGCAGAGGGTTCCAGGAAGGAAACGTCGGTGACATGGAATCGCGCTGAGAGCCGATCGCCGAGGGTTTCGGACCCGTCGCGGCGACTGATGACAAAGAAATCGCCCCAGCCTCAGGAGTCCTCGGAGGGCGGTGTGAGTGGAATCTCAGGCGGTCTGGACGACTTCAGTTTCCTTCGCCTGCCAGACGTGAAGGCGGTCACCGGTCTCTCGAAGACTAGCCTTTATGCAATGATTCGGGAAAAGAGCTTTCCTGCGCCCGTTCGCGTTGGACCGCGCTCAGTTGCATGGATACGATCGGAAGTCAGGCAATGGGCCGTAGAGCGCGTGCATGCGTCGCGGTCGGTTGCTTGATTCGGACGCGCGGTTTCTTGCGACCTGCATTTGTCGGAACCGCGGTGCACTTTGGCCCGATGCGGCTGCTGACCTGCTCACCATCGGCTAATTGTGCATCTAGATAATCCGCCCACCACTGCATCATCGCAGCACGCTGGCTCAGGTATTTCGCGTGATTGTAGGCAGCGGCAACTTTGTTGCGTTTCTGATGAGCGAGCTGCAATTCGATGTGCTCGTCCCCGAATTCGTTTTCGTGAAGAATGGTCGATGCCAGCCCACGGAATCCATGACCAGTCATGCGGCCCTTGTAACCGAGGCGGTAAAGCGCAAACAGAATGGTGTTGTTGCTCATCGGCCTCTTCTTATCGTGAGCTCCGGGGAAGACGAACCTGCCATTTCCCGTAAGGAGCCTCAGCGCCCGGAGGACCTCCACTGCCTGCCGCGATAAGGGTACGATGTGCGGTGTATCCATTTTCATCCGCGCGGCAGGAATGTCCCACCGAGCACTGTCGAGGTCGAATTCCTGCCACTCGGATTCGATCAGCTCAGACGTTCGAACAAATGTATAGGCCAGCAACCGCATGGCCAAGCGGGTAAGCGCATCGCCTTCATAGCCTTGCATGCGAGTTAGCAAAGCCGGCAGTTCTTTGGCGTCAACACGCGCGAAGTTCTCCGAAGTGCATTCGGCTAGAATGTCGCTCGGCTTGAAATCGCTGGCTGGATTGCGGCTGGCGAATCCGTGGGCAATCGCGTACCGGAAGATCTGGCCTGTGGTCTCATGCGCCCGCTTTGCAACATCCCTGGCGCCACGGCCTTCGATGGCGATCATGAGGGTGCGAATATCGGCGGCGGTGACATCGCCGAGGAATCTATGTCCAAAGGCCGGAAATACGTCAGCTTCCAGGCGACGCAGAACATAATCGGCGTGGCGGGCAGACTTGCCAGCGGACCACCACTCCCACCATTTCCGAGAGATATTCTCAAAGCTGCTTTCGGCCTCGCGCTGCGCCCTTTCGGCTTCTCGCTTTCGCGACTCCGCCGCGGCTTTACGTTCCGCCATCGGATCGATGCCGTCATCCAGTTTCTTGCGCGCCGTGAAATGCCGTTCGCGGGCCTGAGCCAAGCCCACGATCGGGTACTCGCCGATCGCCATCAGCTTTTCTTTACCGCCAAAGCGATATCGCCACCGCCAGAGTTTTGATCCATTGGGGTTGACCAGCAAGAAGAGCCCGTCTCGGTCGTACACCTTGAAAGACTTCACACCCGGCTTGAGTGCCCGGACCGCAGAATCAGACAATGCCATTTACCAGCTCCAGAGTCCGATTTGGACGATACCCCGCCTTTCGGGTATTCCGTACCCCCCAATATACCCCACATCCAGAACGGCTCAAGGCGCACGTCTTCGCACGCTGTCGCACTCGTAAAGCGCAACAAACATAGCGTTTTCAGCAGATTATGTGAGTTTAGGGAGATTCAAAGAGGTGCGAGGAAGTGCGTGATTGGCTGCCCCCCAGGGATTCGAACCCCGATATGCTGATCCAGAGTCAGCTGTCCTGCCGTTGAACGAGGGGGCAGTCTTCAGGTTAGACGCGACACGAAAGCCGCTCCTTCATACTATCGACCCTGATCCAACTGGTCAATGCACCAACGGGTTACGCGCAGACTTCTGCCCGACAAACGATGCCACGCGTGGCTCGCTGTTTGTCGATCCGCACTTCACCCCGGCATTCACTCTTCGCGCAATACCTCGAGCGGTTTCTGTCCCAGAATGCGGAAACTCGCCACCCATCCCGTGGCCACCGCCAGAATCGCCGTGCCCAGCACTGCGATCAGAGATCCCCGCACGTCCCGCTGGAAGACCACCTCCATCCGGTGCAGCAGAATCCTCGACAGCACGTTCGCAAACAGCGTTCCCACCGCGCCGGCCAGCAGCCCGAGCACCACGAACTCCACGCTAAAGATGGTCGCGATGCGGTTCCGTGTTGCACCCAGTGTCTTCAGCACCACCACCTCGCGCATGCGCCGGAACCGCGTGCTCGCGACACTCGATGCCAGAATGATCAGTCCCGACAAAATCGAGAACCCCGCCAGGAACCGGATCACGATCGTGATCTGATCGACCACGTCGCTGATCGTCGTCAGGATGTCGGCAATATTGATCACCGTCACCGTCGGATACGCTGCAAATAGGGCCCGCTCGATCTCCGGAATCGCGCTCGGTCGCGCATGAACATCCCCGTACCACACCGTCGGCTGATCCGCGAGCAGAGCCTTCGGCACAATGAACTCGCTTCGCGCAAACGCATGTTCGCCCACAATCTTGTAGATGGCCACGACCTTGACCGGAATCTGCTTGTCCCCGGCAACAAAAGTGATTTGCGACCCGATCTTCAGATTCAGCCGCTTCGCCACCCGATCGACCACCGCCAGATCCGATCCACCCGCGCCGTTCCACCACTTCCCTTCTGCAACCTTTGTTCCTTCCGGGACCGCATCAACCCACGACAGCGTCGCGTTACGCAGCATCCGCTGCGGATAGTTCCTGACCTTTAGTTGATCCACCGGCGAGCCGTCCACCGACTCCACCCGCGCCGACACGATCGGAATCGTCTCCAGGTCTCCAATCACTCCAGGTTGCTTCTTTAAATCCGCCCGGATTCCCGGCAGCTCCTGCGTACTCATATCGATAAAAAACAGGTTCGGTGTTTCCGGCTTCACATCTTCGTGCAGTGCATTCACGATCGACCGCTGCATTAGGAATACGCTGAGGATCAGCATCACCCCGGTGCCTAAGGCGGCCAGCACCGCTGCCGACTGGTTCCCCGGCCGATAAAGGTTCGCGAGCCCATGCCGCAGCACCGAATGCAGATGCAACCGTGTCCGTGACAAAAACGCCCGCAGTCCCCGCAGTGTC
Organism: Acidobacteriota bacterium; assembly: GCA_046567085.1. Taxonomy (GTDB): domain Bacteria; phylum Acidobacteriota; class Terriglobia; order Terriglobales; family Acidobacteriaceae; genus Palsa-343. The sequence continues at coordinate 4,078 of JBKICP010000187.1, forward strand.
GCCGCTGACAATCCCAGAATGAACACCAGCAGGCCGGCCAGGCAAGCCGCAAACCACTTTCCCACCAGCGCCGAATCCGCCAGTGCGGCTGCGATTCCGCCCAGGCCGAGAAGAATCACAACAACCGACACCAACTGCAGCTTATGCTCCCGGAACCAGCCGCTGAAGGCCGCCCCGTCGCTCGGCTCCACCATCCGGCGCAACACCAGGCTCGGCCGCACGCGTCGCACATCCAGCAGCGGCGGCAGGCAAAACAGCAACGTCGTCAGCACGCCCGTGCCCAGCGCCGCCAGCACCGGATTCAGTGGCAGCCGAATCTCCGGCCGCAACGGCAACAACTTCCCCAGCAACGTCGGGAAGGCATATTCCACGCCCAGCCCGATCGCTACGCCGATTAGCGCTCCGCCAATTCCGAGAAACAGAGTCTGGATCAGATAGATCCTCAAAATATCTGACGATTGCGCCCCGATTGACTTCATGATCGCCAGAATCTCGATTCGCTGTTGCAGATGCGCGCGCATCGCCATTGCCACGCCGATAGCGCCCAGCACCATCGCCACCAGGCAAATCAGACTCAGCAGCCCCGTCGCCCGATCCACGCCCTGCGTCAGCGCCGGACTCGTCTCGCGAAAATCCGTCACCTGGGCATCCGGCAAAATCTTCTCGATCTGCGCCCGAACGTCGGCCACCTTCAGTTTGTCTCCCAGCGCAAACAGATAACGCTCCGTTGCGCGGCTTCCCGGCTGCAGCAGCTCCGTCTCCTCCATCGCGTGCCGGGTCATCATCACCCGAGGCCCCAGCCCTACGCCTGCCGTCATCCGGTCAGGCTCCTTCACGATCACCGCCGCAATTCGAAACCACATGCCGCCGATCTTGAGCTGGTCCCCCACTTTCGCGCGCAGCCGCACCAGCAGGTTGTCGTCGACCACCACCGAGTCATCGGTCAGGGCCTGCCGGAGACTCCGCCCGGTCGACAACACGACCGTGCCATAAAACGGATACTCCGCAGGATCGACGGCTTTCAGCGTCACCAGCAGCGGCACAGGATCGCCCTGCACCATGGCCATTGAAACCATCTCCGTCACAACCGTGCGTCGCACATCCAGCCCGGATGCCGGGCTGGCCAGCGCGTCGAGTTGCTTCGACTCCGCAGGCGTTGCCTGCCGAAACATCCGCGCCGACAGGTCCCCCGCCATGATGCTCCGCGCCTGCAGCAACAGGGTTCGCGCAAACGAGGTGCTGAACCCGCGGACCCCCGTCAGAGCCGCCACCCCGATCGCTACCGACAGCAGCACGAAGAAAAACTTCGCCCTGCTCGCACGCAGTTCGCGCCACGCAATCCTGGCCGCAACACTCCAGGGCAGCGGCTGCTTTTCGCGAATCACGCTCTCTCCGGGCAGACTCATCGCGCGCCTACTGCATCTTCGCGGACTGGGCCCCCGCTCTGCAGCACATCCGACACCACCCTGCCGTCCTTCAGCACAATCCGCCGATCTGCGCGCTCTGCAATCTGCGGATCGTGCGTCACCAGCACCAGCGTTGTCGCGCTCTCCCTTTGCCGCGCCCCCAGCAGTTCCAGTACATGCTGCCCGTTCGCCGAGTCCAGATTCCCCGTCGGCTCATCGGCCAGCACAATCGGCGGATCCAGCACAAACGCGCGCGCCAGAGCCACACGCTGCTGCTCCCCGCCAGACAACTGCACCGGATAATGATGCAGCCGATCCTTCAGCCCCACCGCCTCCAGCAGCGGCTCCGCCTTCTTGCGCGCATCGCCCCGCGCATTCAGCTCGTACGGCAGCATCACGTTCTCCAGTGCGGTCAGTGTCGGAATCAGTTGATATGACTGGAACACGAACCCGATGCGCTGTCCGCGCACCTCGGCCAGTTTGTCTTCTTCCAGTTGGCTGATCGCTACCCCGTCCAGAATCACCTCTCCCGATGAAGGCGAATCCAGCCCGGCCAACAAACCCAGCAGCGTGCTCTTTCCGCTGCCGCTCGCGCCCATGATCGCGGCAAACTGCCCCTTCGGAATCGTCAGGTCGATGCCCCGCAGAATCTCCACCACCCGCGCCCCGTTTCGGATGGACTTCTTCAACGCCTTCACCTCGATCATCCGCTCTCCCCTGCCCTCACCCTCATTGTAATGCTATGTAGCATACTTACTATAATGTCACGGACAGTCCACGACTCTCCCACCTTCCGATGACCGCCTGTCTTTTGTTGATAATGGAACTCACATGCGTCTCTGTCTCATGCTGCTGGTCGCGCTGCTTGCCCCGTTCAGGACATACGCCGCGCCCACTCGTTCCGTTCCCGTGATTGCCTGCTTCGGCGACAGCATCACCGCCGGCTATGGCGTTCCCCCCGGGCACGCGTATCCCGATGCCCTCCAGGCCGACCTCGACCGCCGCGGCTTTCACTACAAGGTCGTGAACTCCGGCATCAGTGGCAATACCAGCAAAGATGGCGTCGACCGCCTCCCGGACGTCCTCCGTGTCCACCCCGCCATTGTCATCGTCGAATTCGGCGGCAACGACGGACTCCGTGGCATCCCCATCGCGGATACGCGCCGCAACCTCGACACCATCGTCGCCACCCTGCGCCGCTCCGGCAGCAAAGTCCTCCTCGCCGGCATCACCCTGCCGCCCAACTACGGCCCTGACTACATCAAGCCTTTTGATGAAACCTACCGGCTCATCGCTGCGAAGTATCGCGTGCCTCTGCTGCCCATGCTCTACGCCAATATTTATTCGGTACCCGGCGCGATCCAGGACGATGGTATCCATCCCACCGCCAAAGGGGCACAGTTACTCGCGGACAACCTACTCCCCCTGCTAATGCCCCTGTTGCATAAATAGAGCCAAGCTGCAGAATGCCTTAGCCTTATATTGCATTCCCTTCGGATGGAGCACGGAGCACGGCACACCCCGTATTCTCACCCGGCGAAGGAGCCAAGCCGCCCATTGGCACCGTCCCTGGCGCTCTTCCCCTCATCGCGGCGATGTCGCAGGGTGTTGCACCGGATGATGCCGGTTGTGACTACTGAGGTGTCAGACCAGCCGAGCCGATGTTTCAGCCAGAAAGGACGGAAACCCAGGGGCCTCAGCCCACCAACAGAACTATCGGTTCCTCTCGCTGGCACGGAGTTCCGCAACGATTTCGGCAGCCGCTTTGCGGGCATCGTCTTCGCGGTCGGGCGGGAAGGAGATAGCGCCAACCCGCGCATGGCCTCCTCCGCCGTAACGCTCGCAGATCGTGGCGAGGTTGACCATCTGGTCGGGCGGCGTTTTGGTCCAGGGATTGGAGCCGACTGCCACCTTCGTCCGGAAGCTGGACTTCGAAAGTCCGACCGAGTAAGTCGCTTCAGGATGAAGGTAATACGGGATGAACTTGTTGTGTCCCTCGAGGGGATGGTCGGTGATGTCGAAGTAGATGGTCCCGCCCTTCGACTCGGCGCGCGAGCGGATCAGATCGATGGAGCGCTGGTGGCGATCGAGTAGCGGCGGCAGGAGCGAGGCGACCCAGGGCTGATCCAGAACCTGCTGGAGCGGCATGCGCGTGAGGGTGGGAATCAGGCGCGGGATGAAAGCAGGATCCTGCGTCGACTCGATGATGAGGGTGAGCTTCATGGCCGGCTCGGGCATTTCGACCGCAAGCTGGGGGCTCTCATAGAGAGCGCCATCCACGATGTCCGCCCATCGAACGAGCTCGGCGACCGGCCTTGTATCGAAGCCGAACCGGGTCGACGCAATATGAGCGAGGAAGCTGGTGCACGAGACGTATTCCGGATCGAAGAACCGATGGCCCAGGTAGCGTCCGTCGGCCATTCCTCGTTGGTAGTCCTGCTGATCCTCGGGGGTGAGAAAGGCGGAGAGGTGGTGATCGAACCACCACGTGATTTTGGGCGATGGGGAGTATTTGAAGTCGACGATAGCGTTCTCGTCGCCGATGAAATCGGCTTCGTTGAACAGGGCGCCGGCGCGATGGACGAGCCCACAGAACTCATAGGCAGAGTCCGGGTAGACGCGTTCCTGATGGAAACGACTGAAGAGCGAGGCCGAGCAGGCCCCATCGAAACACTTATCGTGATAGAAGACCCGAACCTTCAAGAGCAGCGCCCCCAGAAAACCGCCGGCGACGGGGCGCCGGTCGGGAATCTCTTAGCTTACCGGGTGGATGGGATGTGTCAAGGGCGGCAGGCGTGCGCCGAAACCTTTTAGCAAACGCCGGTGAACGTGGAGGCTGTCGCCGAATCGCGCGCACAAGAAAAATGGCCCGCGGGCGACACGAAGTTCACACGACCGTAGCTCGGCATTTTTGATCGACCTCATCTCGCGACCGCCTCCGGCAAAGACGATATTCGCCAAACGGACGTTTGGTGCTTTCCCATGAAGTCGGTTATCGTCGAATCAGCAGCATGCGTTCGGATTTCTCCAGAATCCGCCTGAACTGGGTTTCTGCGCTCGGTATCCTCTGCATCGGCCTCGTGCTGGTGAGCGGGATGGCGCAGGCAGCGCACTTCCATGCGTCGGGTACGGCCGATCGCGACTGTGCGTTATGCGTAGCCGCCCATCAGCTGGCGCACACGGCTCCTGCAATCACGCTGGGCTTCAGCAGCCGAGCCGTGGCCACGCTCATGATGAGCGAAACCGAGGCTCCGCCGCGAAGAGCCGTGTTTTTCCGGCTGGTCAGCCGTCCTCCCCCCTCAGGCATCGCAGTTCTCGCGTAGCTTTCCCACCACAATTCGGGACTCGAGGATTCACAACGCTGAAGGGGGTCGTGCATGCCTACGCCGCTGCGGCGCGCCGCTATTTTTCCATTGCTGCTGCTGATGGGGGTACTCTTTTCTCTCCCAGCTGCTGCGCAGACCGGGACAACATCGGGAACAATCACGGGAACAGTAACCGATCCAACCGGCGCGGTTTTACCCGGCGCGAAGGTGACGATCCTGAACCCGGTGAGCCAGTATGAACGGACGGTCAGCACGGATGACGCCGGGCACTTCCAGTTCGCTAATGTGCCTTACAACTCGTATCACATGACGGTGAACATGGAGGGCTTCGGGACCATCATTCGAGATGTGGACGTCCGCACAATGTCTCCGGTGAACGTGCCGGTGACGATGACGCTGGGGACGGCAGCCACGACGGTGCAGGTGACAAGCGAAGATCTGGTGAACAGCGCACCGACGATGGATACCCAGATCGACCGCAAAGCCTTTGCGCAGATCCCGCTGGAGAGCGTCTCCTCGGGGCTGAGTTCGCTGGTCACGCTCTCATCGCCCGGCGTGACGGCCGACTCAAACGGGATGTTCCACGGGCTGGGGGATCACGCGGAGAATTCGTTTTCGGTAGATGGACAGCCGATCACGGATCAGCAAAGCAAAGCATTTTCGAACCAGCTGCCGGAGACAGCAGTGCAGTCGATGCGCGTGATCGAGGGAGCGCCTCCGGCGGAGTACGGCGACAAAACCAGCCTGGTGATTCAGGTGACGACCCGGTCGGGGCAGGGCGAATTGAAGCCCACCGGACAGGTGAACTACTCGTACGGAACGTTTGGAACCAGTGCTGGCGGCTTCGACCTGGGCTACGGAAAGCAGAACTGGGGAAACTTTATTTCGGTGGACGGTACGGACACGGGGCGTTTTCTGGACGCGCCCGAGTTCGTGGTCTTTCATGACAAAGGCAACGAAGAGAATGTCTTCGATCGCATCGACTACCAGATCGATCCGGCCAATTCACTGCACCTGAATACGAACTATTCGCGATCATGGTTTCAGACCCCGAACACCTACGACAACCTGAACCCGGGCGGAGTGAATCTGGCAGGCGCTGCCGTCTCAGGACAGACGGACCAGCGGTCGAAGATCGGCACGATCAATCTCTCGCCGAGCTACACGCGCGTGCTGTCGCAGTCTTCGGTGTGGAATTTCGTGACGTATTTCCGGAAGGACAACTATCACTACTATCCGAGCAGCGATCCGCTGGCCGATCTGGGCCCGGTGCAGCAGCAAAGCATCGGGCAGGACCGCAGCCTGGCGAACCTTGGCGCGCGCACCGACCTGACGTATGTGAAGGGTCCCAGCAGCATGAAGTTCGGAGCGATGTACGAGCAAACGCTGCTGCGCGAGAGTGACGCGCTGGGAATCATCGATCCGGGGTACCTGAATTCCCTCGGGTGCATGGCCGGCAATGTGCCGGCGGGTGCTCCCTGCACGACGCTGATTCCCTACGATCTGACGCGGGGCGGGAATTACTACAATTTCCTCGGACACACCGACGTGAAGGAACTCGCGCTTTACGCGGAGGATCAGCTGACGCTGGGCAACTGGCAGTTCAACGTGGGCATTCGCGGTGATATCTATAACGGATTGTCCAATGCAACCCAGGCGGAGCCACGTCTGGGTGCGTCCTATAAGGTCGCGAAGACCAACACTGTGCTGCGAGCCTCCTACGCGCGAACCCTGGAGACACCGTTCAACGAGAACCTCGTCTTGTCCAGCCGCGGTTGTCTGGATGCGGTGGTGAATCCCCTGCTGGGATGCCAGGCAGGCAACTCGGGCGCGCTGTCGCCGGGCTATCGAAACGAATATCACGCGGGTTTCCAGCAGGTAGCAGGCCGGCATTTTGTGGTGAGCGGCGAATACATCTGGAAGTACACTAACAACGCCTACGACTTCAGCGTGTTGGGCAATACACCCATCACGTTTCCCATCGAGTGGCACAACTCGAAAATCCCCGGATTTGCACTGCGCGCCAATCTGATCCCGGTGCACGGCCTGAGCGCATACGTGGTGATGTCGTCGGTGGCGGCGCGCTTCTTCCCGCCGCAGGTCGGCGGTGCCGGCGCGACCGTAGGACAGACGGGACTGCCCTTCCGCATCGATCATGATGAGCGGTTTAACCAGACCGCACACCTGCAGTACCAGATTCCCGGCAAGCACGCCCCCTGGTATAGCGTGAACTGGCGCTTCGATTCCGGCGAAGTGGCGGGCGCCACTCCGTGCTATAACCCGCTGTCGAACGACCCGAACAGCGCCTGCGGGTCGACCTCGATCCTGCTGAATGGGCAGCCGGCCGTGGACCTGAACGGACTGGATGCGGATGAAGAATTCGAAGCAGGTTTCAGCTGCAACGGTCAGCGGGCCACACCCGGGCATCCTTTGCCCGCGGCGTGCCTCGCCTCCCAATTTGCTTCAACTCTGGTCACGATCCCGGCACCAGGCACCGGAAACAACGACCGCAATCCACCCCGCATTGCGCCGCGCAGCCTGATCGATATGGCCCTCGGAAGCGACGACCTGTTCCACGGCGACCGCTTCAAGTGGGGGGCACAGATCACAGCAGTCAACGTGACCAACAAGTACGCGCTGTATAACTTTCTCTCGACGTTCAGCGGAACGCACTATGTGACACCGCGAACGGTGACGGGGCAGATCAGTCTGCACTTCTAGGCCATACGGTTGCGCAGGACCTCCACCACGGCGGACATATCCTGTTCGCCGTGGCCTTCGTTCCGGGCCTGGTTGAAGAGACTTTCTGCAGCAGCTGCGGTGGAGAGTTGAAGACCGAAGGCAGCGGCAGCAGCCTGAGCGTAGCGGAGGTCCTTGTCCATCAGGCGGAGCAGGAAGTTGACCTCGTAGGTACGCCGCGTCATGCGCTCGCCCATCGTGGCGAAGATGGGGCTGCCCGGCGCGCCGGATTTAAGAAAGTCAATGGCAACCTCCCGATTGAGGGCGGTACGCTCGATCCACGCAAGCGCTTCGGCGAAGGAAGCAACCTGCACCCCGGAAAGAAAGTTGTTGATCAGCTTGAGCTGCGCGCCGCTGCCTGTGGGACCGAGCGCGTAGACTTTCCTGCTCATCGCTTCGAGGACAGGACGGGCTTCTTCGATGGCGCCCGGATCGCCGCCGGCGAGAAAGTTGAGCTGGCCGCCTTCCGCCTGTGCGCGGCTGCCGGTCACCGGTGCGTCGATGAGACGGATGTTGCGCGCCGAGGCGCGGCGGTTAAGTTCGGCAATCCAGACCGGACTGAGAGTGCTGCACTCGATGGCGATGGCATCCGGTTGCATCGCGGCCAGAGCACCGTGCTCCCCGAGCCATGCGGTTCGGGAGGCGGCGTCGTCGGAGAGCATGCCGAGGACGATCGCGGCGCCTTGTGCTGCGTCGGCGGGCGTTGCGGCGACGCTCGCTCCTGCGGCGCGGAGGGCTTCCGCTTTCTCGGGCGTGCGGTTATAGACGGTCAGGGGAAATCCGGCTTTGAGCAGGTTCTTCGCCATGCCGCTGCCCATGGTTCCGAGGCCCAGCAGCGCTACTTTCGTTTTCTCCATCTTGATCTCCGTTTAGCTCAATGAGCGGACAGTGACGAGTTGAGGTTCGGCGGTTTCGACAGCGACCGTGTTGCGCAGAGGCCGGCCGAATCCCTCGAAGGAAACTTCCATCGTGTCGCCATCTCGAAGGCGAATACCTTCGCCGAAAGAAAGAGAATCGGCGCCGAGGTAATGGACGTGCAACATACCGGGCTGCCGATTGCCTGGAAACTTGAAATGATGATGCTCGATATTGGCAAGGCTATGGCACATGTTGTCTTCACCGGTGCGGATTTTCTTGTGCCAGAGTGTCTGGTGGTTGCGGGTGACCGTCACCGTGCCGGGGACGTCGCTGAAGGCCGGCGCGATGACAAGTTCGGGGCCGAGACTGCATGTACGGAGTTTCGATCCGGCGAGATTCAGGTAGTTGCGGCGCTCGAAGACGTGGTCAGAAAACTCGTTGCCGTTGGCCATTCCGACGCGGTGGGGCGTGCCGTCGCTGGCAACGATATAGATGACGGCGATCTCGCCCTCCTCTCCCCCATCTTCGGCAAAAGCGGGAACATGGAGCGGCGCAAACGGTGGCTGAATCGCAAAACCATCGCCTTTGTAGAACCACTCCGGAGCGATGCCGATTTCGCCCGGTGCGGGGCGACCTTTCTGACGCCCCCACTCGAAGATGCGCATGCTGTCGGTCATGGCCGCCTCGTCCTGCGGTGTTGCGTGCATGGCCTGACGGTCGCGCGCGCTGCCGAGGTGGGTGAGGCCCGTTCCGGAGACGAGCACCTTATGCGGATCCCCGGGAACATCGATGGGCGCGAGGAGTTTCCAGTCGGAACCGCCGGCGTAGACATCGTCGTAGACGAGACGCTCGGTGGAGCGCAGCGCTTCCACGGATGCGGTGAGGGATCCGCCGGCGTCGATGGCGCGCTGCGCGAGATCATAGAGGGAGCTGGCGTCGTTGAGCAGGACCAGGTTGGGCTCGTCGACGAGAGCGATGTGGCGCTGGCCGTTGTGGATGAGCTGGACAAGCCGCATCAGGCGCCCTCCTGCTCGATAATGCGGAACTGCTTCAGGGATTCTTCGTTGACGGTGAGACCGAGGCCAGGGAGATGATCGTCGAGGTTGATGTGGCCGCGGTCAGGCACGGGCTCGCCATCGAAGATGTACCAGAAGAGCTCGTTGCCGACTTCGACATCGACTTTGGGGAAGAATTCCGCGATGGGCGAATTCAGGTTGGCCATGACGACATGGTAGTTGTGCATCTGGCCGGCATGCGGGACAACGGGAACCTGGAAGGATTCGGCCAACGCGGAGATTTTGCGGGCCTGACTAATGCCGCCGACACGGTTAGTGTCGAACTGGATGTAGTCGAGGGCATTCGACTCGAGAAGCTCGCGGAAGCCGAAGATGGTGAACTCGTGCTCGCCGCCGGCGATGGGGACGCGGCCGTAGCTCTTCAATTCTTTATAGCCACGCGTGTCGTCGGGGATGACGGCTTCTTCCAGCCAGCGAAGGTGATAGGGCTCCAGCAGCGGCAGCATGCGTTTGGCGTAATCGAGGGTCCAGCCCATGTAAGCGTCGGCCATGAGATCGATGCCGTCGCCGATGACTTCGCGGACGTTGCGGACGAGCTCGACGTTCTTCTGCATGCCGGCCGCGCCGTCGACGGGGCCCCAGCCGAAGCGGAGCTTCATCATGGTGTAGCCCGCATCCTTATATTTCTGCGCCTCGGCGCGCAGCTCCGGGATGGGCATGGCATAGAGGCGGCTGGCGTAGACGGGGATCTTCTCCTTGGTACGTCCGCCGAGGAGACGGAAGACGGGCTGCTTCGCGTCTTTGCCGAGCAGATCCCAGAGAGCAATGTCGACGGCGGAGATGGCCGTCATCGCCACGCCTTTGCGACCGAAGGCCATCGTACGCCGATACATCTGCTGCCAGAGGTATTCAACGTCCCACGGATCGGCGCCGACCAGCAGCGGCTTAAGGTAGATGTCAACAAGCTGCTTCGTAACCATCGGCGAGAGCGCCGCGTTGCCAAGGCCGACCAGCCCGTTGCTGGTGAATATCTCGACGAGAAGCCAGTTGTGGAAGGCGAAGTTGCCCATGGAGGCCTCACGAAAGGCCACAAGATCCATGGGGTTGGTGCAGAAATGCGGCGGCAGAGGAACAGTCTTCCCTTCCCACTGAATGACGCGCGTACGGACTTCGGTGATCTTCATACTGCGGGTTCTGGCTCCTTGGAAGCTGATAGAGGCATCGGTTGAATCACACCGGCAAAGAGCAGTATCGCGGCAAAGCCGATGAGGTGAAAAGCGCCTACGAAAAAGAACAGGATGCGGTACGTGAATCCGTGATCGAGAAGAAAGCCGGCGACCAGCCCGAAGACGGCGCCGCCGATGGCTCCGCCGAAACCGATGAGGCCGGCAATGGTACCGACGAGGCGCAGGGGGAAGACGTCGGCAGGGAGGGTCATAATGAGGCCGGACCAGGCCTGCTGCGCGAAAAACGCGATGCTGAACAGGGCGAGGGCCAGGTTCACTGGCGTGAAGGTGACCAGCATGACGGCCGGCATCGCCGCAGCACAGCAGCCAAGGGCGAATTTGCGGGCGAAGTCGAGCGAAGAGCCGCGGCGCATCAGCATGGAAGAGAACCATCCCCCGAGGAAGCTGCCGATCCCGGAGGCGGCGTAGGGGATCCACGCATAGGAGCTGACGCTTTTGATGTCGAAGCCGCGCGCGTCATAGAGGTATTTGGGGAGCCAGAAAAGAAGGAAGTACCAGGCGGAATCGCTCATGAATTTTGCGAAGACGAAAGCCTGGACATTGCGCAGGCGGAGGACGTGGGTCCAGGGCAGCGCGAGGATCTTCGCTTGGGCGGGCTGGTTCGGTCGAGGCACCGACCGACGGGCGTAAGTCGCTGCCCAAAGTGCGACCCAGACGAGTCCGGAGGCGCCTGCGTAGAAGAAGACGAAGCGCCAGTTGCTGTGGATCAGCACGAGTCCGATGAGAGGCGGAGCCAGCACCGAACCCACCGCGGTTCCAGCATTCATGATCCCCATGGCTGTGGAGCGTTCGGCGGGAGCCATCCACTCGGCGACAACGCGGGTGGCAGCGGGAAATCCCCCGCCCTCACCGGCGCCGAGGAGGATGCGCGCGAGGAGCAGCAGGGTGAAGCCCGTCGCAGCCGAATGCAGCATGCAGGCCAGCGACCACCACACCATGATGAGCAGAAAGCCGCGCCGGGTCCCGAGGATGTCCAGCAGCCGGCCGCCGAGGACGTACATGGCCGCGTAGGTCAGCAGGAAGCCGGTCTGCAGCCAGGAGAATTGCTCATTCGAGAGCGGGATCGACCGCTGGATGGCGGCGATGGCAACGGGTAGCGTCTGGCGGTCAAAGTAGCTGATAGCGACGGCGGCGGTGACCAGCCCAACGAAATACCATCGACGCTGCATCGTGGAGAACGCCTCGCGGGCGGACTCGACCAGCATACCGTGAGCCGGGACGAGCGAGTGCTGGACAGCGGGTACTCTGGATAAAATGGCCGTTACAAACACATTGGACCGTGTGCCGCATACCGCGAAGGGCAGGCGTATCGCGGTACAGCGAAAACTGAAGCCTGCTACGAGAGGAAACCTGCCGTGAAAGCAGTCGTGATGCATGCGCCCGGGGACGTTCGAGTGGAGAGTGTTGCCGATCCCACGCGCGGGCCGGGCGAAGCCCTGCTGCGCGTGCGGCGCGTCGGGCTGTGCGGCACCGATCTGAATTCCTGGCGGGGCCGAAATCCACTGATCTCGTTCCCGCGGATTCCCGGCCATGAGATTGCCGCGACCATCGTGGAGATGGGAGACGATCATCCCGAGACGCTGAGCGTGGGCAGGAATGTCACCCTTTCACCCTACAAAAACTGCGGTCAGTGCCCCGCCTGCCGCAGGGGGCGGCCGAATGCGTGCCGAAACAATGAGACCCTGGGTGTCCAGCGCGATGGTGCATTGGTCGAATACCTGTCGGTTCCGGTAGACAAGCTGTTCGTGGCGGACCTCGGCCTCGATGAGCTGTGCCTGGTCGAGCCCCTCACCGTGGGCTGTCATGCGGTCGCACGCGCCCAGGTGACGGAGAAAGACGTTGTCGCCATCTTTGGATGCGGCGGGGTCGGCCTGGGAGCCGTGGCTGCGGCAGCCTTCCGCGGCGCAACAACAGTGGCAATGGACGTCGACGACGCCAAGCTGGAAGTCGCACGGCGCGCAGGCGCAAAGCATGTCATCCATACAAAGCGACAGGACGTAAAAGCAGCGCTGGCGGAACTGACCGGCGGTGACGGGCCCGACGTTGTGATCGAGGCCGTGGGACTGCCCGAGACATTTCGCGCTGCGGTCGAGCTGGTGGCTTTCAGCGGACGCGTTGTTTACATCGGGTACGCCAAGGAACCGGTAACTTATGAGACGCGGCTGTTCGTGCAGAAGGAGCTCACCATTCTGGGCGCGCGCAATGCCTTGCCGGAGGACTTCCGCCAGGTAATTACCATGCTGGAGCAGCATCGCTTCCCTGTTGGCGATGCGATCAGTAAGGTAGCTCCGATGGATCGCACGCCCGAGCTATTGCGCTCCTGGAGCGAAGATCCAGCACGGTTCACAAAAATCATGATCACGCTTGACGAGGAGACGCCGGCCCGGACCGACCGATGACACACTCTTCCCTTCCCATCGCCAGCACCGCACACCCGGCCGACAGGAATCTTCCTCTGGTGCCGCAGGGATACAAGCTGATTTTTGCGCTTGTAACCACGCTGTTCTTTCTTTGGGCGATTCCCAATAACCTGAACGACGTTCTCATCCGCCAATTCATGAAGTCGTTCGTGATCAACCGACTTCAGGCCGGGCTGGTGCAGTTTGCGTTTTACCTGGGCTATTTCGTGCTGGCCATGCCGGCCGCGCTGGTTATGCGCAGGCTGGGCTACAAGTCCGGCTTCGTCATCGGACTGTTTCTTTTCAGCCTGGGCTCGCTTCTCTTTTGGCCTGCCGCAGAGGTGGGACGCTACTCATTTTTCCTCGTCGCGCTCTTTATCATCGCCAGCGGCCTGTCGTTCCTGGAAACCGCGTCAAACCCGTTTATTGCGCAGCTGGGCGATTCTCGGACCGCGGCACGACGGCTGAATCTTGCACAGGCCTTCAACCCGCTCGGATCGATCACAGGCGTGCTGATCGGGACCATCTTCATCTTCTCGGGTGTGGAGTTAAAGCCGGAACAGGTCGCCGCATTACAGGCTCGCCACGCATATCAGGCGTATCTGCATTCGGAGACACTGCGGGTCATCGCGCCTTATCTGGTGCTGGCAGCAGTCACGCTGACGATGATGGTGCTGATCGCATCGACGCGCTTCCCTGCTTCGCTCGCGGCAGAAGAGGATCGCGCACCCGGTTCGCATCGCGCCGCCGACCTGCTGCGCCGGCCGCATTTCGTGATGGCCGTCGTGGCGCAGTTCGCTTATGTCGGAGCGCAGGTAGGCACCTGGAGCTATCTGATCCCCTACATCCTTGCTTACACCGGTGAACCGGAAAAAACGGCGGGCTATTTCCTCACTGGGAGCCTGGTGCTCTTCGGCGCGGGAAGGTTCTTCTCCGCCTGGCTGATGCGCTTTGTGCAGCCGAGCCGGCTAATGGCGATCTACGCGGTCATCAACACCGCGCTGGTAGCGCTTGGAGTACTGTTTCCCGGGTGGACCGGCATGCTCGCGTTACTGCTCACCAGCTTCTTCATGTCGCTGATGTACCCAACTATCTTTGCCCAGGGGATTCGCGGCCTGGGTGAAACGGCGAAGCTGGGCGGCTCACTCATCGTCATGGCCATCAGCGGCGGAGCGGTCCTGACCCTGATGATGGGCCTCCTGTCGGATCGTTTCGGAGGACTGGCGATTGCTTACATCGTCCCCGCCCTGGCCTATGTGCTGATCGCCTTCTATTCTTTTGCCGATATGCGCATGGTTCGGTCCGGCACGCCGCTGGCCGGCTGAGATCGGCGCACGGTTACTGGGCCTCACGGCTCTCGAGGTATTTCGAGAGTGCGGCCACCTGCACGTCCGGCATATATTCGTGACCGGGCATATCGGTGTCCGGGCAGCCGAATTTGATGATGCGTGCGAGATGGGTCGTGCGCGCCGGGAGTTGGGTCGGTGACGAGGTTTTTCCGCGTGGTGGAATTCAGCAGCGGCGGCTGATGCCGTAGGCCCGCTCCCCAGCGAGTTCGGATGTAACCCGTGGAGTTGTGGCATGCCGCGCAGTACACGCGATCGAGATTTGCACCATCGGCCGCAACGCCCTCATCCGTCGTGGGACCGTGCCAGGCCGCAGCTTCGCGCAGAATGTGCTGCCGGCTGTTGGAAGCTTTACGCAAACATGACATATTTGAAGTCAGTTCTCGGCGTGCTTCGCGCCTCAGATGCGTTCATCTCGGATACCCATTCGACGCGAAACAGTGAGGTTTGGAATCGGGAAAGGCAATGAATTCGGAATGATGATTTCTTCATGTGCCTGACGCGGCGATGACCTCGCGACGTCGCGCATGTCAGATTAGTGTTGGATACCCAGAAAAGCCTGAACTACTGAAGTTGGAGGAAACCGGATTTGATTTTGCAAAGGCCCACGAAACACACGGAGATTCGGACCGCGAACTCCTCGAAAAGCCGCGTGTTCGGGAAGACGTGGCAGACGCATCTCGCTGTTCGCATCGCAATGCTGCTCGCCTGTGCATGTTTGCCGCTGGCAGCACAGGGAGAAAGCCACTATGTGCTCGATCCGGCGCAGAGTGCGGTGCAATTCTCGCTGGCCGGAGTAGACAAGGTGAACGGTACGTTCCACGTGACGTCCGGAGACATCTCCTTCGATCGCACGACGGACAAAATGAGCGGAAAGATCGTCGTGGCTTCGGCGACCGGCAGCAGCGGCAGCACGAGCCGCGATAACAAAATGAAGAAAGATCAGCTGAAGGTCTCGACCTATCCCGATGTGACCTTCGAACCGGCATCATTCACCGGCCAGATCGCGGAGTCCGGCTCCTCGCAGATCCAGGTGAAGGGGACGTTCACGTTGTTGGGGCAGCCGCATGAGATCACAGTGCCAATGACGGTCCAGATCGACGGCAGTCACTGTACCGCTACCGGAAGCTTTGACATCCCCTACGTCCACTGGGGCGTAAAGGACCCCAGCATCTTTATGCTGAAGATGGCAAAGGACGTCAAAATCCAGTTGAACCTGTCGGGCCAGATCAACCCGAACTCATAACCACAACGGCGACCGCAAAGGCTCCTGGATTGGCGAAAGCCGGTCCAGGAACCGCATCCTGCTGCTACGGGCCGTCGATTCCAATCATCCAGGCTCACTCTCGTCTTCCCCTTGCAGAACGGCGCCGCTCCATCCGCGTCCGAGAACCGGATCAATCGTGCCGGTTGCGTGCACCCGAGGTGATGCCGCGCAGCACAAACTCCTGAATCAGAGCGTTGGCCATCCGCCCACCTGTCGTGATCAGCGCGCTCTGAAAGACCGGCGAAGCGCCGCGGTTCGTTGATGGATAGTAGGCGTTCGCAAGAGCCCCCGCCGCTACATCGCCCCCAAGGCTCGAGTAGTTTGGCTCCAGTCGGCCATTGTCTCCCTTGCAAATGAACGGAGCGGAAAGCGCGTGGAAGATGCGCGACCGCGTGCTGCCCGTGCCCTGATAGTAATAGCGCGGGTCCTGATGCAGCAGCGAGGGCAGGATCGCGCCTCCGATCATGATGTCCGTCAGCCCGGTCGTGTAGTTGGCTCCGAAGCGCTGACCGAAACCCGCAGCGCCCTGCTGATAGTCCGGCGTGTCCCCCGCCTGATCCATTCCGGCAAGCAGAGCTGCGCCCGCGATCGTGGCCGGATCGGTGCCCGCTCGCAGTGCAAGCCGAAACTTGAGCTTCGTGGTCATCGGGGCTGGGTGAGGATCGTAGACAACATAAAAGTTCGGCACCACACCGAGAACCCGCTGCTTCTCTTCGAGATTCACCTGCTCGGTCGCAAGCTGGGTCGACGAAGCGTAAACCGTAACGGATGTCACGCCGCCGGAAAGAGTGAGGTGAACACCGGAGAGCATGACAAACTGCCCCGGTTGTACCTCGACATCCTGGGAATTCCACGCAGCGTAACCATCGGCGTGCACGCTGATGCGATAAGGTCCGCCCGGCGTCACATCGCTGAAGGCGAAACCTCCCGTTTCTGTGGACGTAGCTGTGCGCGGTGCAGCGGGAACCGGACCGTCCAGTTCGACTGTCGCGCCGGGAATGACATCGTCCTGCGCATCGGTAACCGTACCGCTGATATTTCCCGGCTGCAGTCCGGATTCCGTACCGAGCTGTGCGAAGGATGGAGAAGCAAGAACAAAAGAAGTGGCCAGGAGAGCGAGATAACGCGAGAAAGCCATACGGATAAATCCCGGTGGAAGATTCCGACTGTTGCCTGTCGCCCGGCGAGAACAGCGGCGCAACGCTGTATGGATGCCGGAATGATGCTCAGGATTCAGGATTCAGTTCTCTTTCTTCGTTCCGGGCTCCTCCAACGGCTACGGCAGGAAGTCGCATTATTTTTGTAACGGGTCGGCCCCTGCGCGCGTTTCGTATGACAAAGCCGGTGTTTCATTAGCGTTCGTTAAGCGTGAGCGCAGTCACAGCGCTGTGAGCGTCGGCAGAGTATTGTGTTTTTCCGATCCCGAAGCACAGCGGCCGAGCCTACAGGGCCGCCCAGCTTTACGACATTGCGATTCGCGTTCGGCGCTCGGCGCAGGAATCAGGCACTCGATGAAAGGAGCTTCCTTCAATATGTCAGACACGGTGCATCATCTGCCGCGCATCGGGGAAATGGCCCCGCCATTCGAAGCGGATTCGACCCAGGGGAAAATCCATTTCCCGGACGATTACAAAGGCAAGTGGGTGATCTTCTTCAGTCATCCGGCGGATTTCACACCGGTGTGCACGACGGAGTTCATGACCTTCGCCTCCATGCAGGAGGAGTTTCGCCAGCTGAACTGCGAACTGCTGGGGCTGTCGATCGACAGCACATTCAGCCATATTGCGTGGCTGCGCACGATTCGCGAGAAGGTGCAGTTCCGCAATTTCAAGGATGTCGAAGTGATGTTCCCGGTCGTCTCCGATCTGACCATGGAGGTAGCGCGGGCTTACGGAATGCTGCAGCCTGCAGCCAGCACCACCCAGGCGGTCCGGGCCGTATTCTTCATCGACCCGGACAGCAAAGTGCGCGCCCTGCTCTACTATCCTCTGAGCAACGGCAGGAATTTTCACGAGATCAAAAGACTCCTCGTGGCGATGCAGACATCCGACAAACATGGGGTCGCAACGCCTGCGGATTGGCAGCCGGGAGAAGAAGTGATTGTTCCCCCGCCGGGCTCCTGCGGTGCAGCGAAAGAACGTGTCGAGTCCAGGGACCCCTCGATGCGCTGCGTGGACTGGTTCCTTTGCTTCAGGAAACTGCATGGCTGATCTCGACCCGCTGCCCTCTCCGTCGGCCAGGCCGCTGTCGGAATCTCTCTCCTCTGAGGTTTGAGCATGCACGAGCGCCGATTCAATCCGTCCCTGGCTGACCGGCTCGACAGCCCGGAGCGGCAGAAGTTCCTCCCCGCCGATGAGGTGATCGACCGCCTGCAGCTCCGCGAAGGCGATGTGGTGGCGGATATTGGAGCCGGCACCGGTTACTTCACCTTGCCCATGGCGGCGCGGGTTGGCCGGCGGGGCTCCGTCCTCGCCGTCGACGTCTCCCCAGAAATGCTGGACCGGCTTCGCGCGCGACTCGAGCAGGCAGAAGTACACAACGTGCAGTCCGCAAAAGGCGAAGCCTCGGCGACTGGCCTTGCAGACCGTTCCTGCGACGTAGTCTTCCTGGCTAATGTGTGGCACGAATTCGATGACCACGATGCGGTCCTCGCAGAAGTGCGGCGCTTGCTGAGGCCGGAAGGCCGCGTCGCGATCCTTGACTGGCGACCCGATGTAGAACCCGATCACGGACCACCGCCGGCGCATCGGATCGGCGCGGCCAATGCCGGGAAAGCTTTGGAGGCTGCGGGTTTCACCGTTGGCCCCGCCTCGAATGTCGGCCACTACGCATGGATGCTGGTCGGCAATCGGGCACAGGGCCGCAACCCTTCACGATGACCTCATCCGATGCGGCCTGTTGCCGATCGCCGAGGAGGCAGGTGAAGAACCAACATTTCGACCTGGACGTGAGCGCCGCACATCGCGCTCGCCCGTCCGGAGAAGGTGGTTCCGCCCATGACAAAGATCGTTGTGCTGGGAGCGGGAGTCTCGGGACACACGGCGGCGGCATTTCTCAGGAAGTGGCTGAGCAAAGAGTGCAGCATCACCGTCGTCTCCCCGAAGCCTGACTACAACTGGCTGCCCTCAAACATCTGGGTAGGCCTGGGCCGTATGAAGCCCGAGGAAGTCCTCATCCCGCTCGCACCGGTTTATGAGAAGGTCGGGATTGAGTTCAAACTCGCGCGGGCCCTGAACCTGTTCCCCGAAGGCAGCGAGAGTCTGAATTCCCCCCATGTGGAGATCGAATATACGTCGGGCAACGTCCACGGAGCGCGGGAGATGGTGCCCTACGATTTCCTCATCAACGCCACCGGACCGAAGCTGAAGTTCGAAGCGACCGAAGGTCTCGGGCCGGACGGGCACACCTATTCTGTCTGCACAGCGGACCACGCCCAGCACGCGGCCGGCGCTTTCCTGGATCATGTCGAAGCGATGAAGCGTGGAGCCCGACGGCGCTTCGTCATCGGCACGGGACACGGCACCTGCACCTGTCAGGGGGCAGCGGTCGAGTATGTTGTCAATCTGGAGTTCGAGCTGCGGCGTCATGGCGTTCGCGACCGCGCCGAAGTCGTCTATCTGTCCAACGAATATGAGCTCGGCGACTTTGGTATGGGCGGGGCGTATATCCGCAAGGGCGGCTACATCACACCCACAAGCATTTTCACAGCCTCTCTCTTTGCTGAGCGCGGGATTGACTGGATTCTTCGCTCGCATGTTCGAAAGATCGAAGCCTCCCGTCTCGAATACATGAATCTCGACGGAGAAGAGCGGGACCTGACCTTTGACATGGCGATGCTGCTGCCGCCCTTCTCAGGCGTGGGATTGAAAGCGTGGGATCGTAGCGGGGCCGACATCACCATGCGCATGTTTGCCCCGAACGGGTTCATGCGGGTTGATGCGGACTACACGAATAAGCCCTACGAGGGATGGAGCGCACATGACTGGCCGCGGGTCTATCAGCCCCCCGCTTACGCCAACATCTTCGCCGCCGGTATCGCATTTGCTCCGCCCCATGCGATTTCGCGGCCCTGGGCTGCGAAGGACGGCACCCCTATCTTTGCGACCCCGCCACGCACGGGAATGCCTTCGGCTACCATCGGCAAGGCAGTCGCACACAGCGTCTGCAACGTGATTGCAGGGGGGAAGAAACCCCTGCATACGGCCTCGATGTCGGAAATGGGCGCCGCCTGCGTCGCTTCCACCGGAACCGGATTGCGGCAAGGCTCGGCGGCTGCGATGACCGTCTTCCCCATCGTCCCGGACTACGAGAGATATCCCGAGTATGGACGCGATCTGAACTACACCATGGGCGAGATCGGGCTGGCCGGGCACTGGATCAAGCTGCTTCTCCATCACCTCTTCCTGTACAAGGCCCGGCTACGACCGGGATGGACCTTTATACCGGAGTAATTATGAGCGAACAGCAAAAACCCAACCCGAGCCTGCCCCTGCATATGAGGCCATCCGTGTATGCAACGCGACCGACCAGGTTCACGCTCTTCCTGCGAACATTTCTTCCATGGCAGATTGTCCGCTTCGTTGTCATCAACCTGAAGATGATGAAGATGATTCGGCTCAACGAGCGCGCCCATTGATTCGCTCTCCGGCCAGACCTGGCTACGTTCCGAAGGTCACCTGAACGGGTCAAAAACACGCCGACTTCCCGAAACAAAACAACTGCGGCCAGCGTTTGTTCTGAGTGGGGTCTCGAGGAGTGAGATGTGAATGACGCGCAGATGTCGGATTCGTTGCCGCCACAGGACCTGAGCCAGGGGGGACGGAACGGCGGTGGCAAGGGTGGGATGTCGCAGCGTTCAGGCCCGTTCGATACCATGGATCGAGCCGATCTGGTTCGGGCGCTGGAAATGTTCGCGAAAAACTGGCTGGCTCATGACGGCTCGTGGTTCCTGGCCGCCGAGGAACGCTTTGGCATGGAGACCGCAATGGATCTCGATGCCGCCTCATGGAAGCGCTTTGCCGCGGTAGAAGCTCGGCGCATCATCAACACCTTTGGCATTCCAGAAGCCGGTGGTCTGGCGGCCCTGGCGCAGGCCCTCCAGTTGCGCCTGTATGCCGTCATCAACTCCCAGCACATAGAATGGTCATCGGATGGCAGCCGTTTGCGCTTCTTCATGGATGTCTGCCGCGTGCAGGATGCCCGGCGGCGAAAGGGTCTGCCCGACTTCCCCTGCAAGGCGGTCGGCGTGATCGAGTTTGAGACCTTTGCCGCGACCATCGACCCGCGGATTCGCACAACATGCCTCCACTGTCCTCCCGACGCACCCGTGGGTCTCTGCTGTGCCTGGGAATTCACGATGGATGGATGAGCCGGAGCGGTATCCCGCGGGAGAATCGCTGCCGCCCACGGCAGGTGACCTATCGATGGATTCACGATCCAATACTGTGGAAGCTGAGGAGCTATCTCGAATGACATCGGACACGCTGGCAATTACTGACAATCGCACCGGCCGCAGCTACACACTGCCCATCGAGGACGGAACCGTCCGCGCCATGGACCTGCGGCAGATCAGAACAAGCGAAGAAGATTTTGGGCTGATGACCTACGATCCCGCCTTTACCAACACCGCGTCCTGCCGAAGCAGCATCACCTTCATCGATGGGGATCGCGGCATTCTCGAGTATCGTGGCTATCCCATCGAAGTGCTGGCCGAACGCTGCACCTTTCTCGAGGTGGCGTATCTGCTCCTCTTCGGCGAACTGCCGAGCGCAACCGAACTGAGGGACTGGGTGTGGGAGATCACCCACCACAGCATGCTGCATGAGACGACCCGCAAGTTCATGGAGGGCTTTCGCTACGACGCTCATCCCATGTCGATGCTGGTGAGCACGGTGGCAGCCCTGTCGGCCGTCTATCCCGATGCGCGCCAGGTGCACGATCCCGCGGGCAGGCTGCTCCAGATCAAGCGGCTGATCGGCAAAATGCCAACGATCGCGGCGATGTCGTACCGGCACAGCGTCGGTTTCCCCTACGTCTATCCGGACAACGATCTCAGCTATCCGGAAAATTTCATGAACATGCTGTGGAAGATGGTGGAACCGAAGTATGCAGCCAACCCCGTGATCGCGCGAGCGCTGGATATCCTCTTCGTCCTCCATGCCGACCACGAGCAGAACTGCAGTACCAATGCGATGCGCTCAGTGGGGAGTTCGCAGACCGATCCCTATCTTTCAGTCGCTGCAGCCGCTGCAGCCTTGTCCGGCCCGCTGCATGGAGGAGCGAATGAGGAAGTGCTTCGCATGCTGGACGAGATCGGCTCGAAAGACAATGTCCCTGCCTATATCAAGAAGATCAAAGAAGGCCATGGCAAGCTGATGGGCTTCGGACATCGCGTCTACAAGAACTACGATCCGCGCGCCAAGATCATCAAGTGGGCCGCCGAGCAGGTCTTCGAAGTCACGGGACGCAATCCCAAGGTCGATATTGCGATCGAACTGGAAAGAATCGCGCTCGAAGACGACTATTTCGTCAAGCGCAAACTGTATCCCAATGTGGATTTCTACTCCGGCGTGATGTATCAGGCCATGGGATTCAGACCCGAGTTTTTCACCATCCTGTTCGCGATTCCCCGCACCGTCGGCTGGCTGGCACAGTGGCAGGAGATGATCTCCGATCCGGAGCAGAAGATCGCGCGCCCGCGGCAGATCTATACCGGCCAGCGCAAACGCAGCTTTGTCCCCATGGCCGAGCGGGCAGCGGTTCCGGCAGGCGGGCGGTAAGGCGGGCGGTATTTCCCGAACGCCTCACCCCTGAACGCGCCGGTTGCGGATTCGCCCTCAGTGTTGCGAGGCGGAAGCCGCTGCCGGCGTGATCGTCGCCGACTGGATATTCCAGCCGTCGATTTTGACCACCGGGTTCGCGGGCGCATTGTCCGGCAACTGCGCTGTAAGCGTCGTCGACTCCCCTGGCACGAGTTCGATCCAGTTGTCGGACCAGAAGATGGGCGCAACCAGATCGCCGGACGCCGTGCGAACCGCGACGCTCAGCTGAAACGCGAGTGCGGACGAGGTGTTGTCGAGGTGCAACTGGATCTCGCGCCCATGCGTCGCGTTCACCATCTCCGCATGCGCCGTCACCGTAGCGGGCGGCAGATGCGCCAGCGCGGTGAGGTCCGGATACCGCTCCGCCGGCGTGGTCGTGTATTCGGTCCCGGCCCAGTTGAAATTGGTCAGTGTGTAGGGCACCCAGTAGAAATTGTGGCTGACGACGTGACCGTTCGAATCCGTGAGGGTGAGATTGATCAGAAAGATACGCTCGGTGCCGTTGTTAATGCTCTGCGGCAGAACGAAGACGCGCTGGGAACTGTCCGAGGCGACGTTGACATCGGCTTTCGCGCTGTAAAGCTCGTTCCAGCGAATCCCGTGAACGTCGATGCTCGCGTGTAACCCGGATACGGGACGATATGTGCTGTTGACGACCACGATCGACTGGTCATCGTAGGAGTACTGGATGTGGAGCGGCTCGCAGGCCTTCCTGGCAGCAAAGTATCCGGCGTCGGCGTCGAGATTGTAATCGTAGAGGTGCCAGATCATCGAAGGCCAGGCGTTGTTCAGCATCCACTGGATCACGCCCGTCGAAACGTATTTGTTCTTCGCGTAAGACTCGAACATCGCGCGCTCCGAGTCATAGGCCATAGTCTGTGCCATACGCTCGTAGTCGGCCGCCGACGTCGGTGTGGCATAGATGGCGTTCATCGCGCCGTCGAGAACCTTCAGCGTCTTGAATCCACCTCCACCATAGTGCAGGCTCCAGTCGGCTGTGGGAGGCCAGGCTTCGGGATCGGACAGGAACTTCTTGCGGCTGGCCAACGAGGGAATCGCCGGCCCCGGGCTGGTCTCCGTGTTGAAGCCCCACGCACCCCCGTAATGGTGATCGACGTACCAGTAGCTGGGCTCGACGTAGTCGTACGGACCCGTCATCTTGACGCCGCTCTCCCCTGAGACGGTCGTAGGCCTTTCCGTCGCCGAAGAAAGGATGGGATTGGGCCAGTGCGTGGCGGCTTCCACATCCAGGTACGCTTGCTCAACATTGGCTGGGGGCGGGTTATCGCTGCCGTTGAGCCACACCAGCAGGCTGGCATGGTACCGCAGACGCAGCATCTGCGAGCGAAGCGACGCGGTGGCTATGCTCAGATCCTCAGGCGTCCACGTCTGCCAGCGCTCCCAGTGATCGCAGCAGCACCAGCCGAGCATGACGAGAATCCCCTGCTGGTCGGCAAGATTGAAGAAGTCGTCGTTGTCGAGCTTGCCTTCGAGGCGCAGCGTGTTCAGGTTCATATCGCGCACCATGCGGAACTGCTCGCGCAGACGTGCCGGATCGGTACGCAGCAGCATATCCTGCGACCAGCCGCCGCCGCGAATCAGGATGGGCCTGCCGTTGATGCGAAACAGCCGGCCGCCGCCATTGGCCGCGTATTCCGAGGTGACCTCGCGGATACCGAACTGGATCGTCTTCTCGTCGGTGGTCTGGCCCTGCGTGCCAAAGCTCATGGTCAGCGTCTCAAGATGCGGATCGCCCATTTGCCACGGCCACCAGAGCTTCGGATTATGGATGCGCAGTTGCGGATACTGTTCTGGAGTAAACGTCACGGTACGGTGTTCATGGGGCGCAAGGTGGACCTGCTGCTCGAAGTTCGCTCCTGCTGCTGAGCCCGAAACCGTTCCCTCCACATCGCTGTTCGTGGCATTGTCGAGTTCGGCTTCCACCGTGAGCTCGGCCGTCTGTAGGCTCTCGTCCGGCAGATGCGTGATGACCAGCGGCGAACGCAATGCGACCGCTCCGGTGCTGACCAGATTCACGTCTCCCCACAGACCCATATCCTTATCCGGAGGAGCGGGATTCCAATCGACCCAGTTGATCCCAAGATCCTTTTCCGTCGGGGCGAACACCTCGACAGCAAGAACGTTGGCGCCCCCGGGCTTCAGCGTATCGGTCACGTCGAGATCGTAGGTTCGATAGGCGCCCGCAATCTGCGAGGAGTCCGCGATTCTGTGGCCGTTGAGCCAGATTTCCGCTCGGTAGTTGATGCCCCCGAAATGCAGCCAAAAGCGGCGCCCCTGTCCTCCAGCCTTCGGCGCGGTGAACGCATCGCGGTACCACCAGCCGCAGCGATAAGGACTGTCGGCCGCCATCGGCAGGTTGGCAAAGTTTTCCCCGACAGGATAGGTCGTTCCGGGAATCTTGCGCAGATTGTCAGCAAAGTAGGGATCGGGAACCAGGCCCGCTTTCACCTGCGCGGCCAGAACAGTCGTCGGCACCGATGCACCGATCCACCCGTCCGTGGAAAAGCCTGGAGTGGAGATCGCATCGCCGGAAGCCTGGAGCTTGCAGGCAGATTGGAGGCGCCAGCTATCGTGGAGCGGCGTTACATCGGCAGCGTGCAGCGGGATGACCAGCAACGCGGAGGCGAGAAAAGTAGACAAGAAGTATCGATTCATGGGCGTTGGCTTCTCTTTCGTGCGGAGCGGCCTGAAAGTCGGGCCCGAGTCGCTTCGATTTCTGCGGCCATGCAAAAACACCTGTTTCAATCGTTTGAATTCAATCTCAGCGGGCTCATTTTGTCAACGAAGTTTGCCGCCAGTTGCCCGCCGACTTCGCATGGAGGAGCCGTTGAGGTACGAACGATCAGTTCCGGAGCGAGCCTCAACAATCGCGATTGGCGTTTCTGTTTGCCATCCGCGGGATTCAACGTTTCGAGCAGGCGCTGCGCCGCCAGTTGCCCCATCTCCTTCAGCGGCTGGCGAATCGTTGTCAGGCCCGGAGTAGCGACGGCTGCGGGCAGAATGTCGTCGAAGCCGACGACCGAACAATCGTCAGGAATACGCAATCCGGCTTCGATGAGGCCGCGCACGACGCCCAGTGCGGTCAGATCGTCGAACGCCAGAACAGCCGTGAAGGCAAGCCCTGACGCGAGCATTTGCGCCGCGAACTCCCGGCCGCCCTCGAAGCTGGAACGTGGATCGACCTGGTTGGGCAACTGAAAAATGAGGCGCGGATCGAGGCGAATACCGGCCTCGCCGGCGGCCCTTTGAAAACCCCTCCAGCGCGGTTCGCTGTCAAAGAGTTCCTCCGGACCGCGGATGACGGCGATATTCCGGTGTCCGAGGCTGAGAAGATGGCGCATCGCCAACGCGCCACCCTCCTCATTGTTCACCAGCACCGAGGGGATGCGACGCGCGGAGAGGTCGCGGCCCACGATCACAATCGGCACGTGATTCTTCTCCACATCGGCGAGCAGATCCGCTTCATCGAAGATCCAGCTCGCCACGACGATCACGCCTTCGGCGCGCCGTTCGAGCAGCATGCGCAGATAACGGTCGAATAGCTTGCGCTGCGCCTGAGCGTTCACCTGCAGCGAAAAATAGCGCGCGGGCTGCAGGCCATCCTCGATGCCGTGTACAACCGGAACGCAGAAGGGATCTGAAAGATCATAGGCGAGCACGCCAACGGTCTGGGTTCGACGCTGGCGCAGAGAGCGCGCGTGCACATCGGGGTGGTAGCCAAGCCGGCTTGCCATGGCACGAATGCGCTGGCGTGTGGCTTCGGCCACGTGACGGGAAAGCGGCGCTTCGCACAGCACAATGGATACCGTCGAAACGGAAAGCTCGCAGGCGCGCGCAACGTCAGACAAGGTCACATGACCCGATGCGCGCTTTCCCATGCCGTACCTCCCTGAGCCGCTTCCCATTATGTCCGAAGCACGAAAACGATCATGCCAGACTCGATCGGCGGCAGAACCGCAGAACGGCCCGGCCTGCCCCATTTTCCCCTTGACATGTGGGCTGTCAGTTCCTAAATTCATATACCATTCAAACGTTTGAAATCAAGAAATACGTGAGGCCGCCATGAAACTCCATCGGAAAACGATCCTCTCGCTCGGGCTCTCGCTGATTCTGTTCGGATTGAGCTCAACCGCTTTTGGCCAGGCGGGACGAGGCGCCATCAATGGCGCGATCACCGACCAGTCCGGAGCCGTAGTGCCCGGCGCCGCCGTCACACTCCTGAGCCAGGCCACGGGCGTCACCCAGCACACCGTCTCCGATGCCGCCGGCCTCTATTCGTTCGTCTCCCTCAACCCTGGCCTCTACAAAATCACCATCGCCCAGAGCGGATTCACGACGCTCGTTCGTGACAATGTTCGCGTCACTGTCGATCAG
This sequence comes from Acidobacteriota bacterium, assembly GCA_046567085.1. GTDB lineage: Bacteria > Acidobacteriota > Terriglobia > Terriglobales > Acidobacteriaceae > Palsa-343. The sequence goes on from JBKICP010000187.1 coordinate 30,898, forward strand.
ACCACGGTCGCCGACCTGGCCCTGCAGGTGGGCAGCGTGAGCCAGGTGGTCACCGTGAACGCGGCCGTCGATCTGGTCGAGCCCAGCAACTCAACCGTCGGACAGTTGATCTCCGCCGAGACCATCGACCGTGTGCCGTCCCTCAACCGCGACGTCTACGACCTCACCCAACTCAGTCCGGGCGTGACGCCAGCGAACGGTACACCCAACTCCTCCAATTCCCAGTCGATCGCAAGCATCACCAGCGGGCGCCCCGGCGTCGACGTCTCCTCCTACACCATCAATGGCGCCATTATCGGCTCGGTCTACTACATGCTCGACGGCAGTCCGCTGGGTATCGCGGAAAACAACGCCGGCGCCATCATCCCGGCACTGTTAATTCCCGAGGACGGCGTAGACGAGACCCGAGTGGAAACACAGAATACGCCGGCGTCGTACCAAAGTGGTGGAGCGGGTGTGATCAGCCTGGTCAGCAAATCGGGCGGCGATCGGTTCCACGGCGACGTGTTTGGCGTTTTCCGCCCGAATATCCTCGCTTCGAACGAGTACTTCAACAAGCAGAGCCAACTCAGCAGCGGGGCGGCCAACACGCCGCCTTCCTTCCACCGCTATCAGGAAGGCGCGTCGCTGGGCGGCCCCATCCTGCACAAGAAGCTGTTCTTCTTCGCGGACTATGAAGACACACAGCAGCAGCTGTTCGACGGATCGAATACCTTCACCGTACCGACGAGCGCCGAGCGGATGGGCGACTTCTCCGCGGATAACTTCACCATCTACAACCCGATGCTTCCCGACAATCCCGACGGCACCCGGCAGCCGTTTGCGAACAACATCATCACCAATCCCAATCCGATCGCGTTGAAGTTTCTATCGGAATTCCCGAAGTGCAATATGCCGAATCCACAAACGTGCGACACGGCGACCGACGGGGCCGTGAACAACCTTTACGTCCCCGGCACCGATCCGATGACCGCGCACAAGTTCGACATTCGCCTGGACTGGAATCAGAGCGAGAAACAGCACATCTTCGGGCGCTTTTCGTTCGACCGGCTGTCCAGTTCCCTTGTCAACGCGTTCAACAATGAGTGGGACCCCTTCTACGCGCAGAACATCACCAACGGCCGCAACGTGCTGCTCGCCGACGACTACACCCTGACTCCGAAGACTGTCCTGCAACTCCGCTACTCCTTCACACGCCACTACGAGAATCAGACCGGCGACCCGCGACAGACCGGCTACGACATCACCAGCCTCGGCTTCCCTGCCTCACTGGCAGCGGCGGAAACCTACAAGACGCTTCCCTATGTAATGTTCAACGACGTAGGCGGAGGAATCGGCGGCACGGCGAACTGGGACACATTCCAGTACGCGAGCGAGAACAGCGATGCGATTGCGAGCGTGACGCGGGTGAGCGGAAAACATGAGCTCAGCGCCGGCTTCGAATATATGAAGCGCCTCCTGAATGTCGGGCAGCCCCCCGCGCCCTCAGGTGCCTATTACTTCGATGTCAGCGCTACCGATCAGACCACGGGTAATGGCGGAGGCGGCAGCGATTTTGCATCGTTCCTGATCGGCATGGGCACGGCTCCAGGGACCGAGAGCTATAACTTCACAAAGGACCTGTTTGCTGCCGAGGCTAGCCCTTACTACGCATCCTTTGTGCAGGATAACTACCACCCCACCCGATCGCTGACGATTACGGCGGGCCTGCGCTGGGATATCTTTGGCGGGCGCACCGAACGGCATAACCGTCTCGAGTACTTCGATCCAAATGCCTCCGGCAGCGCAAATGGGGTTTCCTACACCGGCGCGGAAGTTTACGTGAACGGCAATCATCGCTCTCCGTTTACGACCAACCTCAAGGACTTCGGGCCGCGTCTGGGCTTCGCCTGGCAGCCGATGAGTCATCTGGTCGTGCGCGGCGGCGCGGGTTTCTACTACGGACCGAGTCCGGAGATGGTCGGCAGTGCTACGCTGGACAGCGATGGCTATTCTTCCGTAACCAACTGGGATGCGACCTGTCTGAACGCCGACCAAAATACGGTATACAACGGAACCTCGGCATGCTTGGGTGCCGCGCCGGGAAGCCCGGCCCCCAGCGCAACAGGGATCTATTCGCTCAGCAATCCGTTCCCCAATGGAGTAGTGCCGCTGATCACATCTCCTTCGGGCCTGGCGAACAATCTCGGCACCCAACTGAGCACAGTACTGCACTCACAACGCACTCCGACCACCTATAACTTTAACTTCGGGCTTGAATATGAATTCCCGCGTCAGGTGGTTCTCAGTCTGGGATACGTCGGAAGCCGCGGGCTGTTTATCCCCATGAGCCAGATCGACCTGAACACGCTGAGTATCGCCACCATTCAGAAATACGGCGCCTCGCTCTGCGTCGATAACTCGGATCCAGCCTGCCAGATGGTGCCGAATACCTGGGCTCCGATCCAGCCGGGCACGAACGGAAACTACGGCTCTACAACCGTTCCCTTATGGATGTCTTTACAGAAATATCCGCAGTTCGGAAACGGCGGCTACGGCTCCGGTAACGGCGTTCTTGCGAATGGCTATGCCAAAGGCGATTCCGAATACAGTTCGCTGCAGGTGAAGCTGCAGAAGCGGCTGACCCACCATTTCACGACGCTGTCGGGCTTTACCTGGGCCAAGCTGATGACGGACGACGGCAATCCGCCGCTGGGTTTTGTCGGCGCACACCTCGGCGCAGCGCAGGACACCCAGGACCTCCAGTACGAACACTCGGTCAGCCCGCAGGATGTGAAGTATCAGTTCACGGGCGAAGCGTCGTATGATCTGCCCTTCGGCCGCGATCGCGCCGTACCGCTGCAGGGAATCGCCAATACTATTCTCGGTGGCTGGACCGCCAACGGGATTGTCTATTTGGGCACCGGAATCCCGATCGCTTCGCCCACAGTCGGCGCTCCGATCTCCTACTTCAATCAGCGGGCCGATTTGACCTGCGATCCCTCCAAAGGTGCACCGCACTCCTCCGATACCTGGTTTAACTCGAACTGCTTCGCAATTCCCTCCAGTCCTTTCATGCCCGGGACCGCCCCGGCCTACCTCGATCACGTCCGCACCATGGGAGCCCGCGATCTGGATATGAGCCTCTATAAGGCATTCGAGATGGGCGAGGGGCGAACACTCCGCTTCGACGCATCGTCTTACAACCTGACCAACCAGGCGCAGTTGGGCATGCCGAATGTTCCGTCGATCACCGATGTGCAGACGCAACCCTCGGTGGCTGCGACCTTCGGACAGATCACATCGACGGTCAATTCGCCGCGGCAGTTACAGTTTGGCGCCCGCTTTACCTTCTGATCACGGCGGAGGCTCGCGCAAACGCAGACGCGCGAGCCTCCGCCGCAATGCCACTGCTGGACTGCCAGCATCGACCGGCGGACCGTCCCGACCAATCGAGCATCGTCGGTCCCGCCCTCCCTCCGGACCACAGCAAAGGCCCTGAGCCAGGAAAGTTCGAATGAGAATATATTTCCCTTTCGAACCACGGGCGTGGTAATTTGTTGGGCGCATTAGGAAAAGCCCGAATGCCCGCTGCGTACTGAAGAGGCGGCGCGCGCGAATCCAGGGTCGCGCGGGACATCGAAAAGAGAGAGGACGAGCCATGGGACAGATCTCTAAACAGCTCCTGAGGACATGCCTGCTGATAGGAGCAGGACTGATGGTGGCATCGGCGCAGAATCAGCAAGACGCGCTCAGGAGCGGATTTGAAACGCCGCCGGCCAGCGCTCGCCCAAGGGTTTGGTGGCACTGGATGAACGGCAACATCACGAAAGAGGGTATCCAGCTCGATCTGGACTGGATGCACCGGGTCGGCATTGCAGGGTTCCAGAACTTCGATGCCGCGCTGTCCACTCCCCAGGTCGTTCCGCATCGCCTCGCTTACATGACACCCGAATGGAGAGACGCCTTCAGGTACGCGATTCAAACCGGCGACCAATTTGGTATGGAAATGGCGATTGCCGGCTCCCCGGGATGGAGCGAGTCGGGTGGCCCCTGGGTGCCAGCATCCGAAGGCATGAAGAAATACGTGTGGAGCGTGACCGACGTGGAGGGGGGGCATCCGTTCAGCGGCACCCTGGCCCACCCCCCGGCGAAGACGGGGGCCTTTCAGGACATCGGCATTCGCGATGCGCTCCGAGGTCCCGAAGGCAGCAAGCCCGCGCCACAGTTCTATGCCGACTCCGTGGTGATCGCCTACCGCCGCCCCGTAACCGATGTCTCGCTGGAGAGCCTGCACCCGACCATCACCAGCAGCGGCGGTTCACCGGATACGGCAATCCTGACCGATGGCGATTTGGAAAAGACGACCGGGGTACCGATCCCGGACGCGGAGGGGCAGAAAGCCTGGATCCAGTACGCGTTCGCAGAACCAACCGCCATTCGCGCCGTCACCATCGTGACCCAGGACCCGAATCGGATCGTCGCCATGCTCACTGGCATCGGCGCGCCGAAGAAAGCGCTGGAGGCGAGCGACGACGGACAGAACTGGCGAACGATTCAGGAATTGGGGGCCGGAGATTCACCGGAGCTGACCGTGTCGTTTCCCGCGGTGACGGCGAAGTATTTTCGTGTGACATTCCTGCGCACGCCACCTCCGCCGCGGCCGGCGTGGGCTTCAGGGATCGATCCATCCTCGCTCGGTTTCAAGGTTCCCCCTCCGCCGAAGAACTATGACATCGCAGAACTCGTCCTGCATCCAGGAGCGCGGGTGAACCACTTCGAGCAGAAGGCGGCCTTCGTGCCCGAACCGGATCTCTACGGCTTCGCTACGCCGCAGGTCGCCGAGAGCGATGCAGTAAACAAAGCGGATGTGATCGATCTGACCTCGACAATGAAGCCGGATGGAACCCTGGACTGGACGCCCCCGGCCGGAAACTGGGTCGTGATTCGTTTTGGATACAGCCTGCTCGGCATCACCAACCACCCGGCGACCGAGGAAGCGACAGGGCTGGAAGTAGACAAGCTGAACGGCAAGGATGTTCGGCAATACATGGAGAAGTATCTGGACAGCTACAAGGAAACCGTCGGGCCGGAGATGATGGGCCAGCGCGGAATTCGCTACATCATCAACGATAGTTGGGAAGCCGGGGCGCAAAACTGGACCGACGACATGATTACGGAGTTTCGCAAGCGCCGCGGCTACGACCCCATCCCGTGGATGCCGGTGCTCACCGGCGAAATCGTCCAGAGCGCGAAGGCAAGCGACGACTTTCTCTGGGACTTTCGCAAGACGATCGCGGACCTGACTGCGGATGAGCATTATGGCATCCTCGAACAGGTGATCCACGAGTGGCACATGGGCCACTATGGCGAGTCGCATGAGAGCGGGCGGGCGTTTATCGCCGACGGAATGGAAGTGAAGAAATTCAATGAAGTCCCGATGAGCGCCATGTGGACACAGACCCCGGGGGTGAACAAGGAGACGTACGGCTACAATGCCGATGATCGCGAATCGGCGTCCGTAGCCCACATCTATGGACAGAACCTGGCCGCTGCGGAATCGATGACGGCCGCCGCGGCGCCCTGGGCCTGGTCTCCGGCAACGCTGAAACCCACAGCCGACCAGGAATTTCTGAACGGTATCAATCGCATCGTCGTACATGAGTCAGCCCATCAGCCGCTGGTAGGCAAGAAGCCCGGCCTGACGCTCGGCCCCTTTGGGCAGTGGTTCAATCGCAACGACACATGGGCAGACGAGGCCGGACCGTGGGTGAACTATCTGGGACGCACGAGCTACCTGCTGCAGCAGGGACACTTCGGCGCGGATGTGATTTACTTCTACGGCGAGGATTCGAACCTGACCGCAATCTTCAACGAGAAGTCGCCGGACATGCCGCCGGGGTACGGGTTCGATTATGTCAACGCCGACGCACTGATCCACGAACTGAACGTGGCCAACGGCCGCATCACAACGCCAGGGGGCACGAGCTATCGCTTGCTCGTCCTGGATGCATACAGCAAACATATGTCGCTGCCAGTGCTGCGGGCAATCGACAAACTGGTGCGGGAGGGAGCGATGGTCGCAGGGCAGAAGCCCGCCGACGACCCCAGCCTCGCGGATGATCAGGCCGAGTTCCGCAAGCTTAATGATGAGATGTTCGGAGACGGAAGCGGCACCCACTCTGTCGCTAAGGGCACGGTGTACGCCGGCGATGACGCGGCTGCAGCGCTCAGGGCGATGAATGTGGAACCTGATTTCCACTATACGGGGAGCGACAACCGGATCGAGTTTGTCCATCGCAAGCTGGCGAATGGTGATTTGTACTTTGTCGATAACCGCAGCGATGACGGCGCGCAGATCGAGGCAACGTTCCGCGTGGCGGGAAAGGCTCCGGAATTGTGGTATGCAGAGACAGGCACAACCGAGCCGGTATCGTTCCGCATTGCCGATGGAAGCACGACCGTGCCGCTGAAACTGGAGGCGTGGGGCACGGTGTTCGTCGTGTTCCGCAGGCCGACGAGGGAGACTTCGCACACGGTCTCCGCACCGGAGGAGGCGCAGGTTGCAACGGTCTCAGGGCCATGGACCGTGAGCTTCCCGCCGAACTGGGGTGCGCCGCCTTCCATCACTTTGGATACACTTGCCTCCTGGAGCGATAACTCCGATTCCGGGGTGAAGTATTTCTCCGGAACAGGCACTTATACAAAATCTATCGATGCACCAACCAGTTGGTTCGGCAAAGGCAGACAGGTTTGGATCGATCTGGGGGACGTGAAGAACCTGGCCGAAGTGAGCGTAAACGGGAAGCCACTCGCGATTGTCTGGCACGCGCCGTACCGCGTGAATATCACTTCGGCACTGAAGCCCGGAAGGAACGAGCTGACGATTAAAGTGACAAATGCGTGGGTCAATCGCATGATCGGCGACCAGCAGCCCGATGCGCCAAAGAAGTATACCTTTGCTGACGTGAAACCCTACCACGCCGATTCACCGTTATTGCCGTCAGGACTCATTGGACCGGTGACGATCGTCGAGGACAAACCAGCCCGATAGCTTTCGCAGGAAACGCAAACCAAATCCGCTGTGCCGTCCATTCCCGGCCCAGCGGATTTGCACTTATAACGAGTGGATGGGTCAAAGCTGGCATAAGGAGATCAGTGATGCAATTCCGGATGATGTTCGCCGTCGCGGTTGCCGGTCTGCTGTGTGCAGCCATCCAGGCTCAGGAAAAGCCGAAACAACAACCCATCCAGATTGACTGGAACAAAACGGTCATCGTCTCGAAATCGACAACCACGCTGCAGGTGGTGACGAATCCGATGCTCAATCCCGGCTCAGCGATCCACGATGGTGCGTTTGCAGCGCTGAAGATGCTGGGCGCCGATTACGTGCGCTTCGTGCCCTGGCTGCCCTACCCGAAGATTGCAGTGGCAGAACTACAGCCGCCCACGGCGGATCATACTTCATGGGACTTCACCTACATCGACCCGGTGACAAAAGATTTTCTCGCGGCGACCGAGGGGCACTCGACAATCATCAATTTCAGCACGATTCCCGCGTGGATGTTCAGGACGGATAAGCCGGTGACTTATCCGGAGGATCCAAACCAGGTGTTCTGGAATTACACCCAGGGAACGGAACTACGGGATCCGACCGGGAAGGAAGTTGGCGATTACTATGCGCGGCTGGTGAGCTGGTTTACGAAGGGCGGATTCACCGACGAGAACGGGAAGCGGCATGAGTCGGGATATCACTACAAGTTTCCTTACTGGGAGGTGCTCAATGAAGTGGACTTCGAACACCAGACAACACCGGAACAATACACTCAGCGCTATGACGCGATCGTTTCAGCAATCCACAAAGTAAGCCCGGACACGAAGTTTGTCGGCCTTGCGTTGGCCGCGCCGAGCCGGGACCCGAAGTACTTTGAATACTTCCTGAACCCGCGAAATCATCGCCCCGGAATTCCTCTCGACTATATCTCGTTCCATTTTTATGCCACGCCTGCGCTCGACGAGGGACCTGACGGATGGCAGCATACGTTCTTTAACCAGGCGGATGGTTTCCTCGCCGTTACGCGATATATTCTGGCGATTCGGGACCGCCTTTCTCCCCAAACAAAGATCGACACCGATGAATTGGGTGTAATTCTGCCTACAGATGGGCTGGAGATTCAAGCCAGCAAGGCCCTGCCCGATCGCATTCCGCATCGTTACTGGAATGCCGCTGCTGCGCTCTACGCGTATCTGTTTGCCGAACTCTCGAAGTTGGGTGTGGATGTGATCGGCGAATCCCAGTTGGTGGGCTATCCGTCGCAGTTTCCCAGTGTCTCCATGGTGGACTACAACAATGGAAAGCCAAATGCACGCTGCTGGGTTCTCAGAATGATCCTCCAGAACTTCCATCCCGGCGACCGACTGGTAACGACGGGACCATCGTCCGGCGAGGATGAAAATCACCCCTATGTGCAGGCCTTTGTCACGCAACAGGGGCGGAAGATTCTGCTGGTGAACCGGAATAATACGGAGGAAACCGCTGTCGTGCCGGCTGGCTTTGAGCACGCACGCTTCGCCACGGTGGATGAGGCGACCGGCGACGAGGCGCCACGCACAGGAGCCCTGACCGGTTCTCAGTTGACCCTGGCGCCCTTTGCCGTAACCGTGCTGACCGCGGAGTAGAGAGGACATCATGACAGCAAGAGGACTCCGCGCGGGGCTGTGTGGCATCGGTCTCGACGCGTACTGGCCGCAGTTCGCAGGCCTGCGCGAGCAACTGGAAGGCTATCTGGAACAGGTGCGTGCACGCCTCGTAACGACGGGCGCCAGCATCGAAGCGTTTGGGCTGATCGACACCCCGCAGCGCAGCTGCGAAGCGGGGCACGCATGCCGCCGAGCGGACATCGATGTGCTCTTTCTCTACGTGACGACGTATGCCTTGTCGAGCACCGTGCTCCCTGTCGTGCAACGTACCGGCGTGCCGGTGATCGTGCTGAATCTGCAGCCGGGCGCAGCGATGGACTACGAGGCCTTCAATCGCCTTCCCAACCGCACCGCGATGACCGGAGCGTGGCTGGCGTGGTGCGCGGCCTGTCCTCTACCGGAAATTGCAAACGTGCTGCGGCGGGCGAATATCCCTTTTCACCAGGTCACTGGAACCCTCACCGACGAAGACACGTGGAGGGACATTGAGGAGTGGGTGGCAGCAGCCAGGGTCAGAGCGGCGCTCGCGGAGAATCGCCTTGGCCTCCTGGGCCACTACTACGGCGGCATGCTCGATGTCGTAACTGATATTACTCAGATATCAATCACCTTCGGCAGTCACGTCGAGCTGCTGGAGGTCGATGAACTGAGCGCACTCCGGGACCTGTGCACCAGGGATGAGATCGAGCGAAGAGTCCAGCTGTTCAAAGAAGACTTCGACGTGCAGCCCGACTGCGCGCTGAGCGAGCTGGAGCGTGCTGCGCGAACGTCGGTAGCTCTCGATCGGCTGGTCGAAACGCACGATCTTCACTCCCTGGCCTACTACTACAAAGGCACTGGAGTCCCGGCGAACGAGGACACGATGAGTTCCATCATCCTCGGTACTTCCCTGCTCACGGCGCGCCACATCCCCGTTGCCGGCGAGTACGAGGTGAAGAACGCGATCGCCATGAAGATCATGGACTGCCTGGATGCAGGGGGCTCCTTCACGGAGTACTATGCGCTCGACCTGAACGACGACATCGTCCTGATGGGACACGACGGTCCGGGTCATACGGCCATCGCCGAAGGCAAGACCCGCGTACGGCCGCTCGATGTCTATCACGGCAAAGTGGGACGCGGGCTGTCGGTCGAAATGTCGGTTCGCTACGGCCCCGTCACGCTGCTCTCCGTCATCGACGATCGCAACCATGGCTTCGGACTCCTGGCGGCCGAGGGAAGCTCAGTGCCGGGCCCAACACTGGCGATCGGCAATACCAACAGCCGCTACCGCTTCCCGATTGGCGCGCGCAATTTCGTCGAAGCATGGAATCAGCAGGGCCCCGCACACCACTGCGCCGTAGGCGTGGGCCACCATGCCGCTGCCCTCAGTAAACTGGCGCGGCTGCTTGGGATTCCCTTCGTTCAGATCTGCTGACGATCCGGCGCCGCCCCGGAACCACAACATATTTATAGTTGGGCTGCGGACGCCCCTTATTTCGCCGGACCACTCGCTCAGGGACCCGGCTTCGCATCCAGATGCTGGGGCGTCACCGCATCTGCGTTCAGATTGCGCAGCGTTCCGGGTATCACCTGGTGGATGCGGTTGAATTCCGCCAGTGCCTTCTTCTGGCCTTCGGTGTCGCCCACCGCTCGATCGGCCTGTGCCAGGCGCCACCAGGCCACCTCGTCGTTCGGATGCAGCTTCACCGCGTGCTCCAGCAGCGGAACAGCCTGATTGGGCTTTTGGCTCGTCAAATCGATGCCGGCAAGGCCTACCAGGGCTTCCTCGAAATCGGGATACTGCTGCAGGATCTTCGAGTACTGCTCTGCGGCGCTGGCAGTATCGCCGGCTTCCGCCTGAAGGTAGGCCAGTTCGTAACCTGCATTCCCGTTGCTGGGATCATTGTCCAGTTCCGCGCGAAACTCCCGCATCGCCGCATCACGATCCTGCGGTTTGCCCGCATCGCGGAAGCGGCTGAGATAAACGCGACCAAGCTGATAGTGAATTCCCGGTCGATGCGGGTCCATCGTCAGGACATGATTGAACGCAATGATGGCGCCCTCCCAGTTCTTCTGGCTTTCATTCGCCTCGCCCTGCGCCTGCAGCATCCAGATCGATCCCGGAGCTGTATCGTGCAGCTTCTCGAGCGTCTCATAGGCGAAGTTCCCATAGATCCGGCCCGTGTGGTACAGAACTTCCGGATCGTCCGGATACAGACGATTCAAAGACAGCGAAGTCGCCACAGCGTCGGCATCGCGTTCCAGATTCGTCTCAGCGCGCAGCAACTCCAGTCCGCACATGCGCCGCACCTCAGGATCGGTACCCTGCCGGAATCCCTTTTCGAGATGGGGGAGCGCCTCCGCATATTCGCCCTCTTCCGAGAGCGACAGCCCCAGCAGGCTGTCGAGCTTGGGCAGCCCCGGTTTCAGCCGTTGAGCCGTATGGATCTCGGCGATCGCCTGCTCGTATTCACGTTGCTTGAAACAAATGGCGGCCAGCGTGGCATGAATCTCGGCAACACCGGGGTCCAGTTGCGCCAGCTTCTCGAAATATCCCTGCGCAGCAGCGTAATCGCCATGCGCCAAAGCCTGCTGTCCGGCGGCCGCATTCGTGGCTGCTTCGGCTTCATGCGCGGACTGGGCCCAGGTTGCACACGAAAAGATCAGGCTCCCTGTCCCAAGAACCCGCAAAAAGATTCGCGCATACATCATCGGATGAGTGTAGCTCCCCCGGAAAAGAATCCGCCACGCGTTGCGGCGTGGCGGGTCGGAGGCACTGCGATGGATGAAAGTCAGAAGCTGAATTTTCCGCTGAGCTGGATTTCTCGAGAAAGGGCTGCGCTGGTAATCAGGCCTTGCAGTGGATCGCCCAGAGTGTTGTCGATGGCAGAGCCTCCTCCAGATCCACCGGTTGCCAAACCACCGACACCAACTACGTACTGATGATGGTTGAACGTGTTGAACGTATCGAAGCGCAGGTCAAAATGTGCTCGCTCCGTAAACACGAAAGACTTGGTGAGACCCATGTCCCAGTTGTTGATACCGGGCTGACGCAGGAAGTTGCGCAGCGTATCGCCGTAGGTTCCGGCGCCAGGCTGTGAGAAGCACGACATATTGATTCGCTGGAACGGTTGTGTAACATTTGCAGACGGATTGCAACCGGCGACAAGACTGGCACGCTGCGAGGGCGTATTGTTCAGGCCGTCGACGTCACTCGCCCCAATGCCGAATGGGAAGCCGGCCTGGAAGGTCGTGATGCCGCTCAACTGCCAGCCGCCAATCGCCAGATTGGCAGCGCGGTTGATCCCGCCCGCCAGTTTCTGACCGCGACCGACAGGCAGATTGTAGATGTAGCTGCTTACAAAACGCTGATTAACGTCGAAATCAGAGAGACCGTAGTCCAGCTGGGGACGGTGGTTATCCATAAAGCCCTGATAGCCGCTCCCTGTCGCCCCCACTCCCGCCGCTGCTGACTTGTCGTCTTTGCTGGTTGCCCAGGTATAAATAGCGGTCACGGCAAGGTTTCTCGCAGTGTGCCGCAGATTAATGTTCATCGCGTTGTAATGAGCGTAGCCGTGGAAATCGCTGTCGATATAGAAGTTGGTGAAATTCGGATACGGCAACCGGCTGGAGGCCGGGCACAGATGCGTCGTATCTGTTGGATTCGCCTGGCAAAACGGTACGTCGGCCGCGGGCAGATCGTTCGGCTGAGCGATATTGCGCCGGTCCAGCAGGTGAACGGAGTGAGTCCCGATGTAATTGACTTCCAGAGTAGTGTTACTGCTGAGTTGCCGTTCCGCGGATGCAGTCCACGATTGAACATAAGGATCGAGGGGATTCTCCGATTCAATCACTGCAATGAAGGACAGAGTGGATACTGGGAAAGCTCCCAGGCTCCCATATGTGGGAAACATTTGGTTTCCATACTTCGGCAGAGCCGAGTTGGATGTCGGATTCTCCGAAAGTCGGATGCTGTAAGGGTAGATATCGGCGGAATCGTCAATTTCCCTGCCTTCGTAAGAATCAAAGAAGATGCCGTATCCGCCACGAACCACGGTTTTATCGTTCAGCCTGTAATCGAGCCCGAAACGCGGCGCAAATGGTGTCTTCAGACCTGGATGCGGAACCGAACCGCAGTAGCGCAGAATCGGACCGCCGTTATACCCCGCTCCTGGCGCAACCCCGTCCGTCTTGAGTTGGGGATCGGCAAAGCACAACCCTCCCTGGGAGTTGGTGGTATCGAGCCAGAAGAAGTGATTGTGCGCCTCGTAGGCTGCGGCACGATAATCCCAGCGCAGTCCCAGATCCACCGTCAGCTTTTGCGTTGCCTTCCAACTGTCTTCCGCGTAGGGACCAAAATACCCGAAAACGTGGTCCTGAGGGTTACCTGCCTGATTGGTCGGACTCAACGGTCCCGGGAAGAACCCGCCCACATTGTTGTAATAGCCAAGTAGGAAATCCGCGAACGAGTTGCCGGTCCCGCACAGGCTTCGCGGTGCGCCCCCGTTCACTGAAACTGGTGCGTTGGGACAATTCGTGCTGTTGTTCTGAATGGTCTGCGCAGAGAAACCCCAGTCGCCATAGAAATCGTCGTCAAGGTTTCGTACCAGATGCCAGTGGCGGTAATCGAACCCAAATCCAAGGTTATGTTTGCCATGAACCCACGTGAAGGAGTCCGCAAATTCCCAGGAAGGGTTATCGGAACCGGTGTAGGCGTTAACAGGGCCACCAGTTGAGGAGAACTTCGAGAAGCCAACGTCGGGCCAGGTCTGTTGCAGGGCAGCAAACTTCGTGAAAGTACCTGTCTCGGCCAGTGCCGTAACGGCGTCCGCGGGAGGGGCCGGAGCACCCTGTGGTGCCTGTGCGTCGAGGTATCCAAAGCGGAAGTTGTTGACCATCGAGTTGCCGATGCTGATGGTGTGCGAGACTTCCCAGTTTTTCTGCTTTTCGTACTGGGTCAGTAACCCGTAGTTCAGAGTAGAGGTGTTGAGGGCGCTGTTCTGGTACGTCGAGTAGGTCCCGCGTCCGAACAGGGATCCGAGCTTCCCCAGACTCTGATCGATGCGGTAGGTCTGCTGATTAGTAGTCAGTGGAAGCCCGATGTTCTTGACAAAGTTGATCGCACCCTCCGGCTGATTCGTCTCCGTCGGAGTTTCGAAATACCCATTCTTGATAGCTACCTGGGCAAGCCGGTTGGTGATGGACGGAATCTGATTGTTCGGAAACGCCTTACCCGTGGTCGGGTCGACGGGCATACAGTCCGAGTTCTTGCTGATTAGGGCCGCGCACTCAGGCGTGCCGTAGAGCGGCAGCGAGCCTCCCCCAATTGCCAGTTCGCCATTAAAGTTGCCTGTCAAAAGGTTAGGATTTGGCATCGCAGACTGTACTCGTTCGCCATTGTTGATACGCCACCCCTCGTAATTCGCCATAAAGAAGGTCCGGTTATGGCCGTTGTAAATTTTCGGGATATACACCGGTCCGTCCAGAACGAAACCAAACTGGTTCTGACGCAGGATTGGGTTCTGAGTGGGGACACCGGTCGCGTAGCTTGCCGCTGTGGCAAACGGCTTGGCCTCGAATGCGTCGTTCCGGTCAAACTCGAAAATCGCACCATGCAGCTGATTCGTCCCCGCTTTGCTGACGATGTTGATCTGGCTGGCGCTGAATCCGTATTCCGCCGAATACGTGCCGCTCTCAATCTTGAATTCCTGAATCGCATCCTGAGAAAGAATGACCGCAGGCGTAACCAGGGCCTGATCGGTGTTGATCAATCCATCGAGCGTGTAGTTGTTTCCCTCAGGCCGCCCGCCGTTGACGCTGACCGCGTTGCCTTCGCCCTGTCGCATGGTACCCTGCTCTCCGCCTACCGTTACCGTCCCGGCGGTGAGCGTCAATAGCTGCATGAAGTTCCTGCCGTTCAGGGGCAGTTGTTCTACCTGATGCTGCCCCATCAACTGCGATAGAGCTGTCGAGTCCGTATCCAGGTTTACCGCCTGGGCCGTAACCGAGAGTGTCTGGGTCACCTCGCCAGGTTTGAGAATGACGTTCGCTCTCAGATTCTGATCGACCGTCAGGGTCAGACCTGTTGTTATCGATCTCTGAAATCCCTGAATTTCAGCTGTGACCGAATAGCTGCCCGGGATCAGATTCGGGGCCAGATAGTCTCCCGCCGAACTCGTCCTGGTCACGAAGGGTACATTGGTGCTTGTGTTGGTCACCGTTACTTTAACGTTGGGGACGACTGCGCCGGTACTGTCGGTGACCGTACCAAGAATCGTTCCTGTTGCTCCCGCCTGGGCCAATAGGCTTCCAGTCGTTGAGCCTGCCAGCAGAACAAGGCCCAGAATGACTCGCCATGCTCGCATCGATGGTCTCCTTGAAAAAAAACCTGTATTTTCCTTTATCGCTTCTTGGGACACTGCTCGTTCGTTCCGGGGGAAATCAGGTCCCTTTTGAAATTCGCCGCTACAATACGCGGCACATTTCACGAATGTCAAGTGGTACTTTATTTCCCGTTTGAAACAACCAAAGATTCGTTTGCAGACGAGCAAAGCGCCCTCCACAGGTCGGACCACAAGCGAGTCGACTGCAATACCAATTCGAATGTCGTTTGTTATCCGCTGTGACGAATTCGCGCCTACAGCCCCAACCCTGCCCGCCGCGGAGGTACTATCGAACCCGTCGAAGCGACAGACACCTCCGTCGCGGTGGTAGAACCACTGCGGTACCCGACTCGCTAACAAGGGGTGCCCGGTCAGGCTCTCGTCGTGTCCTGGGCTCGGGCCTCGCTATCTTGGTCTGCTCCGTCACTCACATCGAATCCCACTGCACAGGCTCGACGCGCGGAACCAGAAATCCCCAGGAGAGCGCGCCTGCCAGCGCAACCGCTCCGGCCACGGCAAACGCCATCTGCGCGCTGCCATCCAGCTCCACAATCCATCCCGCGACCCACGGCGCAACAATGCCCGAAAGATTCGCGAAGCCATTCTGGAAACTGCTCCATCGCCCCGCTGCCGCCGGTCCGGCCAGCGTCTGGGTGATCGCCCAGTGATTCGAAGAAAATGCGCCGTATCCCGCCGAAGCCACGAAAAGCAGGGCCAGACCCGCGCGCGGATGATGATCGATTAGCGCAAATCCCATCAGGATCGACGCAACGCCGAGGCCACCGACCACAACCGCCTTCCGCACGCGGCTCGGCGAATGCCCGCCCGCAATCAGCCGGTCTGAAATCCATCCCGCCAGCAGCGTCGAAACGCCGATCAGCAGAAAGACCAGCGACGTCAGCCGCGACATTTCCCCAAGGGACAGATGGTCCTCGCGAACCGCAAACTCCGGCAGCCATGCCAGCAGGAAATAGAAAAAGTAGTTACCGCAAAAGTGCCCGATAAACGTCCCCCAGGCGCTGCTCCGCCGGAAGATGCGCCCGAACGACGCTGCAGAAACCGTGGTAGACGTCCGCGTTATCCCGCCCGATCGCGGCATCGTTCTCCACCAGGGCAAGACCCAGAGCAGGCCTCCCGCGCCGAGCAGAACAAACAGCATCCGCCATCCCAGATGGACCAGAAGCAGGCCACCGACAAAGGCGCCCAGCGCCGGCCCCAGTTTGGTCCCCGCATCGATCAGCGCGTTGGCGCGCCCGCGATATTGCTCCGGCATTGTTGCAAAGATGCGCGAATAGCACGGATACGCTACCGACTCGCCGGCCCCCAGCAACAGACGCCACAGAAACAACGTAGCGAACCCCGCTGTCAGCCCGGTCGCCATCGTGGCCAGCGACCAGATAACGTAGCCCCACAGGATCACCCATCCCGCCGAAAAGCGATCCGCCAGCCACCCGACCACCCCTGTGATCTGCAGCAGCGCATAAGTCCAAAAGAAGGCCGACAGCAGCGAGCCCAATTGCACAGGCGAGAGGCCGAATTGCTGCTGCATCACCGGCGCTGCAATCGAGAGATCGCTGCGATCGATGTAATTGATCACAACGGAGAGCACCAGCAGGCTGACGACGACCCACCCGCGAACGGACATCCGGTCCGACTCTGATCCTGCGGCATCGGGACCACATGCACGATCCGCATCGATCGTGGATCGCTCGCGCGGCAGTGTACGTGGCGCGGCAATCCTGCCCCCTTCGAGCCTGCCGCCATCTGCCGCGTCTGAGTCCGACGCTCGGTCGATGTTCCCCATCTTCAGTCGCGCCCCTCGTCCATGTTCAGCCTTAGTCACCCCTGCGCGACGGTCTCAGTGCCAGGCCTTGTCGTCGATGTGCGCGAAATTCGTCCCGTTCATCACGCCCACCGTCACCATGGCGAAAGTGGAGACTTGCCGAGCACTACATCCAGCAGCACGACACGCTAAATCGAACTAAGAGCCGGCTCCCTGTCCGCTTCCCTTTCCACCCGCGCGTACGCGTACGGACCTTCCGGAATCAGCGCCACCTGCGCATCCTTCGGCACTCCCGCAAGCAGCGCGGCAATTGCCGCTCCGGGGCTGGCATAACTGCGGCCCGCCAGAGACCCCAGTTGATCCTTTGCAGCCCCCGGCGCATAGAACAGCACTTCGTGGTTGCGCTGTGTCAGCGCCAGTTTCTCCAGCTGCCACTGATCGGGCACCACCGGTTTGTCCTCGATCTCCCGAAGATATGCCTCCGGATCCCCATAGTTGCGCATCTTCTCGGCAAAATCCGGCGACCCGATGCCTTCGGCGCACTCGCCGAGTAACAGAATGCGGCCGCCTGGCTTGACGACATGCTCCGCCGCCGTGATCCCCTTGATGGTCTGATAAAAAGTCAGATCCAGCGGATATCCTGCCGAGCTGGTAATCACCGCATCCACCGGCTCCGGCAGCCGCTCCATCGAATGTTCGCGCAGGAACCGCACCCCAGCTGCGTGCGCCTCCACCGGGCACCCCGCAAACACACCGGAAATCTCCCGCTCGCGCGTCATCGTCACATCGAGGATGAAGTCGTGCCCAGCCATGCCCGCGATTTCCAGTAATTCAGCGTGCAGCGGATTTCCTTCGATCGATCCTTCCGTCGCCGCCGGCTCTCGCATGAAGCGCGGCGAATGGATCGTCCGAATCGTCTCCTCGCCGGCCACACCCGGCGCAACTAGTTTGCGTCCGCCCGAGAACCCCAGCATCAGATGCTGCTCGATAAATCCGAGCGTGATATGCAGATCGGCAGCCATGAAGCGCTCGTCGATAGTAACCGGCGTACCCCGCCGCGTCGTTCCCAGTGACCGATGCGCCTCCCGATCCCGCGCATCGTGGTTGCCAATCCGGTACCTGGCCGCGATTTCCGGCCCGAGAACCGTGTTCAGTTCATCCTCTGTCGCCTGGCGATGCAATCCCGTGGCGATCATGATCGTCACCGCTTCCCGCGGGATCCCAGCCCGGTGCAGCCGCTCCAGCAGCGGAGGCAGAGTGGTGCGGTTCGGTGCGGGCCGCGTAATGTCGCAGACGGAGATCGCGGCGCTTTTGCGCCCCCTCGCCAACTCGACGAGCGGTAGCCGCCCGATCGGGGCGTCCAAAGCAGACTCGATCGCTTCGACGGGATTGGCCACCGGGCCCGACGACCGGCTCAGGATGAGCCGGTAACGCGGCCCCTCCGGCAGAGTAACCCTGAGTCCTTCTTTTCCAAACGCAAATATTGTCTCCACAACTCTTACCCCCGGCCTGAACCTGCTTTCGATGGCCTGATCCAGTTATAGCTCTTCCGGGGATCGCTTCGAATCGCACCGCAGGACGAACCCGGTAAATCACGGCGAGGTTCAGCGACTTCGCCGCTGCTTTTCCAGGTGGAGTCCGATACCGGCAAGGATCAGACCGCCGGCGAAAAGCGCGCGTCGCGCCGGTGGCGACCAAAGCAGCTTCCCAATCTGCAGCCAGCCAGGAGCCTTTTGCGCATTTGGTTCCCCCCTCCCGCCAGACAAGTTCTCCATCGTCCGATCCACCGCATCCAGCAATCCGGGATCGATCCGGCTCAGAATCTTCGACAGTGCCAGAAGATTGCGCAAGGCGCGAATCGATTCCGGCTGCGCCGCGGCTGCGGAGAGACAGGTCACAAGGTTGTCGCGAGCCCCGATCGCCCCCCGCAGCGTAGACAGCACCTTCTGCTGGTGCAGGACCTCAATCAATTCGATAAATTCAAGGATCGCTTCGGCATGTTCCACCGGCGCATCGGCCAGACCTTGCCGCAGTTCCGCCTCGTGATCGCGAGGAGAAAAATCGAGCTGAATCGCCTTCGCCATTTCTTATGCCTTTCCCCGCTCAGCCCCATCGTGACCGGAGGCGGATTGAATCTGCACCAGATCCGATCCAGGCATGCGGTAGTCCGGGCGCGCCCACTTCCGCTCCACCTCGACGCCCTTCTGCGGTGTACCCTGGTGGAAGCGATGGTTCGTCTGCGGCAAGGGTGGTCTCCCTCGACTCGGCAGTGGCTCAATCTGGACAGGAGTCTCCTTATAGGCCGGTGTATGCACCGCCACATCGACGTTATTGCTCGTCAGCGTATTGATCGGATGCAGCCGTGAGTTTAGAGGAGCATAAAGCTGGTTCCCATGGACCCGATCCGTCACCAAAACCCGCAACGGAATCTCCCCATCGCGAGACTTCACCTTGACCCAGCGTCCGTCTTCCAGACCGCGCTCCCGCGCCAGTTCCGGCGAAACCTCCAGAAATGTGTCCGGCACTTTAAGCGCGATGCCGGGAACCCGATACGTCTGATTTCCTGCCTCAAAGTGCTCGAGCATCCTTCCATTATTCAGATGCAGATCGTACTCCCCATCTTCCACCTGGCTCGGCTCATTCCATTCGATGGGATGGAACTTCGCCTTCCCGTCGGGAAACGGAAACCGATCGACATAAAGCAGGGGCGTATCGCTGCCGTCAGCCTGCACAGGCCACTGCATACTGTTATATCCGGCCAGTCGGGCATAAGTTACGCCTGCAAACAGTGGGGCGATTCCCGCGCACTCATCCATAACATCCGAAGGTGACTGATAACTCCAGCTAGCTCCCAGACGATTGGCGATGTCCTGAATAATCATCCAGTCGGGCCGTGTCCCGGGCAGCGGCTTCATCACCTCGTACAGTCGCTGGATGCGCCGCTCCGTGCTGACATAGGTCCCCTCCTTCTCGAAAGAGGGCGTGCCCGGCAGGATGACGTCGGCATATTGGCAGGTCAGAGTAAAGAAAATCTCCTGCACGACGAATAGCTCCAGACGCTCCAGGCCTGCGGCAAGATAGTGTTTATTGGACTCCGAACTGATCATGTCCTCACCGATCAGGTAAAGCGACCTGGTCTTGCCTTCGTGCATGCCGTCCACCATCAGGTGGTTGTCCATGCCTTCGCTGGTCGGCAGCGTCACGCCCCACGCCGTCTCCCAATGGCGCCGGATCTCCGGATCCGATACATCCATATAACCAGGATATTTATCCGGCATCGACCCGAAATCGCTGCATCCCTGGACGTTATTGTGGCCACGCAACGGATAACCTCCCGTTCCGGGCCTGCCATAATTTCCCGTCAGAAGCAATAAGTTAGATAATGCCGTGGACGTGTCCGAACCCCGGTGATGCTGGGTAACACCCATCGCCCACAGGATGCACGTTTTGTCCGCGCCGGCGATCTGCTCTGCAACCGTCTTCAGCGTCTCCGCCGGAATGCCGGCTCTCTCCTCGGCGAATTCCATCGTGAAGGTCTGAAGGCTTTCCGCGTATCTATCGAAGTGATTGACCCGCGCTGCAATGAACTCCTTGCTCTGCCATCCCTGTTCGAGAATGTGTCGCGCAACCGCGTTGATCCAGATCATGTCGGTACCCGGATTGGGTCGCAGCCAGAGGTCGGCCCGCTCGGCCATCTCATTCTTGCGCAGATCGGCCACGATCAGCTTCTGCCCGCGAAGTTTGTGCGAGCGCTTTACCCGGGTGGCGAGCACCGGATGATTCTCTGCCGGATTGGCGCCCACAATGATGACCAGATCGGCCCGTTCGATGTCGGATATCGAGCCCGAATCGCCGCCGTAGCCCACCGTGCGGGTGAGTCCCTTCGTGGCAGGCGACTGGCAGTAACGCGAACAGTTATCGACGTTGTTCGTCCCAACCACCGCGCGAGCCAGCTTCTGCATCAGATAGCTTTCCTCGTTCGTGCATTTTGAGGAAGCGATAAATTCCAGCGCGTCGGCTCCGTACCTGGCTTTAATTGCCGTCATGCGTCCGGCAATGAAATCCAGCGCTTCATCCCATGTGCAGCGCCGGAACCGCTCCCCATCCCGGATAAGTGGCGAAGTAATGCGGTCCCCGGAGTTCACGAAGTTAAACCCAAACTTACCTTTAACACAGGTGGATATTCCGTTCGCGGGACCATCCATCGGTTCCATCTTCAGAATCTTCCGGCCCTGGTGCCAGACATCGAAGGAGCAGCCGACGCCGCAATAAGTACAAACCGTCTTGGTCTTCTCCGTCCTCACCATACGCATGTCTGCTTCGGCCTCGGACACCTGCAGGATAGGACCATAGCCGATCTCCGGCTCGACGCCTTTCACCACGTCGATCATCGGCTCCAGAGCCTGACGCGGCAGGCCCGTAAAATACCCCGCCTCTCCCAGCATCGACTTCTCCATCAGGGCATTGCATGGGCACACCGTGATGCAGTGACCACACGAAACACAACTCGACTCGCCGATCGTCGAACCTCCGTCCCACAACACCCGCGGATGCTCGTCCTCCCACCGGATCGTCAGCGTCTCATTCACCTGAACGGTCTGGCACGCCTCCACGCAGCGTCCGCAAAGAATGCACTGGTCGGGATCGTACCGATAGAAAGGATTTGTCTCATCCTTCTCGTACGGCTTCTGCCGGTACGGAATTTTCTGATGCTCCACCTTCAGCAGAGCTGTGGTGTTGTGAATCGTGCAGTTCTGATTATTGTTGTCGCAGACCGTGCAGTACAGCAGGTGATGCCCGAGGATCCGGTCGAAGGCTTCCCGTTGCGCAGCCTGGGCCGCCGCGCTTTCTGTTTCCACCCGCATGTTGGGTTCGACCCGCGTACCGCACGCGCGTACCAGTCGGCCATTCACTTCCACCATGCACGTATCGCAGGTCTGGATCGGCCCCAGTTGTTGCAAATAGCAAACCTGGGCGAGTTCCTTATCAGTCTCGCGATTGATCGCGTCAAGAAGCGGTTCGCCGGCAACGCCCTCAATAGTGCGGCCATCGATAACAAGCTCGACGCTCAACGCAGAGTCGTCCTGAACACCGCGTTCGGCGTTGAGGTAATGCGGGCGCACAACATTTTCGAGGCTCATGGAACTGTAAGATGCGGACGACGAGACGAACGGATTTTCCGCGGCTCGGGATCAGCGGCGACCAACAGACTACCGCATCCAAACGAGACTCCGCGAACCCTCAGGCGGCTTTTGCCGGTTCGGCCTTGTCGTTATGGGCTACCGCAACAGAAAAGCCCAGCGACCGGAGCTGCCGTGCTGTGGCGTTGAACGACCGCCCCGGATCTTCAGCAACCGCAGGAGTCATACCCACCTCGATCACTTTCGACCTGAAGGCATGGCGGCTCTCAAAGTGCACAGCAGCGCCCTGAACACGAAAGAGCGCGCGGCTCTGATTTGGCAGCAGGCGTGATGTCACCTGCAGCGCATCACCATTCTCATCCAGAGAGAAACAAACGGCAGCAGGCAAATCTTCGGGTTGAGTCTTCAAAGGCATATCCCATTGGATGCGCATGATCGCGCGAAGTGTCTGACGCCGTCCTGTTGCATATCGTATGCGGACGCCATCCCTCCGAGCCCATATCGGCTTCCTCGGTTCAAAGGGGCTGTCCGGCGTCTATCCGCGATCCATAAAATGCCCCTCGGGGAGTGCCTGGAGCCGCTCCGCGGCGGTTTCCGGCGCGATGTCGCGCTGCGGCATGCCCATCATTTCAAACCCAACCATATATTTCCGCACCGTAGCCGAGCGCAGCAGTGGGGGATAAAAATGCGCATGGAAATGCCACTCCGCATGCGGTTCCCCATCCGTCGGCGCCTGGTGAAAGCCCATCGTATAAGGGAAGCTGGTCTCAAACAGATTGTCGTAACGAGTGGTGACCTGCTTCAGGATGCCCGCCAGCCCGTTGCGGTCGGCGTCGGAAAAATCGAGCAGCGAACGCAGATGCCGCTTCGCGAGAACCAGCGTCTCGAAGGGCCACACTGCCCACCACGGCACAACCGCGAGGAAGGCCTCGTTCTCTGCGACAATCCGGACCTTTTCCTTTGCCTCCAGTGCCGCATAGTCGCAGAGCAGGCAGCTGTCGTGGCTCGCACGGTAGTCGAGTAACGACGCCGTCTCGGCCTGCGGCTCGTCGGGGACATGCTCGGTACTCCAGATCTGGCCGTGGGGATGCGGATTGCTGGCGCCCATCATGGCGCCGCGATTTTCGAAGATCTGCACGTAGCGGAAATCGGGTTCGCTTCCGAGTGTGCGATACTCCTCGGTCCACGCATCGACCACGCTGCGGATAGCGCCCACCTCCATGCGCGCCAGCGTCAGGCTGTGGTCGGGATGGAAGCACAGGACGCGGCATCGCCCGCGCTCGCGATCCGCGCGCAAGAGTTCCGAGGCGTCCCGGCGCGGCGGCTCCGGTGAGTCCGGCAGCAGCGCGGCGTAGTCGTTGTCGAAGACGTAGACGCTGTCGTACTTCGGTGTGACCTGCCCCCCCGCCCGCGTATTGCCCGGGCAAAGATAGCAGGCGGGATCGTAGTGAATGTCGGAGAATCCGGAAGACGGGTTGACTTCGCCCTGCCAGGGACGTGCGGTGCGATGCGGTGAGACAAGCACCCATTGGCGGCGCAGGGGATTGTAGCGACGATGCGGGAACTGGAGTTCGGACAAACGCGGCTCCTGTGATTCAGACATCCTGAGACTAATTGATGAGGATTGCCCAAGGGAACCGAAGCGTGGCTCTGGCCACCACGATAGTCTGAATTCAATTCCAGGCCGCAACCATCCTTGCGCGTATGAGAGCGGTAAGAAGCGCATTCGGTCCTGTCCGGGACTAAGCAGTCGGCTTGTCCGGTACAGGCGCCGTCGCAAGGTATTCCTGAGCGAAGCGCTGTGCGTATTCCTCCAGCAGCGCGCGCACCCGCTCCGGGTCTCCGCTGCGGACGATCAGCCCCGCGTGATGATGCTTCTTCAGCCGCAGCACGATCTCCGGCGCGTCAAACATCGCTGTGTCGGGATCGGATGTCTTCGCCAGGCATAGAACACTGCCGGCATAGAGGGCGTGCGGCTCGGGCACCCGATACGGCTCGCCGCGAAGGCTCGCAATCTCAAGACGAGCCCACTCGCGCCACAGGTTGACGCCGGTCGCCAGTTCGACGACATCGGCGATGAACGCTCCGCCCACCCGCGCCGCAGCCTCCAGAAAGTAGAAACAGCCGTCTTCCCTGCCCCGGATGTACTCGGCATGGGTGACGCCGCGCACCATACCCATCGCGGGCATCAGTTGCGCATTGATCGTCGTGAGTTCGCGGCACTCCTCTGAATCCCGCTCAAGAATGCGCGTAGTAAAAACGCCGCCCTCATGCATCACCTGCATGGGCGGCTTGCCATAACCGCTGACGCTGGTGAAAACCACCTGGCCTTCGCTCACGATGGAATCGACGTGGAAGATATCTCCGGGAACAAAGCGTTCCAGCAGATGAAAGCTCTGGCGATCGCCCAGCCGATCGAGCGCGTTCCATACATCCGCGGCCGAATACATCTTCCTGATCCCGATCGCCGACGCTTCGCTGCGCGGCTTGAGGACCCACGGCGGAGCCACGCGCTGCATCCACTCGTGCAGTTCGCCGTGAACCAGAACGCGCGTAAACTCCGGCACCAGCGCCCCTGCTTTCTGCGCCTGCTCGCGCATCACCAGCTTGTCGCGGAAGTGCGCCGTGAAGGTACGGCTCATCCCCGGGATACGCATATGCTCGCGAAGATGAGCGACCGTCTCCATGTCAAACTCATCGAGGGCGACCATACGGTCAAACCGTTTGGAGCGTGCCAGATATGTCACCGTATTGGTGACTTGTTCCAGCGTCAGCCCCTCGGGCATCGTGTGGAAGTCTTCCAGCACAGACTTCGGCCAGTGCGCGTTGCGGAGCCTGTCGACCGTGAGCAGCATGACACGGCAACCGAGAGCTGCGCACTCCTCAAGGAATGCCTGGCCTTTCTCGTAGGTACTGATGCAGAAGATCCGGGGCTGTTCGGGCGGATTCATCGGTCACTGGTGTTCTACCATAGCCACGGACCAGAACACAGAAACAAGCATGACCGAACCTTTCCAGTTTTCTGCGCTTCAAATCGCCCGCCTCCAGCAGCAGGCGACCCGGCTGTGGCACAAAGACCCCGCCCCGGTCGTGGACGGAGTGTCCCTGACCGGCAATTCCTTCGCTTCCAAGGTTCTCACCCAGCACCGCGCCAACTTCGACCTCTGGCATGTGGAGGATCAGGCGCGTGTGCCCGGCGCCACCGACGCCGAAATCGTCGCCGTCAAGCGTGCCATTGACACGATCAATCAGCGCCGCAACGACCTGGCAGAACAATGCGACGTGCTTCTGCTGGAAACCGTCCGCCCATCGCAGCTGCCGAATCCGGACGCCGAACTGAACTCCGAATCGCCCGGCCTCATGATCGACCGCCTGTCGATCCTCGCACTCAAAATCTTCCATACCCAGGAAGAAATCGACCGGCCGAATGCCCCGCCAGGCCACGCCGAGCGTAACCGTGATCGCCTCCACCTGCTGTCCGAGCAGCGGGACGACCTCGTCGCATGCCTCGACCGGCTCTGGACCCAGGTGCTTACCGGCGATCGACGCTTCAAGGTCTACCGGCAACTCAAGATGTACAACGACCCCACGCTGAATCCAGCGATTTACGGGGCAGGAACCAGCCAATAGGCCAACAAGCGGCAGAGGATCGACGACGACGCGTTTCCTGCACCTGGTGCCCTTCACCCCGTACCGTGCAGCCTGTACTCTGTCCTGTGCCCCTCATCGTCAATGCCGACGACTTCGGCCTGACCCCAGGCGTCAATCGATCTATTGGGGAACTCCATCGCGCCCGCGCCCTCTCATCCGCGACGTTGATGGCCACAGGCGCGCACTTCGAAAATGCCGTCGCCATCGCTCAGGCAAACCCCACCCTCGAAGTCGGCTGTCATGTGCAGCTCGTCGACGGAACACCTCTGCTGCCACCTTCGCAGATTCCGACACTTTGTCCTGACGGCAAATCCTTCCGGCCGACGCTCGGCGCCTTTGTGCGCGATCTCTTCGCCTTCCGCATTCGCGCCGCGGAGATCACCGCCGAAGCCACGGCCCAGATCAGACACCTGCAGCAGGCGGGACTGCGCGTTTCGCACTTCGATACCCACAAGCACACGCATCTCTTCTCCGGGATCCTGCGGCCCCTGCTGGCCGCGGCGCTGGCATGCCGGATTCCCGCCGTCCGTAATCCGTTTGAGCCCGACTGGGCGCTGCGCGCGACCCGCAGTTCCGCAACAACCCTGCGTCGTCTGGCCGTTGTTGCGCTGCAGTCGCAGCATCGCGCCTTCCAGCGCGCCGTCCGCGCCTCC
>JBKICP010000188.1:0-9001 GCA_046567085.1 Acidobacteriota bacterium
TCTGCGCTCACGTAGACGGCAAGCGCCTGTTCGGTTTCTGCCAGCGAGGTCTCCACCTTCGGGATCTCCGCCTCGACAGCTGCCAGCCTCTCCTGCATCTGCCGCAGCTTGATCGGATTGACCCGCTTCGCAGCTTTCTCCAAGACCACAGGCTCCGCCACGGCGGCTGCGACGGGCACGTGCACCACCGGCTGCGAGGCAGCCAGCGTGGCTGCGGCCAGTTCCGCCGCGCCGCCTTCCTTGCGCCACAGATAATCCTCGTAGTTGCCCGGATACACGTTCAGCCGCGAGCCGCGAGCCGGATCCTCGGTGTTCTTTTCCACATCAAAGACTTTCTGCGCCAGCCCGTCGATGAAGTACCGATCGTGCGAGACGAAGATTACCGTGCCGTTGAACTTCCCGATCGCCTCCAGCAGGACATCCTTGGCGCGCAGATCGAGGTGGTTGGTCGGCTCATCCAGCAGCAGGAAATTTGCCGGGCTCACCAGGATCCGCGCCAGCGCGTAGCGGTTGCGCTCGCCGCCACTGAGCACGCCCAGCGACTTGAAGACGTCGTCGCCGGTAAAGAGGAAACACCCCAGCAGGCTGCGCAGATCCTTCTCAGCAACCTTCGGCGCGATACGGCCGATGTCGTCGAGCATGCGCGCCGTGGGGTCGAGCACCTTGTACTGATCCTGTGCGAAGTACTCCAGGGTGACGTTGTGCCCGAATTTGAGCGTGCCGTGGGTCGGTGATTCCTGCCCGCTCAGCAGGCGGATCAGCGTCGATTTGCCCGCGCCGTTGACGCCGACCAGCGCGATGCGGTCGCCGCGGTCGATGGTGAAGTTCACGTTCTCGAGGACGCGCTTTTCGTCGTACTGCATGGAGAGATCCTGCACATCCACGACCGTCCGCCCCGACGGCGGCGGCTGCGGGAACGTGAAGTGCGGCACGGGTTCTTCGAGCGGAATCTCGATGCGCTCGATCTTGTCCAGTTCCTTAATGCGGCTCTGCACCTGTTTCGCTTTCGTCGCCTGATAGCGGAAGCGATTGATAAAGACTTCCAGCTGCTCGATACGATCACGCTGGTTCTTGTACGCCGACTCCAGCTGTGCGCGCCGCTCCGCCTTCTGCGTCAGGTACTTCTCGTAATTGCCGTGATAGACGTGCAGACCCTTGTTCCAGATCTCGATGATCTTGTTTACCGTTACGTCGAGAAAATACCGGTCGTGCGAGATCAGGATGTAGCCGTTCTCCCAGGTGGTCAGGTAATTCTCGAGCCAGTTCCTGGTTTCGAGATCGAGATGGTTCGTCGGCTCGTCGAGCAGCAGCAGGTCCGGCTTTTCCAGCAGCAGCTTGGCCAGCGCGATCCTCATCTGCCATCCGCCTGAGAACTCCTCCGTGTGCCGCCCCCAGTCTTCCTTGCCGAAACCGAGGCCCGTGAGCACGGTTCCCACCTGAGCATCGAGCGCATAGACATCGTGGTGGCGCAGCCGGCCCTCGACGTGGCTGTAGCGATCGGCGGCCGCCTCGTATTCTTTGCTGGCGGGATCCAGCTCGGCCAGTTTGTGCGCCAGCTGCTCGAATTCCTGCTCCATCGCGCGCAGCTCGTCGAAGACGCTGAGGCATTCCTCGAAGACCGTCCGTCCGCTCAGGGCCAGGCCATCCTGGGGCAGGTAGCCGATCGTCATGCCCTTCATACGCTGGATCGAACCGTAATCGAGCCCGTCCATCCCGCCCAGGATCTTCATGAGGGTGGATTTCCCGGCGCCATTCGCCCCGACCAGAGCGGTTTTCTCGTTGGGGGTGATCAGCCAGTCGGCATTTTCAAAGAGGAGTCGCGGACCGAAGCGCTTGCCCGCGCCGGAAAGCTGCAGCATAAGCCCATTTTACCGGGCGTCGCATTCCCGGACTCGGGCCCGGGACCGGATCGGGCTGCGCGCTTTTCCCATTGCTCTTTCAAAAAAGCGCGACTACATTTAGTTCGGCATGCTAACTATTGCCGAGCGCGGACTTTGTCTCTCGCCCTTTCGCGCCAGGCCAGAAAGTCCTTTTTATGAAGAAATCTTCCGCCCTCGTCTCTTCCCGCAGCAAAGCAATTCCCGCCTACAAGAACCCGAAGTTGCCCTCAGCGCGCCGCGTCAAAGACCTGCTCTCGCGCATGACCCTCGAAGAGAAGGCCGCGCAGATGCTCTGCGTCTGGCAGGAAAAGGCCCAGAAGCTCGTCGATGAGAAGGGAGACTTCGACCTTGCCAAAGCGAAGAAGGCCTTTCGCGACAAGCGCGGCCTTGGACAAGTCGGACGACCTTCCGATGCCGGGGGCGGCAAAAAGGCCCGCGCGAATGCGGAGCTGACGAACGCCATCCAGAAGTTCTTCCTTGAGAATTCGCGGCTGGGCATCCCCGTAATGTTCCACGAGGAGTGTCTGCACGGCCATGCCGCGCCCGACGGCACCAGTTTTCCGCAGCCCATCGCGCTAGGCGCCACGTTCAACCCGGAGCTGGTCGAGTGCCTCTTCGACATGACCGCGCTCGAGGCGCGGCTGCGCGGCGCGCACCACGCGCTCACCCCGGTGGTCGACGTCGCGCGCGAGCCGCGCTGGGGCCGCGTGGAAGAAACCTACGGCGAAGATCCGTACCTCGTCTCCCGCCTTGGCATCGCCGCCGTGCGCGGTTTTCAGGGCGATCGTAAGTTCCGCGACAAACGCCACATCCTGGCCACGCTGAAACACTTCGTCGGCCACGGCCAGCCGGAATCCGGCATGAACTGCGCTCCGGCTAATGTCTCGGAGCGCGTCCTGCGCGAGACTTTTCTCTACACGTTCAAAGAAGCGCTGCGGGAAGCGGGAGCTGTGACCATCATGGCTTCCTACAACGAGGTTGACGGCGTTCCCTCGCACGCCAACAAGTGGCTGCTCAACGATGTTCTCCGCAAGGAGATGGGGTTCAAGGGCTTCGTTGTCTCCGACTACTACGCCATCTGGGAACTCGGCTATCGCCCTGACACGCACGGTCACTTCGTCGCGAAAGACAAGAAGGAATCCGCCGCGCTCGCGGTCAAGGCCGGCGTAAACATCGAGCTGCCCGATCCGGACTGCTACCTCTACCTCGTTGAGCTGGTGAAGAAGGGCGTTCTCAAGGAGGCGCAGCTCGATGAGCTGGTCGCACCCATGCTCTTCTGGAAATTTGAGATGGGCCTCTTCGACGATCCTTACGTCGATCCGGAGGAAGCGGATCGGGTGGTGGGCTCGGCTCCGCACATCCAGCTGGCTCGAACCGCGGCGCAGGAAGCCATCACGCTGCTGAAGAACGACGGTGGCCTCGCACCGCTCGACCTGAGCAGAATCAAAAGCATCGCCGTCATCGGCCCCAACGCGAATCGCACGCTGCTGGGCGGCTACTCCGGTGTACCGAAGCACGAGGTCACCGTTCTCGAAGGCATCCAGGCGCGGGTCGGCAAGCGCGCGAAAGTCCTCTACAGCGAGGGCTGCAAGATCACCATCGGCGGCAACTGGAACATGGATGCGATCGTGCCTTCCGATCCGGAAGAAGATCGCCGCCAGATCAGGGAAGCCGTCGCCGTCGCGAAGAAGGCCGACGTCATCGTGCTGGCGATCGGCGGCAACGAGCAGACCTCGCGCGAGGCCTGGAATCTGCAGCACATGGGCGACCGCACCAGCCTCGAC
Source organism: Acidobacteriota bacterium (assembly GCA_046567085.1). Taxonomy (GTDB): domain Bacteria; phylum Acidobacteriota; class Terriglobia; order Terriglobales; family Acidobacteriaceae; genus Palsa-343. The sequence continues at coordinate 3,665 of JBKICP010000188.1, forward strand.
CTCGTCGGCCGTCAGGACGAACTGGTCGAAGCCCTGTCCGCGCTCGGCAAGCCGATGGTCGCGTTCCTCTTCAACGGCCGTCCGCTCTCGATCAACCATCTGATCGCGCACGTGCCGGTCATCTTCGAGTGCTTCTACCTGGGCCAGGAGACCGGCCACGCCATCGCGGACGTACTCTTCGGCGACGTCAACCCTGGCGGCAAGCTGCCCATCAGCTTCCCGCGCTCGGTCGGCCACCTGCCCGTCTTCTACAACTACAAGCCATCGGCACGCCGCGGCTATCTCTTCGACGAGGTCTCGCCGCTCTTCGCCTTTGGCTACGGCCTCAGCTACACCACCTTCGAGCTGATCAATCCACGCCTGACAAAGAAAAAGATCACGACGAAGGGCACGACGCAGGTTCAGGTGGATATCACCAACATTGGCACGCGCGCCGGCTCCGAAGTCGTCCAGCTGTACATTCGCGACCTCGTCAGCTCCGTCACGCGCCCCGTCAAGGAACTGAAGGGCTTCAAGAAGGTCTACCTCGAGCCTGGCGAAACCACGACGGTCACGCTCGACATCACGCCCAGCGCGCTGGCCTTCTTCGACGTCAACATGAAGCACACTGTCGAGCCCGGCGAGTTCTCCATCATGATCGGAACGTCGTCGCGCGACGAAGATCTGCACAAGCTGACGCTGACAGTGAACCAGTAACGCCCGGGTTTTGTGAGGCGGCTATGATCGAAAGACTTTCCTTCGCAGAGAAGTTCGGCTACGGCCTCGGCGACATGGCCGCGAACTTCATCTTCCAGGCGATGCTCGCGTTGCAGCTGAGCTACTACACCGACACTTTTGGCCTCTCTGCCGCGCAGGCCGGAACCCTCTTCCTCGTCGTGGGGCTCATCGCTGCCGCCTTCAATCCCGTCATGGGTCTTATCGCCGATCGCACCAGCACGCGGTGGGGTAAGTTCCGTCCGTGGCTGCTCTGGACTGCGCTCCCTTTCGGCATCCTCGGGCTCCTGACCTTCACCACGCCCAGCCTCAGTCTGACCGGGAAACTGGTTTATGCGTGGACCACGTATCTGCTGCTGCGGCTGATCTACGCCGTGAACAATGTCCCGTATGCGTCTCTCACGGGCGTGCTCACGGGCGATCCCGACGAGCGCACCAGCATTGCCTCCTACCGCCAGATCTTCGCCAACACGGCGGGCTTCATCGTGCAGAGCCTGGCGATTCCAATGGTGGTCTTCTTCGGTCATGGCAACGACGCGCGCGGCTACCAGATCACGATGGGCCTGCTCTCTGTGCTGAGCGTCGTCTTCTTCATCGTGGCGTTCTTTGCGACGAAGGAGCGCATCCAGCCCAATCCGCAGCAGCAGACCTCGCTCAGCCAGGATCTGAAAGACCTCTTTGGCAACCGCCCCTGGATTGTGCTCTTCCTTGTCACCACCTGCTACTTTGCCGCCATCGCGATGCGCGGCAGCGTGATGCTGCCCTACTTCAAATATCTTGCCGGGAATGAGAAGCTCTTCAGCTGGTTCAACGGATTCGGCCTCGCCTCGCTCATCGCCGGGGTTGCCGTCTCCACCACGCTCACGAAGCGGATGGGCAAGCGCCCGCTGTTCATTCTCAGCATGACGCTGTGTGGGATCTTCAACCTCGCCGTGCTCTTCCTCTCCCCGCACGCCACCGCTTCCATCATCGTGTCGGAAGTCCTCCGCCAGTTCTCGTACGGAACCTCCGGCCCGCTCATCTGGGCCATGATGGGTGACGTCGCCGATTACGGCGAATGGAAAACCGGCCGCCGCGCTACCGGAACGGTCACCGCAGCTGTGGTCTTTGCGCTGTGGGTCGGGCTGGCCATCGGCGGAGCGGTTGCCGGCTGGCTCTTCTCCTGGTACGGCTACGTCTCGAACGCCGTGCAGACGACGCGCGCTCTCGATGGTATTCGCCTGACGGCGGGGCTCTGGTCCGGGCTCTTTTTCTTCGCGACGGCGGCGTTCCTGTTCTTCTATCCGATCTCGCGCAGGCTCAACAGAAACATCTCGGACGAACTCGCCGGGCGCCGCCTCAACTTCGGGCCGCCGGCGAGTCCCAGCGAGTAGGGGAGATGTGTACAGATCAACTGCGGCCTGCTGCGAAAGGGGTTCTCTCCAATATGACCGAGGTTCCAGCGCCTGAGGTCAGCCTTCGGCCGTGGCCTTTGCGATCAGCTTTGTAGTGCTGAAGCCTTCGACGGTCGGCACGATCTTCACGCGGCCGCCCCACGACCGCACTTCTTTGGCGCCGACCACGGTGCTTTCGTTATAATCGCCGCCCTTCACGATCACGTCCGGGCGCAGCGCCTCGATCAGTTCCAGCGGCGTCGGATCGTCAAAGACCACGACCGCGTCGACCGCGGCCAGCGCCGCCAGCACCCGGCCACGCTCCCGCTCCGCCACGATGGGCCGGGTCGGCCCTTTCAGCGCCTGCACCGAGGCGTCGCTGTTGATGGCGACGATCAGCCGATCGCCCTCGCGCCGCGCATCTTCGAGCAGGGTGATGTGCCCGATGTGCAGAAGATCGAAGCAGCCGTTGGTGAAGACCACCGTCTCGCCGGCCGAGCGCCACGCCGCGACACGCGCGCGCAGCGGCTCCAGGGGCAGCACCTTCTCCTGCGCCTGCAGTTCGATCTGCGGCATCAGGCTCATCAGCAATTCGTCGCGGCTGACCGGCACGGTGCCCACTTTGCTCACGGCAATACCCGCGGCCACGTTGGCCAACTGCACCGCGATCTCCGGTTCCAGACCGCCGGCCAGCGCGAGAGCCAGGGTGGCGATCACTGTATCGCCGGCGCCCGAGACGTCAAACACCTGCCGGGCGACCGCGGGAGCGAGGAAGCGCGAATCGGGCCGCAGCAGCGAAATCCCCTTTTCGCTCAGCGTCGCCGTCAGATACTCGAGATCCAGATCGCGAACCAGCTTCTGCCCGGCATCGAGAATTCCATCGAGGTTGCGCGCAGCAACGCCAGTCGCCGCAGAAAGCTCCGAAAGATTCGGACAGATCGTTGTCGCCCCGCGATACCGCGACAGGTCCCGCTGCTTGGGATCCACCAGCACCGGAATTCCGCGTCGCCGCGCCGAGCGGATCGCCTGTTCGCATACGGCAACGGTCAAAACGCCCTTCGCGTAATCCGAGAGAACTACAGCATCCGCTCCACCGATGGCTGCCTGCAGCTTCTCCAGAAGCGCGCTGTAGGCCTCGTCCGAATAGCCGTCGGTCTTCTCGGTATCCAGGCGCAGCATCTGCTGCTTTCCGCCTACTATGCGCAGCTTCGAGGTCGTCGGGTGCCCTGGAATCTTCACCAGCTCGGTGGCGGCGCCGGCTCGCTGCAGCAATTCTTCGAGGCTCTTTCCCTCGCTGTCGTCTCCGCAAAACCCGAACAGCGTCGCTCGGCCGCCCATCCCGACGACATTCAGCGCCACATTGCCTGCGCCGCCCGGCTGCTCGGTGCGATGGGCGGTGCGCACCACGGGCACCGGAGCTTCGGGAGAGATGCGCTCGACGTCGCCCCAGATGTAGCGATCGAGCATGACGTCGCCCACAACCAGAATGTGCTTGTTGCGCCAGTCGCCTTCGACGAGCTGAACAACCCGGTGCAGATCCTGAATCATCGCGGGGCGACTTCCTCTTTTGCTGTCAGGCTCTGGCAAACGCTCAGCTCGATCCAGTCGCACAGCATGTGACCGCAGAGAATATGCCCTTCCTGGATGCGCGCCGTGTCTTTGGAGGGAATGCAGAGAGCGGAATCGGCCAGTCCGGCCATCGCACCGCCGCCCTCGCCGGCAAACGCCACGGTGAAGGCACCCATCCTGCGGCCGGCCTCCAGAGCCAGGCAAACATTCCTGCTGTTCCCTGACGTCGAGATGCCCACAAGCACATCGCCTTCCCTGCACAGCGCTTCGACCTGACGGCTGAACACCTTTTCGTAACCGTAGTCGTTACCAATCGAGGTCAGCACGGAAGTATCCGTGGTCAGCGCGATGGATGCCAGTCCCGGCCGCTCGCGGCGAAAACGTCCCACCAGTTCGGCTGCCAGATGCTGCGAATCAGCGGCGCTGCCGCCGTTGCCGCACCACAGCACGGTGTTGCCGGCCAGCACGGCACGGGTCATCTCCCGAGCGATGCGCTCCAGAATCGGCGCGTGCGCGCTGAGGCTGCCGATCACGCGCAGGTGTTCTTCGATCGCGCGCTGGAAGATGGAAGTCGGATTCACTGGGGATGACATAGCGGCTTCACAGGAGAGCCCTTCCGTCGGGCGCACGGGCTCTCGCCTCGCCTCATCATATCGTTCCCCACGAGGGCACGCACCCTATACCAGGGCTGGCTCGACGGCGAAGGTCTCCCGAACCCCGTCCTCCAGCGCCGTAAATTCCAGATCGCACCCCATGGCCCACAGTCCGGTCAGGTCCGCCTCCGTGAAGTGCTGGTACCTCGCCTCCAGATCAGCAGGAAAGGGGATGTACTCGATCGTCGCCTCGCCATGGACCTGCATCAGCGCCCTGGCGACTTCGTTGAAGGTTCGGGCCCGTCCCGACCCGGCGTTGACCACCGCCTGCCAGGTTTTCGCCGTACCGCCCTTCGCCGGAGCATACGGCCCCACCTGCGCAAAATACAGATTCAGCCTGGCCAGGTCGCGCACATAGACGAAATCCCTCCGCTGCTCGCCGTTCCCGTAGCCTCCGGAGCCCTCGAACATCTTTACCGTCCGGGTGTCGCGGATCTGCTTCGAGAAATGGTGGATCACCGAGGCCATCCGCCCTTTGTGGCCCTCGCGCGGCCCGTAGACATTGAAGTAGCGCAGTCCTACCACCGTTCCCGGCAGCGACTTCTGCTCGATCCGGTGGCGCACGTAGTGGTCGAAGGCCAGCTTCGAAAATCCGTAGATGTTCAGCGGCCGTTCGTTTTCCAGCGTCGGCGTAAAGTGCCCCGGCCCGCTCAGCCCGTAAACGGCCGCGGTCGACGCGTAGACAAGCGGCGCACCCTGCTCGATCGCGTAGTCCAGCGTCTCTTTCGAGCAGGTGAAGTTGTTGTCCATCATGTACACGCCGTCGTCCACCAGCGTGTTGGAGCAGGCACCCTGATGAAAGACGGCTTCGACCTGCGCAATGCCCAGCGATTTGCTTTGCAGGGCGCGGCGGAACTCCCGCTTGTCCATGTAGTCGACGAAGCGCGCGCCTTCGAGATTCCGCATCTTTCGGGCATCCGCAAGGTTGTCCACAACGAGGATGTCGGTAATCCCGTGCAGGTTCAGCTCATGCACCAGGTTGCTGCCGATGAAACCTGCGCCGCCGGTAACGATGTACATGCCTCCAC
>JBKICP010000189.1:0-16813 GCA_046567085.1 Acidobacteriota bacterium
ACGTTGTTGATGGTGCAGCCGTTGATTCCGATGGACGCGAGCAGGCGCGCGTACTGGGCGGCGCGGGTGAGGTCGGTGCGGACCTGGTCGTTGTCGAAGAAGATGGAGCGGCCGCCGTAGCCGCGCTCGATGGTGCCGTTGAGGTTGTCCCACTGGTTGACCCATCGGACCGGTGCGGCGGGCGATTCGGCGCCCTGCATCGCGGCGAAGCTCACACCGCGGGCGATGCCGGAGAGCATGTGGAAGGCGCCGTAGAGCAGACCGCGCGGGTCGGCTCCGGCGATGATCCAGTATTGGCGGCCGCGCGCGGTGAGGATGGAAAGGGAGAAGCCTTCCGGGCCTGGAGTAGCGGTGTGGAATTCAGGAAAAGCTGTGTGGATTTCCGCGCTCGTGCCGAGGATCCAGGCGTTGTCGTTGGCGGGCACGTTGGTTTGCACGCGGAGGGTTCGATCGAGCATGGAGCGGATGCCGTGTAGCAGTTCGTTCTGTGCGCTCGCGGATTCCGGCGACGCATCGAGATCGATCAGGGTCGCGGGCATCTTCTGGTAAGCCGCAGGGAGGGAGTTGGGCAGAGGCGGCGCGTAGCGGAGCCAGGCCTGGGAGCCGTCTTCGGCGCGCAGGGTCGCAGCAAGGAGGATCAGGGCGAAGAGAGTGCCGATTCGAGAGGGCATGGGATCGCGGAAGACCGAACCAGTTATTTTCGCGCGGACGCCGCTGCGGTTCGAGAGGGAGCGGCAGGCGGGCAAAGAAATGGCCGGGAGTTCGAGGCTCCCGGCCCAAGGGTGGATCAAGTTAATTTCGAGTGTCGGAGGTCGGTTTGATCAGGGGCGTGAACTTTGTCGGTGGTGGAGCGGACTGCGCGACATTTCATTCAAAATCTGCCCCTGGAAAATGCAATTTAATAAGCGACCCGAACTATAGGAGTTGGGCCCGGCAGTTGTCAAGACTTTCGTTAGCGGAAGGGGAACGGGGCTGAGAGGGCCGCGATGGGACGCGTGCCGAGGGGGTAAGGGGAGGGGCATGGGGGGATGGGAATGGGCTTGACAGGTGGGGGTGCAGCGGCTATCGTCACAGCCGACAGTAAACGTTTACGCCACCATGGGCCGCGCGCCATAGGCTGCTCTCCGGCGCTCTGCCTCTCTGTTGCCTGTGACTCTTTCATCCGGGAGAAGGTTCGTCATGTCCTCCGTTTCCAGAAGACAGTTTTTGAAGAAGTCCGGCCAGGCCGGCCTGGCTGCGTGTGCAACCTCGGCTCTGACCCGGGTGGGATTTGCGCAGACCTCGGCGCCGACGCGTGTGGTGATCGACTCCACGCGCCAGATTTCCACCATCGATCCACATATCTACGGGTCGTTTCTGGAGCACCTCGGGCGCGCGATCTACGAAGGGATCTACGAACCGGGTTCAAAGTTCGCCGACAGCAACGGCTTCCGCACCGACGTGATGGCCGAGGTGAAGCAACTGGGCGTGCCGATCATCCGCTATCCGGGCGGCAACTTCGTCTCGGGCTATCACTGGCTGGATGGCGCGGGCCCAAAGAAAAATCGGCCAACGGTGCTCGACCGCGCATGGAACACGCTGGAGACGAATCAGTTTGGCACGAATGAGTTCATCACCTGGGCGCGCCAGGCCGGCGCGGAGCCACTCTTCGGGCTGAACTTCGGCACCGGGACCGCGGAAGACGCGGCGGCGCTGGTGGAGTACTGCAACGTTGCGAAGGGGACGAAGTGGAGCGAGCTGCGGCGTTCGCACGGCTACGAGCAACCGCACAACGTGAAGTACTGGTGCGTGGGCAACGAGATGGACGGCCCCTGGCAGATCGGGCACATGCCGGCACGCGAATACGGCATCAAGGCGGCCGATGCCGCGCGGCAGATGCGCGCCGTGGATCCGACGGTGAAGCTCGTGGCGTGCGGATCGAGCGGGCCGTTTATGCCGACCTATATCGAGTGGGACCGCACCGTGCTCGAAGAGTGCTACGACGTGGTGGACGGCATCTCGCTGCATCGGTACTGGGGGAACACCGAGGAGACGAATCACGACAGCCAGATCTACATGGCGATGAATCTGGCGATGGACCGGCAGATCGAAGAGATTATCGCGGTGTGCGATGCGGTGCGGGCGGAGAAGCGCTCCGGCAAGCCGCTGTTTCTCTCCTTCGATGAATGGAACGTCTGGTATCGAGCGCGCAGTGGCGACGACGTGGACGGACATGGCAAGGCTGCGCCGCATCTGCTGGAAGAGAAATACAACCTGGAAGACGCACTGCTGGTCGGCGGCCTCACCAACTCGCTGATGCGGCATGCGGATCGCGTGAAGCTGGCGTGCCTGGCGCAGCTGGTGAACGTGATTGCGCCCATCATAACGAACGAAGACGGCGTCCTGCGACAGACGATCTACTATCCCTATGCCTGGGCGCTCAGGTACGCGCACGGAACTTCGCTGAGCGTGGCGCCGGAAGGCCCGGGCTATGAGGTCGCGCATCTGGGCCGACCAATCGAGGACAATGGCCTGCCGGTGCCGGGCTTCGGTGAGGTTCCCTGGCTCGATGTGACCGCGGTCTGGAATGAAGAGAAGAAGACGGCGACCCTGTTTGTGCTGAACCGCGATCTGAACCACGAGCGGGAACTGGAGATCCTGTGGCGCGACCTGACGCCATCAGCGGTAACGAGCTTCGAGACGATCACCGGGCCGGATCTGAAGGCGACGAACACCTTTGCCGATCCGAAACGCGTGGTACCGCAGACGCTGGAGAAGCCGAAGACGGGATCGACGATGACGGTGAAGCTGCCGGCGCGGTCGTACTCGGTGCTGTCGATGACGGTGTGAGCGGCGGGGGTTCTGACGGCGGATGTCGTGACGTTGCGTTTAGTCTTCGATGATCACGAGCTTTGAACGCCCGTCGAAAGTGATTTTCCAAAACCGCATGATGTCCGTTCCGATCAGGACCGCGTGGGTTCGTTCGCCTTCAAAGTCTGCGGCGCGAACGCGGATCGGATCGAACGATCGCAAACCCCCCGGAAACCCTATTGCGGCCGCATACTCCGGACACCGGATCGTGTGTTCCAGCACACGCACTTCTGTGTTTGCGCCCGTTGCAAATAGCTTGCGAGATTTAGCCAAAGTCTTGCTGATTACCGTGAGGGATGCGCCGGTATCCAACAGAGCCTTTACCTTCAATGGGTCAGGATAGTCAAACCCAAAGTCTGGCTCGCAGGCAACTAATTCCCGCGAATTGCCCAGCTCGATATCGATGCAGGGGCGCGGGCTCAGTTCGTTTTCAGGGTCCCATCCGAATTCATAGCGTGCCATCTCATGCAACGAAATAAACGGGATCGTCTTTCCAAATCTGTTTTATGAGGAAGGGACGTTGGGAACCAAAGGTCGCAAGACCTGCGCGGAATGCGTCTGCATAAGTCTTGTGAAACCCCGCCACAACTCCACCTTGGATCACGACGAACCAGCCCGGATGCTGTTGCACCCAGTCCTCCTTGTGCTCGTCGAAGAACATTAGTTCAGCCGAAAACATGGTGGATTCCATGATGGGCAGCCCCTAATACTCAGTATCGTCCTTGATTTTATCTACGTTTGTCAATTGAAATAGACAGAATAGTTATTGACATATGAAATTTGGCAGTGACAAATGGTTGGAGTGGCCAGAAAAAAGGGCATTTCGAACTCTGAGCGATTGCTTAGGGAAAAGTTCGCTATGGAGCTTTCCAGGGCAATTGGAGTTGAGCGCGGAGCCCAAACGCAGGCCGCTCAAAGACTGGGTGTTTCGAGACAAGCCATCAGTCTGTATTTGGCGAGGAGGGCGACTCCCGGAGGCGATATCTTGCGGCGGGCTTGCGAGCTGTGGCCTCTGGACTTAAATATTCGCGGCGTCATTGTGGACGCTGATAGCTACAAAGGGGGACCTCTTGTTTCTGCTTTGCCTGAACAACGATCGTTGTTCGATGCAATATCAGCCGTAGAGAATCAGCAGATGAAAGTGACGGTCTTGAGGAAAGCCCCGAGTTCGCTCGAACTGCGCGTCATGATCGATTTCGATCAAAGCCGCCGTGCCTAGTTACATAAGGACGGTGTGAGAGCTGCTGAGCGCCGCGAGGATCAGCTGGGCCTGAGCGAAGCTGCGATTCCCGTCTCCCACTCCTGCAGCATGCGGGTGCCGATCTGCTGGAATGCGGGGTGCTGCTGCGTGTAGATCCGAAGGTCGGCCGACGTCGACGCGATCGCATCGGCGACGCGCTCGAGGGTGGCGCGCACACGAGCGGGAGTGGCTCCCAGGCGCATTTCTCCCAGGCGCTGCAGTTCCTTTGTGCCTGCCCACCGTGTCGATCCGTTGAGCGTGAGCGCCATGCTGTCGCTGGGCAGGTAAACCGACGTGGTCACGACATCGTAGACCGGCGCCAGCCGCGCCTCGCCCTGCACATCGTCGTACACGATGCCGAAGTTCTTCAGGTGCGCGTCGCCGTTGCGCAGCGCGCAGTTGAGAACGATCAGCGTGAAGAGGCGCTCGAGATCGTCCCCGACCTGCGATGAGTTGGCGAACTGCGTGAACCGCTTCATCACTGAGGTCTCGTAGCTGCCGCGGTATTTCTCCTCCGTGCGGCGCGCGTTGAGCACAGCGAAGTCCTCGAAGCCGCGATAGGTGCCGTCGGACCGCAGGTCGAAGCGGTCGATGACGAGAGCCGAGGCGTCGTCTGCCAGCCGGTACCGTGGAACGTCGAGGCCGCATCGTTCGGCTGCCTGCAGACAGAAGAACTCATTGGCAGCGAGCTGCGGATACTCATTCTGGTCCCAGAACTTCACGATGTGCGTGGCGCCGCGATAGCTCTCCGAGATGCGGTGCTTCGCCTGGCTGAGTGGGAAGGACGCGGCCTCGTCCCGCACCAGCACCTTGGGCTGCACGCCGCTGATGCCGGAGAAGGTCGCGAACTTTTCGAGCAGATAGCGATAGAGATCGCCGCCGCGGCTCTTCTCGAGAATCTCGTCGACGGACTGAAAGGGCACTTCCTCGCTCAGCGGCTGCGTCTCGCCGGAGTAACGGATGCGGCCGACCTGCGAGCGGCCGACGATCTCCAACAGATCGAAATCGTCGAAGGTGCCGGTCGCTTTCGCAAACGCCAGGCGCAGCCGTTCGCGCAGAACGCCTTCGGGGAGGTTCATGTCGAAGATCGGCGGCAGCCCGTAGGGCAGGTCCCATGAGGAGAGGCGGACGGGCATGGTGACCGACACGGCGCGGGCCGCAGGGGCTCCGGGCCGATAGAGAAATGCGCTGCCGCGCGGAGGCAGACGGTCGAGCAGCCCGGCCTCAGCGGCGTCGGTCCAGACCCTGATCATCCTGTTCCTCTTCTTGCTCCTCTGCCATCAGATCCTCGAGCGTCGGACGCGGAGCCGCGGACTCTCGCAGATGCAGCTCCATCCCCAGCGCGGCGAGGATGTTGGTGATTTTGGTATAGCCCAGCTCGCCCATGCGGCCGTTCTCCAGTGCATCGATGGTGGAGCGGCTGACATGTGCCCGTTGGGCGAGGCCGGTCTGGCTCAGGCCGAGAGCTTTACGTCGGGCGAAGATCTGCTCAGCAATGGTGGAGAGAGGCAGCACGATTGCTTAATATAACAAGCAAAATCCTAGAAATGCAACAAATTTGCTTTTTATATTAAGCATCCTGCGACTCAAATCCGCATCGGCATGATGATGTAGCGGTACTTGTACTCGTCCGAGCCGTCTTCGGGGCGTATTTGGCCGGCCGACTGCGCGTCCTTGAACTCGAGCCGGACTTCGCCCTCGTTGCCGATGGCCTTCAGGAAGTCGATCAGATAGGCCGAGTTGAAGCCGACCACGATCGGATCGAAGCTGTAGGGTGTCTCGATGGTGTCTTCCGACTCGCCCGCTTCGGTGGACGAGGAGGAAAGCTTCAGCTCGTTCTGCTCGAGGCGCATCTTGATGGCGCCGGAGCGCTCGTCGGCGAACTGCGCGACCCGCTGGATCGAAGCGGAGAGGTCCTGGCTGCGCACGATGACGAACTTGTTGTTGTCGCGCGGCATCACAGCTTCGTAGTTGGGGAACTGGCCGGTGAGCTTGCGGCTGGTCAATACGCGATACCCGATGCGGAAGAAGAGGGTCGAGTCGTCATCGGCGAACTCGATGTGCTCGGCTTCGGTGTTAGAGAGCAGTGACTGCATCTCCTGCAGGGCCTTGCGCGGAACGAGCGTTTTCTTCTCGGTGTTGATCCCGGGGAAATTCTCGCCGGTCTTCTCGATGTGGGAGAGGCGGTGGCCATCGGTGGCGACCATGGCGATGGACTCGGCTTTGAGGATCATCAGCGCGCCGTTCAGTGTGTAGCGTGACTCTTCGTTCGAGATGGCGAAGATGGTCCGCGCGATCAGGGTGCGCAGGGAGGCGACGGGGATCTTCGTCGCGCTGCCGGCGGGGAACTCCGGCACCTGGGGGAAGTTGGCACGCGCCATGCCGACCATGCGGGTGTTGGAGCGGCCGGCGCGGATCTGCACCCAGTGGTTCTCCAGCAGCTTGATCGACATGTCGCCGTCGCCGAGGAGGCGGATGTAATCGTAGAGCTTGCGCGCGGGGATCGTGCAGGATCCGGGCTTTTTCACCTTGGCAGCGCAACTGGTACGGATGCTCTGATCGAGATCGGTGGCGGTGATGACGATGCGGTCGCCGTCGGCCTCGAGGAGGAAATTCGAGAGGATGGGGATGGTGGTTTTGCGTTCAACGACACTTTGCGTGGCGGTGAGCTCACGCAGAAGATCCTGGCGGCTGACGGTGATCTCCATAGTCGCTCCCTGAACCGCTTTCTCCTCTTCGACAGCCGGCATAGTGGCTTTCCCCCGAATCGATTGGACTCACTGTACACCAGGCAGGGCGGCGAACCGCAAGTACAGGAGCGAAGAATCCATTCTAGAGGCCCGTGGGCGAAATGTGGTCTCTGGAAAACGAGGAGTTTTTGTGGGTCTCGAATCGGGACACGCGGCGACGGTGGCGACGGCTGCGGTTTTGATTTTAGATTTCTATTCTTCTCCCGTAGCCGTAGTCGTTCGCGCTGGAAAAGTGGAAAGGCGGAGACAAACCGCTCCCGGAGCGGCGGGAGCGAGGGTGCAGGTTTTAGAAAACCCGGGTGCGGAAAACAGGACAACGAGGAAAGCAGGTGCCGGAGGGTGAGTTTCGGCAGGGGATCTCCACGGGTTCAACAGAGGGGCAGCAAAGCCGGTGTGGAAAGACGCGGCAGCAAGTGGAAAGGGAGGTCTGGACCGGGAAAGACGCGGCCTCCCGCAGGACGTGGCTTCCACAGGAGGGATGAGGCCAGGGATTTTACGGCAGGGTGAAGAGGGGGAGGGCCCGGGGAGGAAAACCAGGGACGAAACCGTCCGCCGCAGAGGATTAGTCTGCGACGGAGGCGCTGGTTTGGTTCGCGGTGTCGCTGTGGCTGATCGTGATGCCGCCGTTCACGGTCTGGATGTGCACGGTGGATCCGCCGGAGCCGAGGTCGGTGCTGAGGCGATTCTTGATCGTTCCCTGGACGGTAACCGGGAAGTCGACGTTGATGCCGCCGTTGACGGTGGCGGTCTCCAGATGCGCGTTGTAGTGCTCGGGAACACGCAGATCGATGCCGCCGTTGGTGGTATCGGCGTGCAGGCCATTGCCCTGCCAGTGGTCGCCCGCCAGCGAGACGTTCAGGCCGCCGTTGACCGTGTGCCCGCTGACGTCGCCGGAGAGGCGATCCAGGCTGACCCCACCGTTGGTGGTGTCGAAGCGCAGGTTGCCGTCGAGGCGCGTCAGATCGATGCCACCGTTCATCGTGTGCAGTTCGGCGGCAAGATGCCGCGGCACGTGCAGGTGGTAGTCGACGCTGTAGCCGGTCCGGCTGAAGAAGTGGGAATGCGGACCGTGGTCGCGGAGGTTTCCGTTGTCGGTGTCGATCACGACCTGGCGGAGCTCGTCTTTGGCCTCGGAGTCGGACGGCGCCCAGGCATTGACGCGAGCTTCCAGCTCCACGTCGGAGCGATCCTCACCAACCACGTCGATGCCGCCGTTGGTGGTGTCGACGCTCAGGTGTCCGGCGGGCAGAGAGAAGGTAGTACGGCGCATCTCGCAGGCGTGGGCCTGTCCCCAGGGATGCTCGTTGTGCTCGCAGTCGCCGGTGTGCCAGTTCCCTGTCTGGGGTTGGGAGGCGGCGCTGACGTCGTGGTGCCGATGGGGGACGGAAACGCCCAGGAGCACGATGGCGGTGAAACAGACGATGAACAGAGCAAAGCGGCGCATGGCTCGAACCTCGCTCGGTGGGTACGCGCTGGGAGGCATAACGGTTCCTTCAACAGATGATTGGGGGGACCCGACTCAGAAAGAGGAGCACGCGCCATGCCGAAGCCTGCACAGGCGGGAGCGCTGCGGAATCATCAGGTTGAAGAAGCACAGAAAGAGCGCGGCTGTCCGGAAGAAGGAATGCCTGTTCGAGAATGGACACCGAGGATGAAGAACCAGGGACAGCCGCACAGGGATTGGATCGGCCGGCGTTACTTCGTCGCGGGCTCCTCGCCTTCAAAGAGCAGCGTGGTCGTTTTCAGCTGGATTTCCTGCAACACCAGAGCGCCCTTTTCTTCGGCGGTGATCACGCTGGGATCCCCGAAAGGGCTCTTCTGCGTGACCAGCTTCGCGCCGAGGACGATCGGTGCGCTGCCATGGCGGGCCAGCATCACCTTCACCGCGGGTCCGGCGCCTTCCCAGGAAAGCTTGTAGTCCCCTGCGGGAACCTGCTTGGAACCGGCAGTGACGGTTTGCGGGATCGTCACCGAATACGTTTTGGCAAACAAGGGAGTGACCAGGAGTGCGAAAAGAAGCGAGTACTTCAGAATGCCTTTCACCAGATATCACCTCATGTTTTGGGAACAGCTCCGTTGAGATGGACACCCCGGTGTGAGGCCAGGACCCCGCGCGGTCCGGAGAGCGGGATGCTCACGCTTACTTTCGTACCGTGCGCGCAGCGGAGGGGGGAGGAGCGACGCCAGCCGCAAAGATACGGCCGGGCGGCCGGGCACGAGACAGGGTGTGGTGGGATCTCGCGATGGGCTGGACGCCCGCCCCTCCCGCAATGTCCGGGATCCTAGGACTCCGGTTTCGGCTCCGTGTTGGATGCCACCTCGGCCCCTTCGAAGACCAGGCTGACATGATCGAGCTGGATCTCATTCAGGTGGTTCTGGCCGTCGACCGTCTTCGTGGTCAGCGAGACGTACGGATGGTCTGCTTTGACGAGGGTGGCGGGGACCGTGACGCTCGTCTTGTCGTTCTGTTTCAGGGTGACCTGAACATTGTCGCCGGTCTCTTCATAGCTGACGGTGCACTGTCCCGGCGCAAAGGTCGTGGAGCCCACGGTGACCGGAGTGCCGAACGTGACGTGATGGTGCTTAACTTTTGCACCGGCCAGGACCGGAACCGAAAGCAACGCCAGAATCGCAGCGGTATAAATGAAGCCCTTCATGAACGCATCTCCTCACAGGGTTTGAGCGGATTCCCTGCGAGCCGCTCAGGAATTCGCTACAGTGCGGAAGGCACATCCCCTACCAAAAGGAAACTCCTGAGAGCAGGACATTTAGAGCGGAGCTCGTCGCCTGCGGACCCTCGGATGTCCAAATTTTTGTCCAGGAATTTGGCGGCTTACCGCTGATCAGTGCTTTCGTTCCCAGAACTCCTCGTGGCGATCGTCGCGGAAGCGGATGCCGGTGATGCGGCCCTCTCCGTCGCGCTCAAAGGTGAGCCGGCGCGTGCCGCCGCTCGGATAGAAGAAGGTGGTTGCGTTCTCCGGCAGCAGCTCCGTCACTTCGCCGATGCGGTTGCGCGAGAAGAGCCGGTCGCCTTGGCGATAGACGGTGGCGACGATCTGGTTCTGGTTTTCGTATTCGCCGGCATAGGCGTTGTAGAGGGCGGGATCGATTTTGGCCGGCACCGGATGGATGGGAACCAGAACCTGCTCGGCGAGCGGGCTGAGCTTTGAAACGGCACTCAGACGCCGGGCGAGAAGCCATCGCGGCAATTCGGGTTCCGCGTAGGCGCGATCCCAGACGTTGTGCTTGATGCCGGCGTATTCCCAGAAGCGGACATCGCCGCCGTTGGCTTTGAGCGCCTGAAACATGAGCTGCGACTGCCGCGGGCTGACGATGGGATCGTCAGCGCCATGAAAGATCCACGCGGGCGTGCGGCCGACGGCGCGCGCGTATTCGGCGGGAAGCGTGTAAACCTCGCGCCAGCGAGAGGGCTCATAGGACCAGAAGACGCCGCCGCAGACCGGGACAAGCGCCGCAAACCGATGAGGATACGCCTTCGCGATCTCCCAGACGCCGTAACCGCCCAGCGAGAGGCCGGTGAGATAAACACGATCGCGGTCGCCGCGAAACTCCTTCACTTCCGCATCGAGCGCGGCGATGGCCACCGCCATCATGTCGGGGTCGGTCCAGTGATGGTGGCTGAACGGCACCTGGGGCATGACCACGATGAAGGGCCAGCGCTCCGGGTGCAGGCGGATGGACTGGGGCAGACCGATCTGCGTCTGGTCCATGCCCTCGGAGCCGCGCTCGCCGGAGCCATGCAGGAAAAGGATGACGGGCCACCTTTGCTGCCGATTCCAGTCTTCGGGAAGATAGACAACGTACCGGCGCACACTGCCGTGGACCACAATTGCGCGGTTCAGGAAGCCGGTATCCTGGCGATGCAGCGCGGCATGCGCAACCAGGGAGCAGAGAAAGAAACAGCAGAAAAACAGCACGGAACGTCGGTGCATGGTGGATTGGGGACAGGGTACAGGGGTTCGGGTGTGGGGTGGAACGAAAAGAAGGGGCGGGTGTGTCCGGCGATCCGTGCAAAAGTCTGTCCGGGAATGGACGGCGCTGGCGGATTTCGAACAAACCCGGCGGCACCAGCCCCACACACTGCGGCCCCTAACCAGCATGTTTGCCGGAGGATGGGGCCGCGGCGCAGGATGGAGGCGCAGATGCAGCAACACGTAGGGGCTTCCTGCCAAAATTCGGGGGTGCGATGAACGACTTCCTGGGAGACTTGCGGATAGCGATGCGGCGGCTGCGCCGTTCGCCGGGATTTGTGCTGGTGGCGGTGATGTCGCTGACGATGGCGATCACGGCTAACCTGGTGGTCTTTGGCGTGATGAATGCCGCCGTGCTGCGCCCGCTCAACGTGGCCGGCGCGGGCCGGCTGTGGATGGTCGTGCAGAAGCCCGCGCAGTCCATCAGCCAGTCTTACCCGGATTTCGAGGACTATCGCGCGCGGAACAGGACGTTCAGCGACATGGCGGCGTATCGCATCGGCATCGCCGGGGTGAACTGGCAGGGTGTGACGAAGAAGAGCTGGAGTTACGAAGTATCCGGGAACTACTTCGACATGCTGGGCGTGCAGCCCGAACTCGGTCGGCTATTCCATGCGAGCGACGAGCACGGGCCGAACTCGGCTCCGTATATCGTGCTGAGCGATGGATTTTGGCGGTCGCGTTTCGGAGCCGATCCGGACGTGGTGGGCAGGACGGTGGACCTGAACAAGCATCCATTCACCGTGATCGGTGTGGCGCCGGCGGCTTTTCATGGCACGGAGCTGATCCTGTGGCCGGACTTCTGGACTCCCATGGTGAACGAGGAGTCAATCGAGGGCTACAACTACCTGACGAAGCGCGGGAGCCACGGTCTCTGGGTAATTGGTGCACTGAAGCCGGGAGTCACACCGCAACAGGCGACCGCCGATCTGAACAACGTTGCGGCGCAGATGGCGAAGCAGTACCCCAACGACGACGATCGGCTGGGAGCGCGGCTGGTGAAGCCGGGGCTGCTGGGAGATGTGCTGGGAGGAGCGGCCACGCAGTTCCTGACCGGTGTCTGGCTGCTGGCGCTGCTGGTGCTGGCAGCCGCCTGCGTGAATCTGGCAAGCATCTTTGCGGCGCGTGCATCGGACCGGAGCCGCGAGATGGCGATCCGCATGGCAATCGGATCGAGCCGCTGGCGGATGCTGCGGCAGATTCTGGCGGAGGCGGCGCTGCTCTCGCTGGGCGGCGGCCTGGTGGGCACGGCGGCGGCCAGCGCGCTGCTGCGCATCCTGAGCCAGTGGCAGCCCATCTCGGCCTATCCGATTCATGTAGCGGTTGCAGCCGATGGGCGCGTCTACGGCATTGCGGTGGTTCTGGCGATTGCGAGCGGTATCCTGCCCGCCCTGCTGATGTCGCGGCAAATCTGGAAGACGGACGCGGCGCACGCGCTGAAGCCGGGCGGGGCGCAGGGCACGCTGCGCAAGCTGAGCCTGCGCGACCTGCTGCTGGGGCTGCAGGTGGCGCTGTGCGCGCTGCTGGTGACCTGCGGGCTGGTGGGAGTGCGCGGGATGATGCGGCAGTTGCACGCCCCCATCGGCATCGAACCGGAGGGCGCGACGCTGGTGCAGTCGACGATGAACATGGCGGGCTACTCCGACGCCGGAGCGCTGCCGGTTCAGAAGAAGATGCTGGAGCAGGCCGCCGGCATTGCCGGTGTCACGGCGGTGGGCATCACCGATGTGCCGCCCCTGAACGGAGGCGGCAGCGACTCCTCCGTGTATCGGGACGGAACCCGGGACTTCCGCAGCTCGAACAGCGTGACGGATGCGAAATACTTTTCCATTTCCCCGGGCTATCTGGCGGCCGCGCAGACCCGGCTGCTGGCGGGGCGGGATTTCACCTGGCATGACGACGCGAAAGCGCCGAAGGTGGCGCTGGTCAACCAGACGTTTGCTCACAGAATGTTCGGCAGCGATTCCGCCGTGGGGCGCAGGTTCGCGACCGGAAGCAAATCGAGCTACGAGATCGTCGGCGTGGTGGAGGACGGCAAGTACGATTCGCTGACCGAAAATCCGAGGGCGGCGATGTTCTTCGCGCTGGCGCAGGAGCCCGATAACGAGACGACGCTGGTGGTGCGCTCGGCGCGAACGACGGGCGAGCTGGCGCCGCAACTGAACGCAATGATGGCGGAGATCGATCCCGGGCTGCCGGTGACGATTCAAAGCTGGCAGCAGGAACTCGAGCTGGTCCTCTTCCCGACGCGGGTCGCAACGGTGGCTCTGGGTGTGCTGGGACTGCTCGCCGGCATTCTGGCGGCGACGGGCATCTTCGGCATGGCGAGCTACGCGGTGGCGCGGCGGTTGCGGGAGATGGGCATTCGCGTGGCGCTGGGCGCGCAGCGGATGCAGGTGCTGCGCGCGGCGCTGGGCCGGACCATGATGCTCCTCGGCATTGGATCCGTGGCCGGGCTCGGGCTCGGCGTGCTGGGCAGCCGCGTGCTGGCCAGCATCGTGTATCAGGCGACAGTGTGGGATCCGCTGGTGGTCACAGGAGCCGTGGGCGCGATGCTGCTTATCGGCGCCATTGCCGCGGCGGTGCCGGCGCGCAGGGCCGTCCGCGTTGAGCCGGCCGTCCTGCTGCGGGAGGAGTGAAGAGCAGCTAGAGGAAGGGGTTCTTCACCGTCACGGAGCCGAAGCGCTGGCCGTGCTGCAGCTCTTCGCTGTAGAGGAACCTGCAGTCGGCTTCGACAGCAGCGGCGACGATCAGGGCGTCGTACCAGGAGAGACGGTAGCGGGTCTGGACGTGCAGCGCGCTGGAATACAAACCCAGAGACGAGTGCACAATCGAAAGAGACGGGAAAACATTCGAGAGGTATCGCTCCACTTCTGCACTGCCGAGAGGCCTGGAAAAGCGACGCAGGACGACATTCACAAATTCCTGGACGACCTGATAGCTGGTAACTCCGTCGAAACTGCCGGCCGCGTCGGCAATCAGCTTCTGCGCGCGATGGGCCTTCTTCAGGTCCGCTTCGTCGGCGGCACAGACAAAGATGTTGGTATCGAGAAAAGATCTATCGCCGCTCATTCATCTCATCTCGGGTAAAGCGGCGGCCTCCCGAATTGCCGTATCGAGCGCTGCGAAAAAACTCCTCTATTTCTTTGCGACGCGCCTGCCTCCCGGAGTATTGCACCAGCCACTCGCGAAAAGCCGCGTTCAGCGTCGTGCGACGGGTGCGGGCAACGGCTCGCGCGTCCTCAATGTGGTGCTCATCCGCGCTGAACGTAATGTTTTTCACGGTGTAAGCGTACACGAAACTCGTGTGCACGGATGGCAACCCCCTCCGGAGCGGTGCCGCCCCAGTTTGTTCGCAAGCCCTACAATGGCCGCGGAGGAATTTCCCTGATGAAGCTCACCCGCCGCGATTTTTCCCGCCTCAGCGCCATGACCGCCGTCGCCGGAGCTCTGCCCCGTCTGCATGCACAAACCGGCAGCGATGCCTCAGAGCGCAAGTTCCGCTGGTGCATCGTGGGTTTGGGACGCATCTCGATGGGGCACTTCATGCCCGCGGTGGAGCTGTCGAAGACAGGGAAAATCACGGCGCTGGTGAGCGGCCATCGCGAGAAGGCAGAGAAGCAGGCGGCGCAGTACAGCGTCCCCTCGCCCTCGATCTACGACTACGAGAACTACGACGAGATCGCGCAGAACAAGGAGATCGACGCGGTCTACATCGCACTGCCCAACTCGATGCACGCCGAGTACACGATCCGGGCGGCGAAGGCCGGCAAGCACGTGCTGTGCGAGAAGCCGATGGCCACCAGCGTGGCCGAATGCAAGGCGATGATCGAGGCCTGCAAGAAACACAACGTGAAGCTGATGATCGCCTACCGCTGCCAGTACAATCCCCTGCACCTGAAGGCGATCGATCTGATCCGCTCCGGCCAGCTCGGCCAGGTGCAAACCATCGAAGGCTCGTTCGGCTTTAACATCCGGCCGGGCGAATGGAGACTGAACAAGAAAATGGCCGGCGGCGGCCCGCTGATGGACGTGGGCATCTACGCGCTGAACGCGTCGCGCTACCTCACCGGCGAAGAGCCGGGCGACATCAAAGCGAACGCATCGGTGATCGATCACGACGGCCGCTTCAACGAGGTGGAAGAGAACGATGCATGGACGATGAAGTTTCCGTCCGGCATTCTGGCCAGCTGCACGACGACCTACGGCGGCGACACCAACGGCGGCTACTTCAAGGTGCACGGAGCCAAGGGCTGGATCGCCATGGAGCCGGCCTTCGGCTATGACGGGATGCATCTGTCCGGCCGCGTGGGCGATCAGACCATCGACGAGCCCCAGCCGGACAAGGATCCCTGGGACTTCGTGCGCGAAGCCGATCACCTGGCGGAGAGCGTATGGAATAACCGCGAGCCGAAGACGCCGGGCGAAGAAGGCCTGCGCGATACCGGGTACATGTCGCAGATCTATGTGTCGGCTGGCTTGAAGGGGTTGTGAGCTTTCCTGGGCCGTCAGGCGCGTTCCACCCGTACGGCCAGCACCCTACCCGTTCAGCATTTCCTGCAGCTTGTTGAGGGTGCTGTTCAGGTTCTTGTCGCTGCGGCGCTGCTCGTCGATTTTGCCGATCGAGTGCATCACCGTCGTGTGATGCTTGCCGCCGAACTGGCGTCCGATCTCGGGCAGCGAGGCTTCGGTGAGCTGCTTGGCCAGGTACATCGCGATCTGCCGCGGCACCACCACCGCCCGCGAGTTGTTGCGCTGCTTGAGCTCGGCCACGCGCATGCCGAACTGCTCGGCGACGGCCCGCTGGATCGACTCAATGGTGATCTTGCGTACCTGGGTGTCGATGAACTGCTTCAGGCACTGCTGCGCGGTGGGCAGCGTGATTTCCAGACCGTTGAGGCCGCACCACGCGACCAGGCGCACCAGTGCGCCTTCCAGTTCGCGCACGTTGGTGCGGACGTTCGAGGCGATGAAGAGCGCGACATCCATGGGCAGCGGCGCGGGCAGATGCTCGCTCTCGGCTTTCTTCTGCAGGATGGCGACTTTGGTTTCCAGATCGGGCGGCTGAATGTCGGCGATCAGCCCCCACTCGAAACGGCTGCGCAGCCGGTCGTCCACATCGGCCAGCTCGCGCGGGGGCCGGTCCGAGGCGATCACGATCTGCTTCATGTTCTCGTGCAGGGCGTTGAAGGTGTGGAAGAACTCTTCCTGGGTGCGTTCTTTCTGTGAGAGGAACTGGATGTCGTCGATGAGCAGCAGATCCACGGTGCGGAAGCGATCGCGGAAGCTGGTCATCTTGTCGAAGCGCACCGAGCTGATCATCTCGTTGGTGAACTTCTCCGCAGAGACGTAGGAGATGGAGGCGCCGGGCTGGCGCATCTTCACTTCGTGGCCGATGGCGTGCATCAGGTGGGTCTTGCCCATGCCGACGCCGCCGTAGAGGAAGAGCGGATTGTAGGCGCGCGCCGGCTGCTCGGCGACCGCCATCGCGGCAGCGCGGGCGAACTGATTGCCGGGTCCGCAGACGAACGCGTCGAAGGTGTAGCGCGCGTTGAGCTGCGCCGCTGTCGACCAGTCGAAGCGCGCCTGTTGCGGTCCTGCAGGCTGCACCGGGCGCGGTCCGGCGCCGTTGGCGTGCAGAGGGGAAATCGGTGTCGAGGATGCAGGGGCAAAGCCGCCATCCTCGCGCACGCGCGGAACGGTGGGGTCCTCATCGGGAGTGATGAACGTGACGTCGTCGAACTCGAGATGCAGATTCTCGATGGCTTCCTGGATCAGATCGCCGTAGCGATCGCCGACATGCTTGAACTCCGGTGTGGGAATGCGCACGAAGAGCATGCGCTCGCGCGTGTAGCTGAAGCGGGTGGGCTTGAGCCAGGTATCGAAGGACTGGCGATTGATTTTCTTTTCGAGCGCGGCGAGGATTTGCACCCAGGGATTGAGAGCGACAGGAGACGTAACGGCGAATGACATGTGCAATC
>JBKICP010000190.1:0-3862 GCA_046567085.1 Acidobacteriota bacterium
TCGAATATCGATTTCGAGATTGGCCCCGGGAATCCGGCGGCGGTGGCGATCCGGTTCAACGTGGCGCAGCACAGCTTTGTGGCGCACGCGGACTTTCGGCTGGGGCTGGCGCGCGCGGCGATCGAGCATGTGGGGAACCAGGCGTTCGATATTCACGTCGCGGGCGGCGAGTACGGGATCGTGACGGGGAAGACATCGCCGGCGTGGCAGTTCCTGCTGATGGATTCGAGCTTCTCGGGGCAGGAAGTGGCGGCGATCAGCACGCACGAAGCAGGGATGACCCTGGTGCGGGACAGCTTCGATCATGTACCGGTGGCGATCGAGATTCCTCCGGGCGAGGTGGAGCAACTGTACGGGCGCGATCTGACGATGCGGGATGTGTCGCAGGCGGTGCTGAAAGCAGGCAACACAAAGAATGTTCGGAACGAGATCGTGCTGGAACATGTGGCGTGCAATCGGATCCACAACTTTGTTGCGGATCCGACTGAGGGTTCAGGGCACAGAGCCCAGAGCACAGAAGAGCTGGCCGATCTGCACCTGACGGGCGATTTCGTCGAGCAGCGCTTCACCATGGGTCTGGAGATCGGCCCCGACGGGCGCGAGCGGGGAATTGCGATCGAGCATCACGAGGAACCGCTGCTGGGATCGGCGCCAGCCTTCCTGAGCGACGTTCCGGCGCTGCCGCCGATGCGCTCGTGGGTGAACGTGCAGGATCTGGGCGCGAAGGGCGACGGCGCGACCGATGACACTGCGGTGCTGCAGCAGGCGATCAACGAGCACCAGGCGATCTATTTCCCGAGTGGATTTTATCGGCTGAGCGGGTCGCTGCATCTGCGGGCGAACACCGCGCTGATCGGGTTCAGTCCATTCACCACGCAGTTGGTGCTGGCGGACCACGATCCGCACTTTCAGGGAGACGGGCCGGCGGTGCCGTTGGTGATCGCGCCGGTGGGTGGAACGAATCGGGTCACGGGGATTGGGATCGCGACTGCGAATGCGAATCCGCAGGCCGCGGGTGTGGTGTGGATGGCCGGGCCGCACTCGATGCTGGAGGATGTGGACTTCTGGCGCGGGCGCAGCGAGTCCGTGAAGGCGCTGGAGCCGGCCGCTCCGGCGCCGCTGCCGTTCGCGCAGCGGCCCCTCATGCAACTCGACGCGCAGTATCCGAGCCTGTGGGTGAAGGACGGCGGGGGCGGCGTGCTGCGGGGGATCTGGTCGCATGCAGGCACGGCGAAGGCGGGATTGCTGATCGAGAACACGACAACGCCAGGGGCGATCTATCAGTTCTCGTGCGAGCACCACATGCGCAACGAGGTGCGGATCGACCACGCGGCGCACTGGCGGATCTACGACTTGCAGACCGAGGAGGAGAATCCGGAGGGGCAGGACTCCGTGCCGGTGACGCTGGAGGCGGCGAAGGATGTGACGTTCGCGAATACGTATATGTATCGAGTGTCGCGGACGGTGCTGCCGAAGAAGGATGCGGTGGTGGCGCACGACTCCAGTGGGGTGGCGTTCGACAACGTGAAGGTGTTCAGCCAGACGCGGCTGGCGTTCGATAACAGCATGTTCGATGAGGGGAGCGGCGTGGAGGTGCGGGCGCACCATTTCGTGTCATTCGCGCTGGGGCCGGATCTGAAAAAAGGTGCGCCCTTACCCTTGCCGGCAACGTTCGCGTCGGGAGCGAAGCTGGAGCGAGTGGTGACAGGCTTCAGCAACGCGGATGGGCTGACGGCGGATGGGGAGGGGAACGTCTACTTCACCGATGCGGCGCAGAAAACGGTGTATCGGCTGGATCCGGCGGCGATGAGGGCGTCAACCGTGGCGATCGTGCCGCAGTCGCCGATGGCGGTGGCGTGGATTGGGCCGGGAACCCTGATGACCCTCAACCGGGACACGAGCGCGAGCGAGATTGCGATCGATACGGGAAAGAGAACGGCGCTGGAGAGTGCGGCGGGACCGTTGCGGGCCGGGGCAACGCTGCTGCTGCCGGTGTGTCTGCACGCGGAGATGGAAAAGCTGACGTTGCTGCTGCAGCACAAGGGCTACCGGTATCGGGTGGGAAGCAACACCGCGCTGCGCAGCGGGTTGATCGATGAGCCGGAGGCGTATTTCTACACGAGCGATGGAAAGACAGCGATGCCGGCGATGCCGGTGCCGATGTTTCGGCCGCTGCATGAGTCGAGTCAGCTGGCGTCGTTGGCTCCGGGAGACACGCGGCTGATCGTGAGCGAGGACGACGAGAAGACCTGGGACGGCACACTCGGCGCAGACGGGCGGCTGGCGGCAAAGCTGTTCGCCGAGCGCGGAGGCACCTCGGTCGTCGAAGACCAGGCGGGGAATGTGTACATCGCGTCGGGCCAGGTGTACGTCTACGATCGCGAGGGCAAGGCGGAGGGCGTGCTGGAGGTGCCGGAGCGTCCGGGGAGCCTGTGCTTTGGAGGGCAGGATGGGAAGACGCTGTTCATCGGGGCACGGGGATCGGTATACGCGATCAGGACGAAAGCAGCGGGGAAGTGAGGTGGGTCAGCGGCGGATGAGCCACATAAGCCAGCTGGCGGCGATGACCGATCCCACAAAGAGGACCCAGCAGTAGATGCCGTAGCGGACCATGCCGCGCGGGGTGGAGCGCTGCGTGATGGCGAAGACCACCGAGGTGAAGGTGGCAAAGAGCAGGACCGCGGTGAAGTGGGAGGGGGTGAGCACTAGACTTTTCTCCCGATGCGCAGGTTATGCGCGTCGACCGCTGCGACAAAATTGAGCAGCCCGGCGACGACGACGAACTTGGTGCCGTAGTCGGCGGTGACCAGCTGAACCGTGCTCTGGCCGAGGGAGAAGATGCGGGCCAGGAAGTACAGCGCCCCGGTGCCGATGTCGCCTGCGAAGCCAAGCATGTCCAGCGGATCGCCGGTGTTGGGAACGTAGACCTTCGCCTGCATGGCGATGCCGAGGAAAAACATCGCGGAGATGGCGAGGAAGAGCAGGAGGGCGCGAATCCAGTGGCGCGTGAGCAGATGCCCGGCGCCTGGAACGAGCCAGCCGAGGATCAGCGCGGAGTAGGCGAAGCCCTGGGTTTTCGTGGGAGCAGAAGTCTGCGTGCCGGAGGCCATGCTTCACCGATGATACAGGGAACAGGGAGTGGAGAGTAGGCAAGGCAGCCATCCGGCAGCTGTCTCAGATGCGAACGAGGTCCCTCTGGATACGACCGGTGACAACGGCGTTGTCGCGGGAGGTGATCATGTTGACCTCGCTGCGGATGCCGAAGTTAGGCAGATAAATGCCGGGTTCGACCGAGAAGCAGGTGAAGGGGAGGATGCGGCGCTCGTCGTGGGTTTCGAGGTTGTCGAGGTGGGCGCCGCTGCCGTGCAGTTCCGTGCCGATGTTGTGACCGGTGCGGTGCGTGAAGTAGGGACCGTACCCGGCGTTGCGAATGACGGCGCGGGCGGCGTCGTCGGCCTCGAAGCCGGCGATGGGGTGGCCGCCGTCGACAAAGGCCGAGCGCACGGCTTCGATGGCGGCGTCGCGGGCTTCGCGGACAATGGCGAAGACGACGCGCTCCTCTTCGGTGGGCTCGCGGTTCACGACGCCCGTCCAGGTGATGTCGTACCAGCAGGTCCCGGGCTGGTTGAGGCGCGCCCAGATGTCGATGAGAACGAAGGAACCGGAGACGATGGCACGGCTGGCTTCCGCCGAGGGTTCGTAGTGCGAGTTGGAGCTGTTCTCATTGACGGAGACGTTGGGGCCGTGATCGGTGGTGAGGCCGGCGCGATCGATGGCTTCGCGGAACCAGAGCATCATCTCGTACTCGGTGATGGGCGAGCCGGAGCGGGCGCGGCTGCCGATGTACTGGAAGCCCTGCACG
>JBKICP010000190.1:3872-5529 GCA_046567085.1 Acidobacteriota bacterium
CGACGATTTCGTCGAGAGCTTTTTGCGCGGCGTAGTGGCTGTCGATCTGGCTCTCGGTGAGCACGGCCTGGAAGCGGCTGACGAGATCGGCGGAGCTGAGGATCTCCTTGCCCATGGAGCGGAGAAGTTCGATGGTGCCGGCATCGACCATTGAGACGTACATGATGGCGTTGCGCGGGGAGTACTGCATGGCGATACGGTTCCAGGGGCTGATCATGGCCTGCAGTCCGGACTCGAGCTCCTGCCAGGAGGAGTACACGCCCTTGGTTCCGGGGAGCGAGTCGAGTTTATCGGCCTCGATGCGGTGGACGAGCTTGCGCGGTTCGCCTTCGGCGGGGACGACGTAGTACCAGCGCCGGCTGACGAGGCCATGATCGGGGAGGCCGAGGATGGAGGCAGCAAGGGGATCGCGGTGGTGGTGATCGTAGAAGAGCCACGCGTCGATGCGAGCGCTCTGCAGCGCTGCCTGGATTGATTCGAGGTCCATGACGCTAGGGTAAAGGGTGTAGGGTTTAGGGTGTAGCAAAATTAGTGCTTGACCGGACTTTTCGGGGGACCGGTCGCGCGGACGCCATGAGTCGATTTCTGAAGATTCTGGAAGTGACGCTGAAGATTCTGGTCGTGGGGGCCGTGGCGGTGTGGGTCTCCGACTGGGCGGTTTTCCGAGTCCGCGCTGCGCGGGGAACGGCGTTTGATACGGTGCAGGTGGAGGAGTATTTGTCGACTGCGCTGAAGGGCAATAAACAGGAGTACGACTACATGGGGCGGGCCGAAGTAACCTGCGCGCGGGCGCTGTTTCCCCACCGTGGCGTCTCGCCGTGCTGGTGGGTCCGACGGCATACAACCGACTGGGAGTGAGCGTTGCCTCTCCAGGCGGACGCGCCTGAACTCCAGGCAGGGCTGTAGCGCCGGAAGCTGCTACTTCTTCTCTTCGTGGTATTCCTGCTCGGTGTTGATTTCCCAGAGCGCCGCCTTATTGATCTGGCCGGCGACAATCTGGTCGACCGCGGTCATTGCGGTGAGCATGGAGTGGTCCTGGTTGTTGTATTTGTGCATACCGTTGCGGCCGACGAGGAAGAGGTTCTGGAAACGGTCGGTGTAGCGGACGACCTCGTCGAAACGATCGTAGGTGCCGAAGTACGCCGGATAGGTCTTCGGAACGCGGACGACCACTGAGTCGCGTACATGACTGGAGCGGAGGATGCCGATCTTCTCCACTTCGGCGATGGCAAAGCGGGCGATCTCCTCGTCCGGCAGGTTCCAGAGCCGATCGGTGTCATAGCAGAAGTATTCGAGGCCGATCCACACCTTGAGCGGATCCGCGACCATGTGCGGGCTCCAGTTGTTGAAGATCTGCAGGCGGCCGAGCAGCACATCCGGTTCCTGGATGTAGATCCAGGTGTCTTTGAGCGGGCTGCCATCCGGCTCAGTGACCGCAAGGCGATCGACGAGCAGGCCTACGGTGATGAAGTCGCGATAGATGAGACCATCGGCGACGGACTTCACGGTCTCGGGGACTTCGACGTCGAGCGAGTGAATCAGCTCGCGCACCGGCATGGTGGAAAATACGTAGTCGGCGGGGATCGTATGCGTGGCGCCGTAGGGATCGCGTGCGACGACCGAGACGACGCGGTCGCCTTCGACATGCAGCTGGATC
>JBKICP010000191.1:0-2540 GCA_046567085.1 Acidobacteriota bacterium
TTTTGCGGCGGTATTTTATCTGGCGAGCCCGGGCCGGCAGACGACACTGTGGCCGCTGCTGGCGTTGCTGGTGCTGACGCTGGGGGCGACCAAATTCGGGCGGCGGCGCAAGGAGGAGCAGGGAACGGCAGAAGGCCGGCGCGGGCGAACGGCATCGCAGGTGGCGGCGAATCTTGGGGTGGCGGCGGTGGTGAGTCTTCCGCAGGTGGCATTGTGGATGGCGGGGAGCCGGTTCGCGGCGGAAGGCACGATGCTGGTGGCGGTGGCGGCGGCGATGGCGGAAGCGACGGCGGATACGCTGTCGTCCGAGATCGGGCAGGTACTGGGCGGTGTTCCGCGGCTGGTGACGACGGGGCGAGTGGTGGCGGCGGGAACCGACGGAGGGGTGACGCTGCTGGGGACCCTGGTGGGATGCGCGGGGGCGGCCCTTGTGGTGGCCGTGGGGGTGGCGGCTACGCCGCTGACGCGCTCGGGGGCGCTGATCGCGGGTGGAGCGGGGGTGGTGGGATTGTGGGTGGACAGCTTGCTGGGAGCGGTTGCCGAGCGGCCGGGGTGGCTGAACAACGATGCGGTGAATGCGCTTTCGACGGCGGCAGCGGCGGCGCTGGCGGTGTGCGCATGGCGGTGGCTGTGAGCGTCTGTTAGGATGCGAGAATGGGCAGAAAGGCCGAATCTCCCCGGCTCGTCGGACCTGCCCGATGCATCTTAAGAATTCGGTACCGGAAATTGTCCTTTGGGTTACTTGCGTAAGGTCGTTTTCGAATTGTGATTGACTCAACGGTCACAGGCTGATAGCGTTCAAGCGACAGTACTTACAACAAATCCCCCGGTCGCTCGACTTCGACGAGGAGATTTCCGGATATTCCGGAAACAGGGAATTTGCGCAGACGCTACTACATCATTTTTGTTGCCCGCGAGAAGGACGGACCGCTCCGTAAGATACCGGTCCCTCTGCACTATGCGGGCGTGTTTATTGCGGCGGCGGTGGTGGGGGCCTTCACGATCACGGGGATGGCCGGCTCCTACACGCGGATGCTGCTGAAGACGGCCTCGTTCAACCAGGTGCGGTCGCAGCGGGAGGCGCTGCGGCGCGATTACCGGCACCTGCAGGCGGTGGCACAGGAAAAGGACATCCAGGCGGCCTCGCTGGGATCGCTGGCGAGCGAGGTGACGGCTCTCTATGGGCTGCGCCGGGCGCACAGCGTGAAGGCGGCGCTGTCGGCCGCGCCGGCGGCGGGAATGGACGGCGAGTTCAGCAGCGCGGATTACCAGGCGTCTCTGGATCAGCTGTCGATGCTGCGCAGCGATGCGCTGTCCGGGCATATCGGGTCATTCACAACGACGACGGTTGCGACGGCGCATACGGGATGGGTGAATCTGCCTGGAGCGCCCTCGCTGTGGCCGGTGGCTGGACCCGTGACGAGCGGATTCGGAGAGCGCGAAGATCCATTGGACCCGGCGGAGGGAGAGTTCCACACGGGCGTGGACATCGGAGCGAGTTTCGGCACTCCGGTCCATGCGACGGCGAACGGGGTGGTGGAGAAGGCGGGCTGGGAAACCGGTTACGGCCGGCTGGTGATTCTCAACAATGCGCATGGGATTCAGACCTTCTACGCGCACCTCTCCGGATTTGCGGTGACGGCAGGGGAGCAGGTGCATCGTGGAGAGGTGATTGGCTACGTGGGCGAGAGCGGCCGGACGACGGGACCGAACCTGCACTACGAAGTGCGAATCAACAACACACCGGTGAACCCGCACCCGTTCCTGCGCGAGACGATCCAGCAGATGCTTGCGGCGAATACGATTGCGCGGATCGAAAATCTGGGAAATTAAGCTGAATTCGCGGAACCTTCGGCGAGGGCGAGGAGTTTCGCCACGGTGGCGATGTTGCGGACCGTGGATGGAACTCCGGCCAGGTGAAGCTTCAGTTTTGTCTGTCCCATGCCGTTGGGGTAGAAGACGAAGACCTCAGTGCCGCAGGGGTGGATCTCTTCGCCGCCCGGCGGAGAGACGCGACTGAAAATCTCGCCGGATACGGCATTTCCGAGAAAAACCACAGCGGTTTTGGACGGCTCCCTGCCGGGGAAGGGATTGGCGGCGAGGATGGAGCGCAGTTCCTGTGGGGTGCGGAGAAGCACGTCCACCTTCCGGGCCATTCTGGCGGCGAGGGCGTCTTCGAGAGCGGTTCGGAGTTGGTGCTCGGGGAGAGGCGATTCAAAGAGGACGTTGCCGCTCTGGATGTAGGTTCTGGGATTGGCGAAGCCGAGGGCGGAGCAGAGCGCGGCGAGGTCCTTCATGGGCAGGATGCCTTTGCCGCCGACGTTGATGCCGCGAAGAAGAGCGATGTGTGTGGGCATATGGGGTGCCGAGGTTCAGCCTGGAGAAGACCAAAACGAGTTTACCCCCGGATGGGGCCGAGTGGATGCGGAGAAACAAGGGCATGGGTGGCTGGGGCGCGAAGGTTGACCGGAATACGGCTACGCCGTAGTATTGACTGAACCATGCAAGATTCGGTGCGGAACCCGGAGCTGTGAGGCGTC
>JBKICP010000192.1:0-19992 GCA_046567085.1 Acidobacteriota bacterium
GCCAGTGACGGCGGCGAGTCATCCATTGGACACTGAAAGTAAGCGTCCGCTCATTCCGCCGGGACTCTATCGTGCGCCAAGGGAAGGAGTTCATCCCGGACTCACGTTGGCTACAGGCCGTCCCGCGATGGCATGTTGCTTGCTCCAGGCTGCATCATGTCGAACGCAGACGGACACAGGAGCCAGAGTCAAAGTCGATGAGGATGCTATCAGTTTCGAATCCGCTGTCGCAATGGGCGTTTCTCAGCCGGGAAGAACGCAATCGCGCCTATAACAATGCCGCTGCTGTTTCCAATAGCTCCACTCTCATTCAGGCCAGGGACCAGGCCTCGGCAGCCTATCGTTCGACCCGCAAGGGGACCATCGACCTTGCCTACGGCACGGGCCAACGGCAGGCCTGGGATCTCTATCCGGGCACGGATCCGTCTGCGCCCTGCCTCGTCTTTTTTCATGGCGGATATTGGCAAATGAATGGGCGGGAGAATTTTGCGTGCATTGCTGAAGGAGTGGCGTCGCACGGGTGGTCGGTCGCGCTTCCTGGTTTCACCCTCGCGCCTGAAGCGAGTCTCGAACAGATCGTCGCGGAAAACAGGATGGCACTGGACTGGTTACGCGATCATCTTGCTCAGTACCAATTGGGCAGCAAGGTGATGGTTGCGGGTTGGTCGGCGGGCGCGCATCTGGCCGCTTTGGCGCTCGCTCATCCGATGGTTAGTGCCGGGCTGGCAATTTCGGGTGTGTACGAACTGGCTCCTCTGCGCGATACCTATCTGAACGATAAGTTATCGCTGACCGACCTGCAGATCGAGACCTTGTCTCCCTTGCGCCTCGAGGTGGTGAACAAACCTCTGGCGATTGCTTACGGATCAGCCGAATTGCCTGCACTCATTGAAGATGCACGAAGCTTTCACCGGGTTCGTGCCGATGCGCATGCGCCCGGAAGCTTATTGCCGGTCGCCCGTGCGAACCACTACACCATTCTTGACGAACTGCGGGCCCCGGACGGATTGCTGGTGAGGGCGGTGCTGGATCTCGCGCGCTGAGAAATTCCCCCGATACCCGCGCCTGGAATCAGCACCGCGACGGGACTCTGCGGAAGAGCTCTGAACGTCGCCGATCTTCGCTCTCTCCACTTGCGGCGAGATCGCGCAGGCTCCGTGCGTTCTCATCGCGCCGCCGCGCTTATTCGGGTTGAGCCGTTGGCTGCATGATTCTGAGCAACGGACGGCCCCGCACGTTCTCGAGTGGAAAGTAAACCAGGTGAGTCCCGGGATCGACGGATACGGTGTGAGCGTGCGGCATATTGAACTGGCCCATCAAGGCCAGGTTGCGTGCGGCTTCCCGCAATACGGTCACCGTCCCCGATTCGGCGGAGACATACAGTCGCATCAGACCTGGGTCGAAGGCGAGAACGTCCGGATCATTGCCCACCTGATGAACCGAGAGAAGCTTGGTGGTCCTGAGGTCGAACACGCCAAGGCGATGGTTCTCTTCTCCGGCAATGAAGGCGAGCCGGTTCGCCTCGTCGAGCGCAATACCGTGGGGGTTCTCCATTCCCGGCAACTTGTACCGGCCGATGATTTTCATGGCTGCCGGATCGATCGCAACGAGTTCATTGATTCCGTGAACCGCCACAAGGATGTGGCCTGAACCGGCGTCGTAAACGGTATTGCCGGCTCCTCCTCCCAGCGAGATCTTCGCGATCAATTTACTGGTCGTGGCGTCGATGACCGCGTCCACTCCACCATGCTCGTCGGAAACGAAGACTCTTTTCGTAGCTGGCGAATAGGCGAGCCCATCCGGATAGTCGATCGGCCCGGCCGTGGCGATGGTTTTCAGGGTGGTCATATCCACGACGGCGACTTCGTGGTTGCCGGTCGCAGAAGCGTACACCCGATTCAACTCCGGAACTGCAATGACGCCATGCACGCGGCTGAAGCCATCGAGATTCGCGACGACCTGGCGCTTTTGCGTGTCGAAGACCACCAGCTGACTGGCATTCATGTGAGAGATGTACAGTCGGCCGTGTTCCACGTCGAGGCTTTGATAGTCAAAGCGAACCGCCGGTCCGGGCATGGGAATATCGGCGACCGTTGTCAGCACCGGCCCGGGCGCTGCAATTTGCGACTGTGCGAGGCTCCCGCTCAGGAGCAATACTGCGGCCACAATTCCATAGCGGCATTTCGTGGTGCCAGTCAGAAGGTTCATCGGGATCGTTTCTCCATCTGTGAATCGATTGTGTCAAACACCGCAAACGGTAGTCGCCGGCGTGTCCTTGCCTGATCCGGGCAGAGATTCAAAAGCTCAGGGAAAGGCCTGCGTTTAACAGTCGGTTGGCAACAGGATTGCCGACCTGTGCCGAATAAACACCGCCGGCGAGAGCGATCGACTGACCGAAGAGCGGAGAGC
The DNA here is from genome assembly GCA_046567085.1 of Acidobacteriota bacterium. Lineage (GTDB taxonomy): Bacteria > Acidobacteriota > Terriglobia > Terriglobales > Acidobacteriaceae > Palsa-343. The sequence continues at coordinate 2,410 of JBKICP010000192.1, forward strand.
CAAGAACGTTGACGGGCGTGTCAAGGTTGACGTTGTTCAGCATGTTGAGAGCGGATACGCTCAGGGTAAGTGCGTAACGACGGTTGGTCGCCCCGCCAAGGCTGGTGCCGCCGCCGCTGCTCAGACCGCGTCCGCCCAGGCCTCGATTCCGCCGCCCTCCTGTTTCAGGTGCTGAGCCTTCTCCGCCATGTTTCTCGCCAAGCTCACGACCCAATCCAATGGTGCGGCTGAGGCGCATGTTCAGCATAAAGTTATTCGGCCCCGTTTCGGTGTTCGGACGGATGGGGGTATCGTTGGGTCCCGGAGCGATATTGAAAGAGCCGTACCTGGTTACCACCACATTGGCCGCAGGGGTTGCGGCGGTTGCCAGCGCGGGCCTGGCATCGTAAACGCCAGTTCCGTAAATATCCTGCGGAAGCTGGATGCTGAACGGCTGGCCCGAACTCGCAATCAGCATGGGGCTGAGACGGAAGGCGAATGGCGCGGCAAAGCTGCCGCCAATGACGACGCGATGGCGAATATCGAAGCTGGTGCGCCCATAGTCCTGGGAGAGATTCCAGGGATTGGTCTGGAAGCTGAATTCGCCGGCAGGGCTGCTCTGCAGGTTCAGTCCCGCCTCGCCGTTTGCATGGTTGAAGACGTAGTAGCCGAACAGGGAGGCTCTGCTGGTCTGGACATGGATGTTTGCCACTAACTGCGTCTGCTTGTAGATGGCGGCAGACTCGTAGTTATAGATATTGCCGGCGGCATTGCCGAGCGGCCTGATGCCGCTGGTCGGATCTGCGGGATTAAAAGTTCCCGGCAGCGGCGCGTTGATGTCATTCGCCAGGAACTGGTGGACCCCGCGAGAGTTTACATAGGTGAGCGATGCGGTCACGCTGCCGGACAGTTGCCGTTCCACGCTGACGGCCGTGTCCATGTCATAAGGGAAGACAAGGTTGGGAGCAATGCGAAACCTCGTGGGCGCCGAGGCTGCATTGTTCGTCAGGTCCGTGGGAGGCGGAGCGGTCGGGAAGAAAGCGGGGTTATTGACGATATAGGTCTGCTGGTTCTGTCCATTCAGGCGGGCCGCAATCATCATGTGGTCATCGTCAAGATGCGTATAGAAGATGCCCCAGCCTGCGCGAAGCACTGTTTTGGTCTTGGAGCCGCGGCCCAGTCCCCAGGCGAGGCCGATCCGGGGCGCCCAGTTGGCGCGCCTGCTGACGTAATTTTCCGATTCAAAGCGCAGGCCGTAACTGGCCATCAGGTGCGGCGTGACGCTCCAGTCGTCGTTCACGAAGACGTCCCCATCGATGCGGTTGATCGAGGCCCCGAGATTCCCCGCCGTGACGCTGTACTGGCTGGGGCCATATCCAGCCGCCTGAATCTGGGCCATCGTCATGCCGTTCTGCAATCCCTGCAAGGTTTGCTGGTAGTTCGTCAGTGAGTTGAAGGTGAAGGTGCCGTTGAACCCCCCGTTTGTGGTCTCGCTGCGGGGCAGATCAAGCAGCGTTCCCCCGAATTCAATCTGGTGCTTGTGGACGGTGAGGGTCGTATAGTTCTGGATCGTGTAGTGGGTCTCGGAGCGGTTGAAGGCACCGGAGCTGTCGCCGCCGCCCGTGAATGCGCCGAGGACCTCGATCGTGGGCGAGAAATCCTGCGGCGTCTCTGTGTTGTGGAAGTGGAGATATTGGAAGAAGCTCTGATTAACCAGGCGCGGGCTCAACACCTGAGTGTCGATAATTTGAACATTGTGGTGATGGAACACCCGGTCGTAGGCCTGCGAGGGAAGCGACTGCGTGTCGATGCCGTCGTTGCGGTCGCTGATTTCATAAAAGCGATAGTTGGCGCTGAGCGTATTTTTCGGGCTGAGCTGAATATCCACGTGCGGGCTCAGGTTGGTCAGGATGCGAGGATTCAGAACTGAAGTTACATACGGGACGACATTCAGCCCGGAATCGAGCACGTCCGTATTCACGAGACTGGCGCGGTTGATATTGCGACGCTGGAAGTCGAAGAAGAAGGATGCGTCTTTCCAGAGCGGGCCGCCGAGGTCCGTATCCCAGAGCCACGTATGGTACGAGGGAGGCGGGACGTTGGAGGCAGAAAGAAACGTGCTGACGGCATTCATGGCGGAGTCGTTGTATTCGCTTGAGACGTCTCCGTGGAAAGCAGCCGCCCCCGGCTTGGTGAAGATATCGATTCGACCGTATCCCAGACGGTCATTTTCGGCAGTAAAGGGATTGGAGTTGACGCGGATCTCGCGGATCGCTGATTTCGGCGGCATATCGCTGCCCGTCATGCCGTTGACGTAAATCTCGGCCCCACCCCCCACCCCGACCGAAGGGCCGGCCAGCGAAGCGATTTGATTCTGAAGCTCGTCCGGATCGGTAGAGAGCGCATTCAGGTTGTCGCCGGAAACAGAGACAGCAGAAGCGTTGGATTCCGGAGACACTTCCAGTTGCGGGGCGTTGCCCTGAACGACAACCTGCTGCGCCTGCATTGCGATGCTGAGATGGATGTTCAGGGTGACGATACGTTGGGAGCCCGAAAGGGAGACTTCTTTCGCTGCGGCATGAAACCCGGCTGCCTGCGCAGTTACCTTGTATCGCCCGGCAGCCAGGCCTGTGACCCGGTAGCGGCCTTCTCCATCGGTCTGCACGGAGCGGGAAGCGCGCGCCGACGGCCCTTCCACCTGCACCGAGGCGCCGGGGATGACCGCCCCGGAGGGATCCATGACACGCCCCTCGAGACCGCCTGCGCTTTGCGCATGCGCCAGGGCACAAATCAGGCAGGCGATCAGCGCAAGTGCGCAGATGCGAAGAAAATGACGGCATGTGGGCGTCGCAAATTCTATGGGCCGCACATAAACATTTTCTTATGAGCTGCTGAATCGTACGTGAAGGGCCGGCCAGGGCCAGCTTCACCGGCAGTGCGAAAAGTCGGCCGATCCTGAAAGCCGGGGGGCGTGCTCGTCGTCCATTTCAGAGAAAACGAACCGCCCCCCCCGACATCTCGCGCCTCAGGACCGGGTGGGTTGGGCAAGTCCCAGTTCCGAGGCGGTGGTCCGGTGTTTGTGCGCGGTCGTGAAGCCGTGTTCCAGTACGGACTGCAGCTGGACCAGATCGTGATGCATCAGGTGCCGGGGATCGACCCCCAGCAGCGCGGCCACACCGTGACCCAGCAAGCCGGCTGGCGGAGCGTATTCCATCCGTACCTGCACGCGGGTGAAGCCCTCGCCTGCATCATCCAGACGGATCACGCCGTGATTCTCAACCGCAGAGCCCGGCAGACTCCGCCATTCCACCAGACTGCCCGCAACCTGCCGCGTGATTTTTCCGGTCCAGGTCACCGGCAGGCCGGCCGGCCCCGAAACGTGCCAGCGGTAGATACCTTCCCCTTCGGGGCGGACCTCCTGCACATGCGAGAACACCTTCGGGTAATTCTCCGGGTTGTTCCAGAACGCGAACAAGGCATCACGTCCCGCATGGACATGCAGAGTCTTCTCCAAATGAATACCCGCCAGAGGCACGCGCCGCAAGGGCATGTTGAAGACGGAACGCGCCAGAAGCAGAGAGCCGGCGAAGGCCGCCTTCGAAGCGGGAGATCGGTGGCGTCGCCATCCGTCGAGAATCAGCGCAAGCCCAGCGCCTCCCACGATCGCTCGCGCCGTCGGCGACCACCTGTCGCCAAACAGGCCGACGATCTTCTTCGATCCTTTCTGCTCTGCCTCTTTCGTTTTTTCAGGACCCTCCGCCGTTTCCAGACAGACACAGACGTCTTTCACTCCGCGTACCGATTCGACCGCACGCCGGATCCGTTCCGCCTCCCGCGCCATGACACGGCCGGTCACTTCCACGTGCCCGTGGTCGGCTTGGATCTCGACGGCGTCGGGATGAGCAATCCGGCGGCCGAGAATACTTCTGATCCGCGCCTTCAGTTTCTCGTCCGTAGACGTCTCCCTGCGCAACAACGACTCCGCTTCGGCGATCGTGCCCTCCGCCCGATGCTGCAGGTCGCGGCGGAATCGACCGGCAAACCTCCGCGACTCGTGTCCGAAATGGGTGACCTGGTCGCCCAGCGCGACTCGTCGTCTTCTGCCTCGTTCCGCGTCGAGGAAGTACATCGCGAATGCACCCGCTCCAAGCATGATTCCGTTTCGAAAGAACCTGTTCATAAGGACCCCCTTCGTTGGTCGTCCCGTTTCAGCGACGAGGCGGGAACGGGGAAGGTGCATTCAGCGGGATGAACGGCGCGCAAGCCTGCGGATCGCAACATCGTCTCGACAAAGCCTCGCGTCGGAGTTCCAGGACACAGGACGCCATGCGGCCATGAACCCTGCTCGCCTCGCTTCCGCGCCATGAAGGTACATCAAACAGCGTGTGATTGCGCCCACGAGGCTGCGCGTTGTTGATTGCACGAAACAGCCGCTGCGCGCCGCGTTGATCCCGGTCGGCTGGGTCGACTACTCTCTCATCGGAGAAGGATTCAATGCCGCATCCCGGTGTGCCCTTCGTCCTTCCCGGACTACCCCAACAACATCCCTGGAAACTACGCCGATTTCATGACGTTCCGCAGCGGCTAGTCCGCGCCGGGTGCGCGAAGGGAGACGCTTATGGATCAACCATTTCCAATCGCAGATTTGGCGTCGCTGCCCGAACCGGTATTCAGCGTTTACCTGAACACCAATCCGCTCCGGCACCTGAACCGGAATGCTGACCACGGCGGTTTGAACTGGTTCCATCGCCAAGCCAAACGGCTGCTGGCTTCCATGGACAGTACCGGCACGTGCTCTCTCACAACGGAGATCAGCCGCGTTGCGCAATTCCTGGAACGCAACCCTCCTGACGATCGGGGAGTGGCGCTGTTTTCAGGCCCGGGCATCTGGCACGTCATTCGAATGCCCATGGAGCCGGAAAATGAACTGCACTGGGGCAAGCCGATGCTCTGGCAACTCACGGCCATCGCGCAGCGCCATCGACCGTCGTGCGTCGCGGTCATCGAAAGATCCGGCGTGCGCCTGTTTTCGTCCCGGGGCGAAGTGCTTACACCGATGGATACGCTGGAGTTCCACATTGAGGCAGATCAGTGGAAACGGATGCAGGCATTTCATACCGCCGAGAGAAAGGCAGGCATGCCGCATGGCCCTCAGAGGGATCTGTTTGAGCGCCGCTGCGACACGCAATATCTGCGTTTTCTGGCGGAGGCAGCACAGCGGCTGACGCATGCGTGCGAAGTCCACGATCTGCATCAGGTTCTTCTGCTCGGCCCACGGCGCTCCACCGAGATCCTCGAACGCGGACTTCCGCTGGTCCTCAGAAAACAGACCGCGCAGGTTCCGCATCTCTGGCGCGAGTGGGATTCAGTCGCATCGCTGACGCATGTAGAAGAAGCACTCCTGCGCTTCGAGGCGGCTCGTCGACAACAGCGCGTGAGCGAACTGCTGAATCGCGGACCTTCCGTTGTAACGGGGGCCGACGAGACGCTCGCCATCCTGCAACGCGGCCGATTGGGAAGGCTCATGGCAGATGAAAGCTTCGACCCCGTGCTGCGCTACTGCACAAGATGCGACCACGCCAGCGCCTCCTCTACACAGCAGTGCCCCCGTTGTTCCGGCGACATGGTGAACCTGAGTCTGCATGCCATCCTGCCGCAGTTGCTGATTCGCTGCCACTGCAGGAGCGAGTTCCTCAGCGGTGAGCCTGCCGAGCGGCTTCGCAGAGTCGGCGGCATCGGAGGCTGGCTTCGCCAGAGAATGCCTGTCTCCGGCTCGGAACCGAGGGCAACAGCGGCGTGAGGCATCCCGATACCTGGGATGTGACCCTGCGCGTCGCCCCAGTCGTTTCGAGGATGTGATGCGTGTCCATGATGGCGACGCTGGAACCGCGGTCCCGCTGGATGCGTGGAAGCACGCTTCTGGGACAATCCCGGAAAGGACGCAGTGAAGGACGCCAACGACCCTCGCGATCTGCATCGATTGTTTGTGACGGTTGTCACCGTAGCGTGTCGATTCAGCATCGAGAGAAATCGTGGGTACCCGAAACAGACACTCAGTTGTATAGTCGGTGCAGCGATCTCGTGATGTTCGTGTGCCGGCGAAAGCAGGCACGAGTGCTCCTGGTGCGAGCGTGTGGAGTTCGCGATGTTCCGCGGTTTTGGGCCTCTCGCCGTCTTGCTTCTCGCCGCTTTCACAGCCGGCCCGGCTGTGCCGCAGGATCTCAGTCACTCCCAGCTGATGCAGCTCATCCCGGAACCTCTGCCGGCAGGTGCGGCACTCCAGGGCAACCCCAGCTTCTACAGTCCTGACAATCTCTTTCAATACATGGACGGCGCCGCGGACCTCTTTGTCCTGTATGGTGTTCGCACCCTCATGCATCTGGACCTGCGCGCCGGCAGCGTCGATGTCACCGTCGACATTTTTGACATGGGCTCGCCGGACACAGCCTTCGGAATGTACGCAGCCGAACGCTCCTCCGGCTATCAGTTCATCCCTATGGGCGCCGAAGGCTACCGCGATGCGGGCATCATCAATTTCCTGCAGGATCGCTATTACATGAAACTCGCCGGCTTCGGCAACGGAGCCGATGCGGTTCTCACTCCGCTGGCTCATGCCCTGTCGGCGAAGATCGGAACGAATCCTTCGCTTCCTGCACTGCTCGCCCGCCTTCCGCAGGAGAACCGCAAGGCGCACTCCGAGCAGTACATGCCGAAGGATCCGTTGGGCCACCCCTTCCTGGGGCCCGCCTATCTGGCGCGGTACATATCGGATGGAGAGGAGAGCCAGCTGTACGTCACTCTGGCTCGCGATGCGGCGGACGCGCAGCAGAGACTCCGGCAACTGGCGGAGAATTTCGTGAAGACCGGGAGATGCGAAGCCGCGCCGGACCTGGGCCCGGGCGCCATTCGCGCCAGCAACAGCTTCGAAGGCAGGGTCATGGCGCAAACGGAAGGACGATACCTCATCCTGCTCGTGCATCCATCGTCTGGAGGCGCGGCGCTGCTGAAACGTGCCGCAGAGAGCCTGGATTAACCTCGCGCGGGTCCGCGCCGCGCGACAACCCAATTCGCTCGAAACCGGAGGGCGAGTGCATGAACGACAAATCGCGTAGAGAGTTCCTCAAAATGTGCGCCATGGCCGCAGCTGCCATGCATCTGGGTGAGTGTGCCGCGCCGAGCGCGCATGGCGCTCTGGCAGGGCCAGCACTCAGCATCGCTCACGCCCGCAGCAGTCCTCAGCCAGCCGATGCCATTGCGGAGGAGGCCCGCCACCTGACCGAGCAGGCGATCGCCGGTCTCGGCGGCATGGGGCGCTTCATCGGCAAAGGCGATGTGGTGTGGGTGAAGCCGAATATCGGGTGGAACCGCGCGCCGGAGCAGGCCGCGACGACGAATCCGGACGTGGTGGCCGCGGTGGTCGGTCTCTGCTGGCAGGCGGGCGCAAAACGGGTGGTCGTCAGCGATAACTCCTGCAATCCCGCGGTGCCTTCTTTTGCTCGCAGCGGCATTCAGCAGTCCGCGCGGAAGGCAGGAGCCGACTGCTTCATCATGGAGAACTACAAATTTCGCAAGACCCCCCTCAAGGGAAAGGTGCTCCCGGCGTGGGAGATCTACGGCGATGTGCTCGGGGTCAACAAGCTCATTAACGTGCCGATTGTGAAACACCATGGTCTGTGCAAAGCCACCCTCGGCATGAAGAACCTCATGGGCCTCACGGGAGGGGAGCGAAACCGCTTCCACCAGGACCTGAGCAACTCGCTGGTCGATCTTGCCGGCTTCTTTCGTCCCACACTGGTCGTCATGGACGCCGTCCGCGTGCTGACGGCGAATGGCCCGGTCGGCGGCAATCTGGCCGACGTGCAGCGGCGCGACACGGTGGCGGCGGGCACCGATCAGGTGGCCATCGATGCCTTTGGCGCCACGCTGCTCGGTTACAAGCCTCAGGAGATTGGCTACATCGCGGAGGGCAGCCGGCGCGGGCTGGGCACGATGGATTTTGACTCGCTGCATCCGCGGCGCACGGAGCTGTAAGGAAAGGCATTGGGTCACGCGTCATGGCACGTCGGAATGGCTCCTCGGTCGTTTGGCTGCGCCGGCTGAGCCAGACTGCCTTCGTCCTCCTCTTTGTCTGGCTGTTTCTGCAGACCGCTTACCATCCCGTGAATCAGGCGGGCCGCCATGTGAAGCTGTTCTTCCAGTTGGATCCGCTGATCCTGGTTTCCACCTGGCTCTCCTCGCATCGAATTCTCTCCGGGCTTCTGCTCGCGCTGATGACGCTCGGCATCACGATCGTCTTCGGACGGTGGTTTTGTGGCTGGGTGTGCCCGTTCGGCGCAGTCCATGCGCTCGTCTCCAGCTGGCGCAGCCAAAAGACCAAAGAAAAGATTGCGAGCGGTGGATACTCCCCCTGGCAGAAGACCAGATATTACCTGCTGGTCGGCCTGCTCGTCGCCGCGTTTTTCGGCATCAACCTGACCGGCTGGCTCGATCCGTTTTCCGTGCTCTATCGGAGTACGGCCACCTTCCTTTACCCTGCCGCGAACGACGGCGTGACCGCCCTGTTTGCCTGGATTTATCAGACGGGCCCCGGCATCGGACAGCTGAAGGCGACGTCCGTGTCGGAGCCGGCTTATGCATTTCTCCGCCAAACCGTGCTGGCCGCAACGCAGCCGCATTTCTATGGCGGAGTTTTCATGGCTTTGCTGTTTCTTGCCGCTGTTCTGCTGAACCTGGTTCGTCCTCGGTTCTGGTGTCGCTATGTGTGCCCGCTGGGCGCACTGCTCGGGATCGCCGGCAAGAATCCGGTGATCCAGATCAAGCGGAATGAACAAGACTGCAACAACTGCCGGCTCTGCGTCGCCGATTGCCAGGGCGGCGCGAATCCCGATGGGCCGCAGGGGTGGAAACCCTCCGAGTGCTTCTATTGCTGGAACTGTCAGGCGGCATGCCCGAAGGAGGCGATTTCCTTTCGCTTCCATGTGCCGGGGGAGAAGAAATGAGACTCTCCGCGCCTCTCCGCTGGCTTGTGCACTTCTTCCATCCGCCTCGCGAGCAGCGGATCGACCTGAAGCGCCGCTCGCTCCTGGCAGCCGGCGCAGCCGGAGTCGGCAGTGTGCTGCTGGTGCGTACCAGTGCGCTCGGTGAAGGCCACACGTACGACCCGGAACTGATTCGTCCGCCCGGCTCGGTTACGGAAGACGAGTTCCTGACGCAGTGCATCCGCTGCGGGGAATGCATGAAAGTGTGCCCGACCAATGCCATCCAGCCCGCGCTCCTGGAAGGGGGTATCGCCGGGCTATGGGCGCCCGTGCTGAAAATGAAGCTGGGCTATTGCGACTACGAATGCAGTCTTTGCTCGCAGGTGTGCCCGACACACGCCATCGAACTTCTCGCTCTTGAAAAGAAACAGCAGGTCCGTATCGGCACGGCATTCTTCGACCGAAATCGCTGCCTGCCGTGGGCTGCGGCGCGCACCTGCATCGTCTGCGAGGAGCACTGTCCCACGCCAAAGAAGGCCATCTGGTTCCAGGAAGTGGCAGTGATGACGCCGGATGGAACGCCCGCAACCGTGAAGCAGCCGCACGTCAATCCGGAGCTTTGCATTGGCTGCGGGGTCTGTGAGAACAAGTGCCCCATCACCGATCGGCGTGGGGTGCATGTCACCAGCGTCGGCGAGACGCGCAATCCGAAAAACCAGGCGTTGCTCGATCAAGCTGCCGGGTACGACGCGTATTGAGACAGCAACCCTGACCGGAATCGCGGAGGTACAGCTTTATGAAACATCCTGAAGCTTGGAATCGGAGAGACTTCATCACCCGGCCGGTAGCGTTCCTGGCCGCATCACGCCTGTTGGGCAATTCGGAAACCTTGTTCGGCCAGCCGGTCAACGCCGAACCGGCGGCTCCCGGAGAAAAGATCTTCGCAAAACCGATCTGCCGCCCGCTGGGCAAGACGGGAATCACCCTGCCGATTGTCAGCATGGGCGTGATGAATGCCGATGTGCCAGGGTTGATCCCCCGCAGCTACGAGATCGGCGTCCGGCATTTTGACACGGCAGAACACTACCAGCAGGGCAGAAACGAAGAGATGGTGGGCAGCATGATCAAACAGATGGGCGTGCGCGAAAAGGTGATCATCTCCACCAAGATTCTGCCGCCGGGATGGAGTGGGCGCGGGCCGAAGCAAGCAACAATCTATACGGCCGCCGAAGTGAAACAGCATTTCCTGGATACGTTCGACGGCAGCCTGAAGCGTCTGCAGATGGACCATGTGGACATCCTCTATAACCATGCCGCCGATACAGAGGCAGCCATCCGGTCCGATGGCACGCTCGAAGCGATGACGGATCTAAAGAAAGCGGGCAAAGCGCGTTTCCTTGGCGTTTCTTCTCACCAGCCCGTGCTGGTCCTGGAACAGGCGATGCGGCTGGGTGTCTACGATGTCGTGCTCATCCCGTTCAACTACACGATGGCCGCTGACCGAGAATTGCTGCGAACCATCGATGCTGCGGCGAGGAAGGGAATCGGGATCGTTGCGATGAAGACCCAGGCAGGAGGAGCGATGCGGCCCGATCCTCGGCTGGGTAAGCCTCTGAAGCCGGCCAGTCAGACAGCGCTGCTCAAGTGGGCGCTGCGTCACGAGTCCATCGCAACCGCCATTCCTGGATACACGACTTACGATCAGATGGAACAAAACTTCTCCGTCGCACCGAGTCTGAGTTACACCCGTGCGGAGGAGGAGTTCCTGTCGGACAGCCGCGCCGTGTCGGAAGCGCAGTTCTGCCACCAGTGCGGGCAGTGCCGCCCCGACTGTCCGCGGGGAGTGGATATTCCTGAGCTGATGCGATCGCACATGTACGCCGTCCAATATGCGAACTACGCGCTGGCGGCACAGACCATGGGCTCCATCGCGGCCGGCAAGGGCCTGAGCGCCTGCGTCGGTTGCGATTCCTGCCTCGCCACCTGCCGCAATGCGGTCAACATTGCCATGAAAATCCAGCACCTGAAAGAGATCGCCTTGATCGGCTAGACGAATATCCAGCGGCAGGATCGGAGTGTCTCGCCGAAGCGCCGGAGCCCGGGCGCGCTGGCCGCAACGATGTCACCGAGGAGGAAAACAACTGAGCAGAATTGCTATGGACAGGGCAGCCCTTTTGAAGGAGCGTGGGCATAAAAATTGGCACATCTTAAAAAGGCTCAACCATGCGCTTTATCTGCCACAGCGAAAAGCCATGATGCAACGGTGGGCGGACTTTTTGGACTCTGAATTGAAAGAGAAACACGAGAGAATAGTCCATTGACGTCCGACGCAGGCTGGCTGAACGCGGAGCTCACGCCCCCGACTGAAGCTTTCGCTTCCTCGTCCAGATCAGGAGTCCCTGCCTGAACCGCCTTTTCTCAATCTGCTGGTCTCAGCGCGACTGTCTGTTCGTCTCTTCAGGCCACAGTCTTGATAATGGGACTCCGTGCATATTCGCGGCAAATGGCACGACCTCTTCACCCGAGTAGAGCACAACACCGCGAACCCAGTTTTTGCCGATCGCTTCCGCCAGAGCCTGCAGGCCGCGGACGTCATTGGTTCCCAGGGTCGCCGCGGCTTTCACCTCGATTCCCACGACTCTGCCGGCGCGATCTTCCAGCACAATGTCCACTTCCTGGCCGGAGGCTGTCCGCCAGTAAAAGATTTCGGGGCGAGAGGTGCTCCAGCTGCTCTGCTTACGTAACTCCATCAGGACGAAATTCTCGAGCACCGCACCAGCGAGATTTCTTTCTGTCTTGAGCCGGGCTACAGTTGCTCCCAGCGTGTGCGCGAGCAGACCGCTATCGTTGAGATAGACCTTTGGTGTTTGAATCACGCGCCTGCCGAGGTTCCGGGCCCACGGGCGCAGCAACTGCACGAGGAACGTTCCCTCCAGCAAAGCGAAATAACGCTTGAGGGTGGTCTGTGGCAGAGCCATGGTCCGGGAGAGGTCGGCGAAATTGAGGAGGCTGCCGGCACGAGCGGCGACCACTGAAAGCAGGCGCGGAATTGCTGTGGTATCGGCGATGCTGGCAAGGTCCCGAATATCGCGCTGGAGCATGGTCATGATGTACGACTGGAACCAGGCATCCCGACGCGCCGCGCTATGACGGGCTACCGCAGGCGGATACCCTCCGGTGACGATCATCTCCAGCAGCTCGTCCCAGGAGACCGCCCGCGATTTGTCGGACCAGGTCAAAGGGGATTTAGAGAATAGCGTGTCGATGAACTTCTCCCGTATTCCGTGCATTTCTCCCTGCGAGAACGGCCAGAGAGTGAGGACTTCCATGCGACCGGCCAGCGACTCTGAGAGCTTCGGCAACAGCATCACATTGGATGATCCGGTCAGCAGGAACTGTCCAGGATGGCGCTTTCGATCAATAGCGGCTTTGATCACCGGGAAAAGCTCTGGAACATGCTGGACTTCGTCCAGAGTGACTGGCGGGTTCAGGCCGGCGATGAACCCTTTGGAATCGCTCTTCGCCGCGGCTAAAGTGCCGGGATCATCGAAGGTGAGGTATTGGCGATTGTCACGCCCCAGTTCGTCGGACTGGACGAGGGTGCTCTTTCCGGTCTGGCGGGCTCCGTTGACCAGGACGGCTGGGGTATCGGAGAGCGCGTCTCGGAGCGGTCCGGCAAGGTGACGGCTGAGCATCTGTCCATCATCGCTTAGACTATAGATGATAATCAACCATAATGTGGATGATTATCAGCCGCAAATCCCTAATCGGGCACGTTTGATCAAGGATACGGTCCAGCCGGGGACACCGATGGTGAATGCCTTCAGCACCCCCCGGGGCTTTCCCAGTCTGTGTTGCCTTAATTGCTGCTTTACTTGCCGAAAAGGAACCTCAGCCCCGTGCTGACCTGAAGATTGTTTTCCCGGTTGCTGGTGTCGTTCGGAAGCGAGGTGCGCAGGTACTGAAGCTGAATGATCCGGTAGCTGATGCGTTGCGTGATCGGGCGATCGACGCCGCCGCCCAGCATGAAGGCAGACGAATTGGCACTGGACTCGAGGGAGTTGCGCACCGGAAATTCTGAATTTGAACCGTGTGTGAACCCGAACAGGATTTGGGCGAACATACGGGTGGATTTGAAGCCACGCGTTGCGACTCGTGGACCGAATGCAATCGTCGTCAGTGTGAGGCCGTACGGTGCATTGCTTACCTTTCCAGTGTGCTCCACACTCAAATCCGTCACGAATCCCAGAGCCGTGCTGCGCTCTCGTCCGACCTCATGCAGGTTCCACGAAGCACCTGCTGCAAATCCTTCCATGGCGAAGCAACCGCAGTTGCCGGCCGGTCCGTTGGAGATTTGCTCGCTGAAGCGAACGTCGCCCTCAGCCGGCACGAGCTTTCCGATTTGTGCGGCGGCAGGCACAACGCAGCCGAGGATCATCAAGCTCACTTTCACAATCTTCCGCATGCGATCTCCCTACTGCACCGTCAGGGTCACGTTGGTGGTGTGGGTTGTGGGTCCGCTGACTGCCGTGACGGTTACGGTATAGCTTCCGGTTGGGTGGCTGAAGAATCCAGCCGCGCCGCATCCTGACAGCGCGGTCAGCGCAGTGAGCACGAGGAGCACAACCACTGCGGGAGACAGCCGCCGTGCAATCCTCCTTGTCCGTTTCGTGGTTGAGAAAGGTAACAGGAGCAGTGCGAGTGCGAAGGCACCACCCGCCCCCCAGGGCCGCGGCAAGCCTTTGTTCGCGGCCGTTCCACCAGCACTCAGCGTAAGCACAGTGCTCGTTTTCCCTGAGCCCGCGGTTACGGAACTGGGGCTGAACGATGCTGTCACGCCATTCGGCAATCCACTTACAGATAGACTCACCGGATAGACGAAGATCGGGTTGGTCGGCGTGAGAGCGATGGTGTAGTTCACCGATTGCGACGGCAGCACGGTCTGCGTTGCCGGTGTAGCGCTCACCGCAAAATCGGGCGAGAGCACCGTGCCGGGCAAATTCGCCGAACTGCTTCCCTGGAAATCGGCGTCGCCGCTGTACACCGCGTTCAGCATGATCGGTCCCACCGGAAGAGAGCTGACATTCAGAGTTGCCACGCCTCCGCTCAATGCCAATGGTGTGGAGTTGAGCATCGTGGATCCGTTGAAGAAGATCACCGTTCCTGTGGGAGTTCCGCTGGTGGTGGAGGCAACGGTAGCCGTAAGGGTGAGTTGTGCTCCGCCAATCGGGCTCGCCGCGCCGTCGGTGAGCGTGGTCGTTGTGGGCGCCTGTGAAACGGTGAGGGAGCCGGAGCCGGTGCCCAGCGAGACACTATAGTTCGAGGCTGCATTCCCAGCCAGCGCTACAGCGATTGGGTAAGTTCCAGGGGCCGAAGTGATGGTTGCCGTCGTCGTAAAATCTGCGGTTACGCTGCCGGCATCCTGCGCCAGAACTCCCATCAGTGTCCCCGTCAGAGACGGAACCGCCTGGCCGTAAAGCATCTTTGTGCCGCTCGCGATGGCTGTGACTGGAGCAGGCGTTACGACATAGATGTAAATGCCGCTGGTAATCGCAGCATTATTGGCATCCCCGGAATATGCGGCGACCAGATAATGCGTGCCGGCTGACAAGTGCGCGGTGCTCAACGTCGCGCTGTTGGAGGAGAGAGTGGCGGTACCCACAGTGGCCGGCGTGGCACCCTCACCATCGAAGAAGGTTACTGTGCCCGTGCCCGCCTGCCCACCATTGGAGAATGTCACGGTAAGCGATCCGGTACCGTAAACAGCCGATGTGGCACCACTGAATCCGATCTGCTCGGTCGATGGCGGCGCGAGGCCGGCCACCGTGTTGACGGTGCTGTTGGTCACGGCACGAACACGATCATTCATCGTGTCTGCAAACAGGATGGTCGATGAGGATGCCGCAACCCCCCGCGGGGTATCGATCGAGGCGCTGGTCGAAGCGCCTTTGTCTCCGCTGAAGCCCTCCGTTCCGTCTCCAGCAACCGTGGCAATGGTGGTACCGCTGATCTTGCGAATCCGCTCGTTGTCGCTGTCTGCAACGTAAACGGCGCCCGTGCTGTCTACGGCTACGCCCCGAGGACGCGCCAGTGCGGAGGACGTTGCCGTCCCGTCACCGTTGAATGTCCTGAACCCGGTGCCGGCCATTGTTGTGATGATCCCCGTGGCAGCCGCAACCATGCGCACGCGCTGGTTATGTGTGTCTGCTATGTACAGGTTCGATGCTCTATCCACGGCAATACCGTTCGGCGAATCGAGTCCTGCCGCGGTGGCCAATCCTCCGTCCCCGGAGAATGTCTGGCTGCCATCGCCAGCGATCGTCGAGATTTTTCCGCCGCTGATCTCGCGAATACGAAAGTTGTTCGTATCGGCAACGAAGACGTTGCCCCTGGAATCGACTGCAATTGCAGTGGGATAGTCCAACTCTGCGGCGGTGGCTGTGCCTCCGTCACCGGAGAAGCCCGCGGTCCCCGTTCCCGCGATGGTGGTGATCACACCGCTCGAAGCGGCGACCCTACGAATCCGATTGTTGTGCGTATCCGCGATGTAGATGTTGTTGCCGGCATCGAGCGCCACGCCCGCGGGGGAATCGAGAAGCGCGCTGGTGGCCGTGCCGCCGTCGCCGCTGAATCCCTGCTCACCGGTGCCCGCAACCGTGGTGATAATGCCGGCAAGGCTGACCTCACGGATGATCTGATGGTCGGTGTCGGCGATGTAGAGATTGCCGGTAGAGTCGAACGCCAATCCGCCCGGCTGCGCCAGCGGCACGCTGGTAGCCTCTACGCCGCTGGCGATTTGTGCCTGCTCGCGGCCCAGTTGGGCGAGGGCCTGGCGCTGCGCTGCATTTTGAGCTGCTGCGCAAGGCGCCGACCACACAAGGCCCGCACCGACGATCGCCAGAAGGCCCCGTATGATGCCTCGCGCCGGATTTGTTTTCCTGATCAACATGGACTCCTTGCTCTGCAGCTGCACCGCATTCCGACCGGCGCTTGCCTGCTCCGGCCCAACACGGCCTCGTCGTGTTCCGCTCGCGTTCAAAGCCCACACACCTTCATCTGCGACACCATCCCCTCAGCATCCTCATCCCTGTCGCGGGTCCACCGCAGCATCCCTGGGCAGATCGACGGGCTGCCTGGAAGAACCGGTAATTGGTTCACGCGCGTAAGCGATTTCCCTGCGTCAGTGCGTTCTGGAGAAGCGAACTTGCCAATCACAAATGAGTTCTCTGTTATACCCACTCAACCCAGGCCAGCCGTTCACTACTGGCAGGAGAATGCAATGAGGTGCCCCCATCCGATGCCGGAACTGGTGGTGGTACTGACGGTCATCAAGGTTCCCGCGGGCACCGTAGAAGATGCGGTGACAGAACAACTGCTGAGATCGGTACCGCTGCCTGCGGGCGTCGAGCAGGTCGTGATCGGACTGTTCGGCGTCCAGAGATAATTATTCGAGACGATGTTCACCGAGTACAGGGTCCATGTAAGTGGGACGGTTGCAGAGGTCCAAATCGTCATACTCGGCGTGCAGGCAGTTGGCGCGACTGCCGTCAATATCGGTACTAAGCTATTGATACCCTGGTTCGCTGAAGTCGGCGAATAGTACCAGGTTCCATTCACCGTCGTGTTGTCGTGCCCAACGATGGTGTAGGGAATGCCGCTGGGGGTCCCGCCGACACCGCCCGAGCCCGCAGGACCGGTGGCCCCGGTTGCGCCGGTCGCGCCCGTAGCCCCCGTTGACCCTGTCGCACCGTTCGCACCGTTCGACCCATTCAACCCTGCTGCCGCCACCTGCTGCCACTTGCTGCCGCTGGTTCCGTACGGATCGTTGTTGAGATTGCCGCTAACCAGAGATACCCACGAGGAGCCCTGCCCATTGGTGGTGCACGCGCCACCCTGCGGACAATAAACGACGTCGCCGGCGTTGTAGGTGGTGCTGCTGGACCAGTTGGTCACCGTCCCAAGGGTCCCGGTGGCCCCGGTGACTCCGGTCACGCCAGTGGCGCCGGTTGCGCCGGTTGCACCCGTTGCGCCTGTGACTCCAGTTGCACCCGTTGCGCCGGTTGCTCCCGTTGCACCTTGTGCGCCGGTTAGACCTTGTGAGCCCGTCGCACCGGCGGGTCCCTGGATTCCCTGAATCCCCTGGAGGCCCTGAGGACCGGTCGGGCCCGTGGGCCCGGTTGGACCTCCGCTGCCGGTAGTGGGCAACCAGTAGTTTGTATTCGTGCCGGGTGTCACGATTGTCCCCGCCGGGCCATTTGCCAGTAGCGACAGATACGTTGTGCCCGAGTAAGACACGACGGCTCCGGCCGGGTAATTATTCACAGCCGAATAAGCGCCGCCCACGATCGACCCCGTTGCGCCGGTCGCGCCCGTTGCTCCGGTAGCCCCCGTGGTCCCGTTCGCTCCGGTGGCTCCCGTTGCGCCCGGGGAACCGGTTGCACCCGTTACGCCCTGAATGCCCTGGGCGCCTGGGACTCCCTGCACGCCTTGCGCGCCCGTCGGCCCTGGCGCGCCCTGAATTCCCTGGATGCCTTGTGCTCCGGTTGCTCCGGTGGCGCCGGCCATTGCCAATACTGCCCAGTTCGTACCGGAATCTGTGGCCGGGTTAATGCCCAGCACGGTATTC
>JBKICP010000193.1:0-9317 GCA_046567085.1 Acidobacteriota bacterium
AGAAAGTTTCCGTTGATTCAGAAACGCCCCGCTCACGAAGTATTACCCCTTAGACCCTGCGCGTGCATGCATCATCGGCACGCGTCCGCAGTTTAGCCCTAACCGTAATGGAGCCTCCTCATGGAAATGGACAGCACCGCAAACACGCGTTATGCAATTTATGCCCGCTTCTCATCCGATCTCTCTCACCGCGCGAGCATTGAGGATCAGGTTAGTGCCTGTACCGCGGCGATCGCAGATCGCTTCGCTGAATGGGAATTGGCCGAGGGCGCAACCTTCACAGACGTGTCTATCTCTGGAAGCCGTAGTTCGGAGCGTCCGGGGTTCACGGCGCTCCTGGAAAAGGCTCAAGAGAAGGCCAAACCTTTCGACTATGTTGTTATGACGGATACGGATCGTCTTGGACGCAATCTGGCCGACGTTCTCGAATGCGTGGAAACCCTGGACCTCTATGGTATCCGCGTCTTTTTCGTGAACCAAATGCTGGACTCGGCACATCCTGGTTTTCGCATGGTGCTTAGCGTCATCGATAGGGTTGATCGCGAATTCGTTAAGGCACTCAGCCAGAAAATCCAACGCGCGATGAAAGGACGCGTCCTTCAAGGTCTTTCGACGGGTGGGCGCTGCTTTGGTTACTGCAGCGTGCCTCTTTGGTCCGAGGA
Organism: Acidobacteriota bacterium; assembly: GCA_046567085.1. GTDB lineage: Bacteria > Acidobacteriota > Terriglobia > Terriglobales > Acidobacteriaceae > Palsa-343. The sequence continues at coordinate 663 of JBKICP010000193.1, forward strand.
AGGGTCTCTCATCGGCACGACTGTCACGATCAACCCGGCGGAAGCGTCGATTGTGAAGCGTATTTACACCGCATATGCGGAGGGCGCTTCAGCGCGGGCGATCGCACAGACTCTTAACGCCGACCGCGTGCCTTCTCCCCGCGGATCGCGTCTCCCCACCGGTGAGAATCCACATTGGAAGGCCCACCACATTTGCACGATCCTCCGCCGCGAACGCTATAAAGGCAACGTCGTGTGGGGCTGTACCCAAACCGTGGTGAACCCCCAAACCGGAAAGATCAACCGTATTCCGGCTCCCAAGGACGAAGTTATCCATATCGTTGCGCCACACCTGGCCATCGTGGACGCGAACTTGGCGAAGGCAGTGGACGAACGTCTTGAGGCGAATGGGAAGCAGCGTGCCTGAGGGACAACCGGCACCTGAACCGGTTGCAGGATCGAACCTGACCCTTGACAGAAAAACGAAACCCCCGGTCGCACGGGGGTTCGCTCTCACCGTAGGAAAGGGCACGATGAGATCATCATCCCCATGTCACCGATCGTCCGCAAGTCGCCCGGCAACGACATCCTCATAGACGGAAGTTTCATACGCAGCAAATAAATGCAGCGACGCATCGCCAGCGGCTGCCTTACCGTAGACGAGAGGACAAATGTCCAGAAATTCGCCTTGATCGGATACCGCCGGGCGGTTCCCATTCTTGGCCCGCTACTCTACAGAACGCCAGATGCTCTTGACCGCCAAAGTCAACAAATGCAGAATTGCGGTGTCGAACTCCGAGGAAGTGAGAAGGAAGTCATCGTGATCGGTCTGCCCGAGACCGCGTGGACCGAGGGAGTTCCTGACCACTCCAGTCAAACGGAGTGCGATGACCGAGATCCCCGTGTCTTCATCGACCGAACCCGATCAGGAGTAGTATGAGCCCCCGGAAACAGCATCCCAATCCCCATGCTCGATTGGACGCGATAGCGTGGCGTACCATCCACGACCGTAAGCGTCCCAGGGGCGTACCGACTCCGCCCCGAAATTTCGGTGAACTCCCGCCATGTGAGGGGCCGGAGTTTAGCGAGTCGCTGAATGCGTTTTTGGACCGTTTCTATTGGTGGAAGCGCCCCGAAGCGCTGCAAATCGAGCCGCCCCTTGGCTTTGCTCCGGAGTATCGGGCGTTCCTTGCCGCAGTCGCGGAGTTTCTCTGCCACGAGTTCACAATTCAGGTTCCGGCTTGGGTTGCCGAACCAGGCTACTGCCTCAAAGTCGAATGGGATGCCGCCGCTGATCTCGAAGAAGTTCCATGGGTGCTGGTCATTCCGATCGAAGAACGGCGTGCGAAGGCTGCGCCGGAGTTTCTTTCACGCAACATTATTTTCCCGTCGCGCGGTTTGATCTGTGTCTGAAGTTCCAGAAGCAGTTCCCAATATTTGGGAGGAGTGCTCGCTCCGCCGTATTACCTTATGTGGCGGCAGATTCAAAACCCGAAGAGCTTCGAGAGGGGCATCATGCGCCGCAGCGACGGCGGAAACCAAGCTCCGTTTCTCCCGTCGTTCGTTCTTGGTTGGAGCAGATCATCATTCCGATCCTGATGAAGGAAGTGTTCGGTGATTAGGTACGTCACATATTCCAGGTATTCGTCCGACGGGCAATCGAAGGCGTCCATCGCGGATCAGCAGCGGAAGTGCCGCGAGTACGCAAACCGCGAAGGCTGGCACGAGGTTAGGGCCTACTCGGACAAAGCACAGTCCGGCGTTGGCTCCGATCGCGCTGAGTTCCAGAGGCTTATAGCTCTCGCCTGCAGCCCAGCCAGAGATTTCGACGTCATCCTCACCGACGATACGTCCCGGCTCTCACGCTCCCTCCCGGACGTCGTCAACCTCTATCAGAAGTTGGCCCACCACGGTGTTCGCGTCATTGCTGTCTCACAGGGCATTGACACTGACCACGAGCAGAGCGAAATTTTGATCGCGATGCACGGCATCACCGACAGCCTTTATGTGAAGGAACTCGCTAAGAAAACTCACCGGGGGCTCGAAGGCCGGGTGCTCCACGGCTTATCGGCGGGAGGACGATGCTTCGGATACACGTCAGTCCCGCAGGGGAGCGGAGGAGTGAAGTGGGTGATAAATCCCGATGAGGCGAAGATTGTTGTTGAGATTTTTGAACTGAGTGCTGCGGGGAATTCGTTGAAGGGTATCGCCGGGCTGCTGAACGCACGTCTTGTCCCGCCGCCCCAGAAACGCAAGGACCGGCCCCACGCGACGTGGTGCCCTACGGCCATTCGCGAGATTCTCCGGCGGGAACTCTATATCGGCCAGCGGATTTGGAATCAGCGAAAATTCTTGAAGACACCGGGTACGAACAAACGAGTTTCGCGACCCCGTCCACAGAGTGAATGGAGAATCCAGGAAATTCCTGAGCTTCGAATCATTAGTGACGATTTGTGGAGCCGTGTCCAGACACGCCAGAACGTCTTAAAAGAAATCTATGCCGCCAGCGGCCGGAAACCCGTGAACCGTGCGGCGTCATCGGCATACCTCTTCTCCGGTTTTCTCCGCTGCGGCTCGTGTGGCGCGAATCTGATCATCGTGTCCGGCGGCGGCAGAGGAGCCCGCTATGGGTGCCCACAGCACTGGAACCGCAAAGCGTGCTCGAACCGAATCACGATTCGGAGCACCGAGGTCGAGGCTCAACTTCTGGCGGGACTGCAGAACGAGGTGCTGACCGATGACGCGGTGGACTTCGTCGTTGATCACATGCTTGACGCTGCCCAGAAGCGCGAGGCGAAGAACCAGCGCGAGACGAAAATCCGGGAGTTGGAAGCCGAGGTAAAGAAGCTTGTAGCAGCGATCGCCAAGGTCGAAGACCCAGATGAAATGATCGCTGCCCTGAACGAGCGAAAGGCCGAAATCCGGAGCCTGAAGGCTGCCAAGATCGTAGGCGCAGACCTGTCGGAACATGACATCCGGACGACCGTTCGGGAAGCACTATCTGACATCCCGAAACACCTTCGTAAGGCCCCGGAACAGGCTAAGGCAAAGCTCTCACAGCACTTAAGCGAAATCAAAATGATTCCACAAAGCGACGGTTCCTACTTGGCATGTGGGGAGTGGGACCTGCTCGGAGTTCGGGGTCCAGTGATGGTTGCGGGGGGTGGATTTGAACCACCGACCTTTGGGTTATGAGCCCAACGAGCTACCAGGCTGCTCCACCCCGCATCCTTATGTTAACAATCACCCCGGGACCGGTCAAACTTCCCCCCTCCGGCCAGCCCCGATCCGTGTTCATCCCCTCAACCTTCCCCTGGCTCGCGCGCGAAACCCACTCCCCATCAGCAACTTACCTGGTATCGATCCCAGCCGGGCCCGCTTTGCGCTCCTCATTGTGATCCACATCACACGAGCATGTGCGCTGGGACACAGCCGCCCCGTCCCTGCCCCTCGAAACTAGGGTCATCCAGCGCTTCGCATCGCTGGCGCAAGGTGAAGTGCCATGACCCTCCCGCCCCCCATCGCCGACCCCGGATTTGCCGCGCCCGGCAAAATTGTTGTCGCCACCGACCTTACCGACACGGACTACCTGCTGCCCCACGCCATCGCTCAGGCCCGTTCCAGTCGCTCTTCGCTCATCCTCGTGCATGCCGTTCTGCCGCATGAATCCATGCCCGTCGAGACGGGGGCCATTCCGTATTACGACCCGCTGCGCATGGACCGCGATGCCCGCCTCATGCTCGATGGCATCGTCCGCGATATTCGCGGCCAGGGCGTCGAATGTGTCGCCGCTGTGCGCCACGGCTTTGTCCCCGACATCGTGGCCGAAGTGGTCCGGAATTCCGGGGCCGGGCGTCTCATCCTTGGCACCCACGGCCGCCGCGGACTCAAGAAATTCGTTCTTGGCTCCGTGGCCCGTCAGCTCCTTGAGACCGTCGACATTCCCGTCTGCACCGTCGGGCCGCGGGCGCACAACCGGACCAGCGAAACCTCGCCCTCCATCCTCCATCCGGTCTCTCTCGCCGGCATGCACGAAACCAGCGCGGCGCTCTCCATCAGCCTCGGCCGGCAGTTCGGAGGTCAGGTCACGCTGCTGCATCTCATCATGCCGGCGCCTGCTGTCTCTCGCGAGCCGCAGGCGGTCATCGCGGCAGCTACCGCCGAACTGGAGCGTTTGATCCCGGAGGACGCGCGGGCCTCGACAAAAGTTCAGGCCAGGCTCGCCCAGGGCAACATCGTCCAGGAAATCCTCAGCGCCGCCCACGAAATGCAGCCCGCGCTGATCGTCCTTGGCGTCCACGCGCCCGCTCACAGCTGGCTGCCCGGCACCGAACCGGCTGCCTACAAGATTCTCGTTTCCGCTCCCTGTCCGGTCATCTCGCTCAAGGTCAGTCCGCCGCTCATCGATGAAAAAAGCGCGGAGAAGGAACACGCCGGGCCCGTAGTGTTCGGCTGAAAGACGAGGCCATGCAATGAAGATCCCCTGGACCGAACGACCGATCAGCTGTGGGCGCCCCGCCTCCACGGCTCCATCGAACGATCTGCGGGAGGCACCCCCTTTTGTTTTCGATTTCCTCGGCGGTTCCGGGGAAACAGGTGAATGCCAGATTATTCAGCGGAGGGTCATCTGGCTGTGCGACGCCTGTTCCGGGAAGTTGACCGTCGAGACCTGGAGGCCGCTCCTGCGAACGGTGCGGCCTTCCAGGAGACCTCGCATGGATTTTCCGCATGCCCGAGGCAGCACGCCCCAGGCAGAGAGCTGGAGCTAAATGGCGAACTTAACCAAAAACGGCAATTCCCCCTCCGCGCGCATCGTGCCCGATCGCTGCTCGCTTTGCACCGACCGCGCCGAGCGGCTCTTCTGCAACCTCCCCGACGACGCCATCGACCGCTTTGACGAGATCGCGATGCAGATCTCCTACCCCAGCCGCTCCATCGTCTTTGAAGAAGGTCAGCGCGCGCAGGGCATCTTCGTGGTCTGCAGCGGCCAGATCAAGCTCGCCGCCACCTCGCGCGATGGCCGCACTATGATCCTCAAAATCGCCGTGCCCGGCGATGTCCTCGGTCTCACCGCCACGCTCAACGATCAGCCCTACGAGGTGACCGCAGAAACCCTCGAGCCCTGCCAGATCCGCAGCGTCCGCCGGCGCGACTTCCTCGAGTTCCTCAATCAGTTCGGCGAAGTCAGCCGCCAGGCTGCTCAGGTCATCGCACGCGAATACCACGAAGTCTTCCTCGACGCGCGCCGCCTCGCCCTTTCCGGTTCGGCCGCCGGCCGCCTTGCGCAACTGCTTCTGGACTGGGCCCGCACCAACTCCTGCGGCAAGCCCGAGCTGCGCTTCACCATGGCCCTCACCCACGAAGAACTGGCCAATATGGCCGGAACCTCCCGCGAGACCGTCACCCGCCTGCTCAATCAGTTCGAGCGCGACGAGCTCATCGCCCGCCATGGCGCCTCCATCGTCATCCTCCGCCCTACGGAAATGGAGCGCATGGTCGGCTGAACGGCATCCGGTCCCTTCTCTGCAGTAATCGATTCTTCCTTCGCGGAGATCTCTGTCGCGCCTGACATTTGCCGGCCATAAAAGTGGCGTCGAACCCTGACGTAATTCCACTGCCGAGTCATTGCCCCTTCCCGCATTCCACGATTCAATAAACCCACACTCGTTCTGCGCTCCGCGAACAGGACATCGAGATCAAAATCGTGGACGCCACAGGAGAAACCCGATGCAAGTAAAAAATCTGCTGCGTGCCCTTCTCAAAGAGGAATCCGGTCAGGACCTCATTGAGTACGCTTTGATCGCTGCCCTGATTGCCCTCGGCGCCATCGTCGCCATGGGAAGTCTCTCGAACAAGATTTCCAACGAGTTCAACACTATCGGAAGCAGCCTCTAAGCCGCTCTCCCCCGGAACCACAGACCCCCAATCAACGACCGGAACTTTCCGGGGACGGCTCTCTGCCCGTCCCCGGAATCTTTCAACCCGCCTCTACCAGCCCATATCGTCGCTGGTAAGGATCCTTCAGCCGGGCCCAAACCCGAAGCCTCTCGTCATCCGTTGCTTCTTCCTTAGCCTTTTGGTGGAACCGCGCCGCCTCTGCCTTGGCCAGTTCCAGCAGCTTGCGATCCCGCACCAGATTCGCCACGCGAAAATCCGGCAGCCCCGCCTGCCGCGTCCCAAAGAACTCCCCCGGCCCGCGCAATTCCAGATCCCGTTCCGCCAGCACGAATCCGTCCTGCGTCTCCACCATCGCGCTCAGCCGTTCCTCTGCCGCCGGTGAGACCTTCCCGCCCGTCATCAGAATGCAGTACGACTTCGCCCCGCCGCGCCCCACGCGCCCGCGCAGCTGATGCAGCTGTGCCAGCCCAAATCGCTCCGCATGCTCGATCACCATCACCGTCGCATTCGGAACATCCACGCCCACTTCAATCACTGTCGTGGCAATCAGCACATCGGTGTCGCCGCGCTGGAACCGCCGCATCACCACGTCCTTCTCATCCGCGTCCAGCCGCCCATGCAGCAACCCCACGCGCAGCCCGTTGAGTTCCTGCCCGCGCAGCCGCTCGTACATATCCGTCGCCGATTTCAGCGGCAGCTTCGGAAACAGCGACTCTGTTTTCGCCTTCTTCGCAGGCTTCTTTTCCGGCTCCGGCTCCACTGCATCCGGCAACGCAAAATCCAGCTCCGGCTGATCCTCCTTCGCCCCCTCAATCACCGGATACACCACGTACGCCTGGTGTCCCTTCTTCACCTGTCTGCGCACAAAATCCCAGACCTCGTCGGCGCGCTCATCGCTCACTCTCCGCGTCACAATCGGCGTCCGTCCCGGCGGCAGCTCATCCAGCACGCTCAGATCCAGATCCCCATAGAGACTCAGCGCCAGCGTGCGCGGAATCGGCGTCGCCGTCATCACCAGCACATCCGGTTCGCCGCCATCTTTCTTCATCAGCCGGAACCGCTGCAGCACGCCGAACCGGTGCTGTTCGTCCACCACCACCAGCCCCAGCTTCGCGAATTCGACTTTCTCCTCGATCAGCGCATGCGTCCCGATCACCAGCTCGGTCTCACCCTCGTAGATCCGCCGCCGCGCCGCTCTCTTCCGATCCTCGTCCAGCGACCCCGTCAGCAGCGTGATCCGATACTTGTGCTGTGCCTTTTCGAGCACGCGGCGCGCCGACAAATAATGCTGCGTCGCCAGAATCTCTGTCGGCGCCATCAGCGCCGCCTGGTGCCCGTTTTCAATCGCGATCAGCATCGCCTGCAGGGCCACAATCGTCTTGCCCGAGCCCACATCTCCCTGCAGCAGCCGACGCATCGGCGCCGGACGCCGCATGTCCGACGCAATCTCGCCCAGCGCGCGCTTCTGCGCCGCTGTCGGATGAAACGGCAGAATCTCCCTGAGCGCCGCCCGCACCTTTTCATTCGTCTCGAACGCGATGCCCGTCTTCTCCAGGAACCGCCGCCGCTTCACCTCGAGCCCCAGCTCCAGATAGAACAGCTCCTCGAAGATCAGCCGCTTGTGCGCCGGCGTCCCCGCAGACTGCAACTGCCCCAGCGCCGTTCCCGCCGGAGGAAAATGAACCTCGCGCAGCGCCTGCTCCCGGCTCTGCAAATCCAGTCGCCGCAGCACGCCATCGGGCAGGGAACTGGGCAGCGTCTCCGGAATCCCCTTCAGCTCCTCCAGAATGTTCCACACCGTCCGGCGGATCCAGCGCGACGCCAGCTTGCTCCCGCCCAGCGACTCGTACACCGGCGTAATCCGCCCCACCTCCAGCACGCGATCCAGCGCGTCATCGTTGCCGCCAGGCAGAATCTCAAACTGCGGCTGAATCATCTTCAGCCCCCGCCCCGACCGCGAAGCATCTACTCGTCCGTACAGCGCCACCGTCTGTCCCGCGTGGAACCGCCCCTCCAGATACTTTCCGTGAAACCACATCGCCTTCAGCGACCGCACGCCCTGCCCCACGGTCATCTCGAAGATGGGCATCTTCTTCGTGCGCAGCAGCGCCGCCCCGCGCACCTCTCCGATCACGCTCACCGTCTCGCCCGGCTTCAGATCGCTGAGGTCCCGCGGATTCAGCCGATCCTCATACCGGAACGGCAGATGCAGCAGCAGATCCTCCACCGTCAGGATCTCCTTCTCGGCGAGCATCGTCGCGATGGCGGGCCCAATGCCCTTCACATACTGGATGGGGGTTTCTAGCGTGAGCACTGCAAGGATGCTAATGCATCCTCATGGAGCGAGCCGCGCGATGGGCTAACCGCAGCGTCCGATGTCCCTGGCGGTGTCCTCGTCAGAATCAGTGGGGCGACATCAGCGGGCCGACCCTGGCAGAATCCGTCGCCGTCCTCGCCTGACTTGCCCCAGTCCCTTGCGGCTACCAGCAACCCCAAAAAAAGGAGATGGCCAGGTCCACCCCATAGCAAGAAGCAAACGCCTTCAGTTGGAGGGAAATCCAGCATCTCGCCTCTCCGCTTCATTCCGAAAGTACCTCATCGCCCCAATCGGGCCGACAGACAAAACGGCCGCTCGGATCGCCTCAGTCGCCAACCACGGTTGCCGCTAACCGCTTCACAGCGCGCCACTTTATCGCTGCCGGGACTTAAGCGAACCCCCTTACAGCTGTCCCTGTGCAAAATCCCCCCTTGCTCCCCCCGGATTCTATAGGCGAATAT
>JBKICP010000194.1:0-3602 GCA_046567085.1 Acidobacteriota bacterium
GGGCCGTCGATCCTGAAGTAGAGGTACTTCAGGTCCGACTCCGGCAGATGCAGCACCGTGCTGCGGCCCAGCTTCTGCCCTGTGAGATCGAAGATCGTGAACAGCCCCAGCTCCGTTCCCTCGCGCCCCGTCGTATCCGGCGCACCTGTAACAGCCACAGTGGCAATAAAGTTCTTCGCGGAGATGTCCAGCTCGACGTCGCTGTAATGGCCCACCGGCATCTCCGCCTCGAACGTCGTGTGCGGACCCTTGTGCCCTAAGTTCAGCGGCGCAATCTCCTTTTGCGACGGCTCCATCGGCGTCGTCTCGCGAATGACATACGGCGTCTCCTGATGCGCAGCTCCCGCACCATCGCGATACAGGCGCAGATCCACCAGGCCCGGCGCGGCATGCTGATAGATCCCCGCATCGAGCACGACGCAGGTCTGCTGCGCACCGGAAGCCCCTCCGCCCGGCACGGCCAGCGCGCGCTCGTAGCGGAAATACTTCGCCTGTGGCATCGACGCCGCCAGCAGGAACAACACCACTGCCCCGCGAATCTGCATCCCTAAGTCGTCCTCACCCTTCTTCTTTAACTTGCCGTCCTGCGCAGATTCAGCCAGTCCTTCTGATAGGCGAAGCTGACCGCCAGCAGCAGCGCGCCGAGGCCGAGGAAGCTGAGAATACGATAGCCCTGGCTCAGCGCACTCACATCGACCGTAAAGACTTTGCCGATCGCCACCGCGAGCAGCACCAGCGCCTGCCAGCGGAGAAACGCCACGCGCCGCCAGAATCCAACCGTCAACAACGCGGCGCCGAAGAGCATGAAAAACGCCGAGTAGGTGAACTGCGCATACATGCGGTAGTCGTGCATCAGGGTCCGGTCGCCGCGCCACTCCACGTACCACCAGTAGGCGTGAATCTCCCAGCCGATAGCGAGCAGGATGAGTGCATTCACCGCGAGCACGGCCGCGCCCGCCAGACCCTCCCACGAAAGAGTGGATTCCGCCTGCGGCTCTCTGGCTGCCTGCGCTGCGAGCCAGCCAACGAAGGCGCAGGCCGCGATTGCGAAGACGTACGTCCCGAAGCGCTCGTTGAAGATCGGCGTCAGCGAGGCCGGCGGGTTGACCGTGACCAGGGCGATCAGTCCAAGCGCCAGGCAGAGCAGCGCCAGGATCGCAAGCAGGGTCGAACCCACCCGCCGCGCCAGCCATACCAGCGCAGCGCCCTCGGCCAGCCAGCCGATCGTCATCCAGCGCCCCTGGGTCTTCAGCGGAATGGCAATCGTCAGGAAGACGACGGCGATCGTCAGGTGCAGGGCCGAAGTTGCCGCAGCGCTCCCGTGGATCGCGCCGCGCGCCGGCAGGCGCAGCAGCAGGAGATAGAAGGCCGCGAAGGCGACGGCGACCCAGGGTGCCGCTTTGGCGCTGCCCGCGCCTTCCAGCATGAGGTAATACCCGAGAAAGCCGAGCCCGGCGTTCGCCAACGGCACCACGACCAGCGCCAGATTGTCCCACATGGGGTGTGCGCCGCCGTCTTCGGCGCGCAGCCGCACCAGACGCGGCGCCCACGCAAAGATCAGGAAGAACAGCGCGAGGAAGAAGGCCGTGGTCCCAAATGCACTCTGCGCGTAGTACTCGAACGACCAGCTGACAAAGAAAAAGACCGTCCCCAGAAAGGCCGCGCAGAGCAGGCGCGACCACGGCTTGAGCGCCACCAGCACCAGCACGGCCAGGTTGAGCAGCAGCAGGTAGGTGAAGAGCCCAACTTCGTGATTCTCGCCGGTCGAGAGCAGCAGCGGCGTCGAGAAGCCGCCCACGATGGCGTACAGCGCGAGCAATTCCGCATCCTGAACCCACGCGAGAAACCCGTTGAAGGCGGTCACAGCGATCATGGCGGCAAAGGCGACGCCGGAATCGGCCAGGTGATAGAGCGAAAAGGCTGCCCACAGCGACAGATACAGGACGCCGCTGCCGATGGCCTTCAGCGAATAGGAGAATGCGGCATAGCCGCGCGTGCGGAAGCGCTCCGACCAGGCGATGAGCCCGGCCCCGGCGACCAGCCCGATGAGCACGCGTCCCGCAGGGCCGATCCAGTGGTTGTCGATGGCCAGCTTCAGGAACCAGGCGGCGGCAATCAGGACGGCCAGGATACCGATCCGGTTGAACCACTGCGATCCGATGCGGCTCTCGAGCGACGGTTCGTCATGTGCGGGCGTCGGTTCGACCGCCGCAAAACTCGGAGGTGCCGCAGCCGGCGGAGTCAGTGGCTCCTGCGCCGCTGGAACCGGGGCCTGCGCAGAAGAGGCCGGCTCCGGCACAAGGGCGGACGCGGGTCCTTGCCGCCCGGTTAAGCCGTGGTCATGGAGGGTCTGCTCCAGCTGCTGCACACGCTCGCGCAGGTCGGCAAGCTGCTCTTCGATGCTGCGCGGAGCCGTGGGTTCCATTGCCGCCCACTTTACACCGCGCGCCTGCCCGATTCCACCGCGTTCACAGAGGTGAAATGTCGGCGAAAGGCACGCGAATCCTGTGTAAATCTGTCACTCTCCCTGTGTAGAATCGACCCCACATGGATTCTGGCCCATCCCCCACCCCCCGGCGCATCCTCGCCGTTGACGACGACCCTGTGAGTCTGGCCGTCACGGCGATCCTGCTGGAATCGGAGGGGTGCGTCGTTCTCCAGGCGCAGAGCGGAAGCGAGGCCCTGGACCTGGCCGCTTCCAATCCCCCCGATTGCATCCTCGCTGACCTGCGCATGCCCGGCCTGAACGGGCCGGATCTGGCGCGCTCGCTGCGCCAGGCAGCTCCGCGTGCGCTGCTGCTGGCCATGAGCGCGTCCCCGCCCCCACAGCTGGACGGCTACGACGGCGTGCTGAAGAAGCCGCTCTCGCCGGAGAGCCTGCGCTCTGCTTTGGCAAGGCGGCCGATCGGCGTTGCAAAGCCGGCGGCTGGCCATACTCCCAAAGAAGATGCCGTTCTCGACGCCGATATCTTCGAGCGGCTGCGCCGGGCAATTACTCCCGAGGGGCTCGAAGAGGTCTTCACCGTTTTCCTGACCGATACCCACGAGCGCATTGCCACGATGCGCAAGGCCGATGCTGCGACCGTCAGGAAAGAGGCGCACACCGTCAAAGGAGGCGCCGCCATGGTGGGCGCCCTGCAGATTTCCCGCGCCGCTGCCGTTCTCGAAGCAGGTATTGACGATCCTGATGATCGGTTGCGCAAACTCGACGAGATGGAAGCACACTGCCGTTTCGCCGCCATTATCCTGAAACAGAGGCTTAAAGCATGAATACTCCCGCCAGGTCTGCACGTCCCGCCCCCGCCCGACCGACGAAAGCTGCCTCGCCGGCCATTCGTATCCTCATCGCCGACGACCATCCGGTCATCCGCATCGGCGTCCGCAATATGCTGCAGGCCGAGGGCGGCCTCGACGTCGTGGGCGAGTGCTCCGATGGCGATGAGGCCATCACGCAGACGCTGGAGCTGCTGCCGGACATCCTGCTGCTCGATGTCTACATGCCGCGGCTGCCCGGCATCGAGGCCATGCGCGCGATCATGAACGGCTCGCCGGGCGTCAAGATCATCCTGCTCACCAGCACCATCAGCACCCAGCAGGTCATC